>NZ_JAUZUW010000001.1:0-524215 GCF_031844245.1 Exiguobacterium sp. BRG2
CGTTCCGCAATAGCTCAGCGGTAGAGCAACCGGCTGTTAACCGGTAGGTCGTAGGTTCAAATCCTACTTGCGGAGCCATTTATTACTTCTTCACCACGTACAATGGAGAGCTGTCCGAGTGGCCGAAGGAGCACGATTGGAAATCGTGTAGGCGTCAAAAGCGTCTCAAGGGTTCGAATCCCTTGCTCTCCGCCATCATCACTTTCAATTCAGAATGGCCCGTTGGTCAAGCGGTTAAGACACCGCCCTTTCACGGCGGTAACACGGGTTCGAATCCCGTACGGGTCACCATTTATAGCGTCGCGGGGTGGAGCAGTCTGGTAGCTCGTTGGGCTCATAACCCAAAGGTCGTCGGTTCAAATCCGGCCCCCGCAATTACATACGGTCCTGTGGTGTAGCGGTTAACATGCCTGCCTGTCACGCAGGAGATCGCGGGTTCGAATCCCGTCAGGACCGCCATTGTTAAGGCTTTGTAGCTCAGTTGGTAGAGCAAAGGACTGAAAATCCTTGTGTCGGCGGTTCGATTCCGTCCAAAGCCACCATCTTTATTAACAACATGATTTTCCCATTTGTGGGGGGGTAGCGAAGTGGCTAAACGCGGCGGACTGTAAATCCGCTCCCTCGGGTTCGGCGGTTCGAATCCGCCCCCCCCCACCACCATAGGGGCATAGTTTAGCGGTAGAACTACGGTCTCCAAAACCGTCAGCGCGGGTTCGATTCCTGCTGCCCCTGTTTACCATGGCGATTGTGGCGAAGTGGTTAACGCACCGGATTGTGATTCCGGCATTCGTGGGTTCAATTCCCATCAGTCGCCCTCTTATTATTGGGCTGTAGCCAAGTGGTAAGGCACTGGATTTTGATTCCAGCACGCGAAGGTTCGATCCCTTCCAGCCCAGCTTTTCAAGCGGAAGTAGTTCAGTGGTAGAATACGACCTTGCCAAGGTCGGGGTCGCGGGTTCGAATCCCGTCTTCCGCTCCAATGAGTGGCGCCATAGCCAAGTGGTAAGGCAGAGGACTGCAACTCCTTTATCGTCAGTTCGATTCTGACTGGCGCCTCCAACTATTTCTCAATTAAATAGTTTTGCAAGAGATTGTGCCGGTGTGGCGGAACTGGTAGACGCGCACGACTCAAAATCGTGTTCCTTTGGAGTGTCGGTTCGATTCCGACCACCGGTATCTTGCGGGTGTAGTTTAATGGTAAAACCTCAGCCTTCCAAGCTGATGACGAGGGTTCGATTCCCTTCACCCGCTTTATACTTTTTACACAATCTGATGTTTCACCTGATCATGCGGGTGTAGTTTAATGGTAAAACCTCAGCCTTCCAAGCTGATGACGAGGGTTCGATTCCCTTCACCCGCTTACCTAAAAGAGCAATGTGTCGTTTTCGCTGACACCTTGCTCTTTTTGTTTAGGAAGGAATCTTAAGAGGAAAGGAGCGTGTCGTAATGGATGGTGTACAATTGAAATTGGCTTTACAAGAGTACGCAGTTGAGATTGGAATCGATGAGCTGAAGGTGACGACGGCTGACCCTTTTCTTGTCTTAAAACGTCGACTTCAAGCCCAACAGGAGAAAGGATTTGCTTCTGGTTTTGAAGAGCCCGATCTCGATCTACGAACGACTCCTTCATTACTCGTAGAAGATGCGGCTTCGATCATTGCCATTGCGGTCGCGTATCCAAGTACTCTCAAAAATGCACCTCGTGGCAAGGAAGGGGAGCGGCGAGGTATTTTTTGTCGATCGTCCTGGGGACTGGATTATCATCAGGCGTTGCGACAACGTTTGACGTTGCTTGAAGAAAAAATTCAACAGTTGAGTCCAGGTGCAAGGACGCGCTCGATGGTCGATACAGGAGAACTCGTCGATCGTGCAGTAGCAGAACGAGCAGGTATTGGATTCAGTGGTAAAAATTGCTCGATCATCAGTGAAGAGCACGGATCGTATCTTTATCTCGGTGAATTGATTACTGACCTCGTCTTGCCGCCGGATCAGCCAGTCGAAGAATTATGTGGAACATGCAATAAATGTATCGATGCTTGTCCGACGGATGCGTTGGTTGAACCTGGTGTCATCGACGCTAAACGATGTATCTCATTTTTAACACAGACGAAAACGCTACTGCCAGAACCGTTTCGGATGGCACTTGGGAACCGTCTGTATGGGTGTGATACGTGTCAGCAAGTATGTCCATATAACCGGAAGAAGAATGCGACACATCATGTTGAACTACAACCGGATCCGGAGCAGGTCAAACCGCTCCTTGTTCCACTCTTATCAATGAGTAACCGTGAGTTCAAGAGTCGTTTCGGAACATTATCCGGAGCATGGCGTGGTAAGAAGCCGATTCAACGTAATGCGATTTGTGCGCTCGTCCATTATCGAGACAAGAGTGCGATTGACGCGCTACGGTTAATGACGGAAACAGATGCCCGCGAAGACATGCGGGCGCTTGCACTCTGGGCAGTCGGTCGGATTGGCGGAATTGATGAGAAGTCGTACATCGAATCCCGTCTTTTAGCGGATACTGCAGTGGATGTTCAGACAGAAGGACGACGGTTAATTGAAGAGTGGGGGGAAGCAGATGCCATTTCAACAGCTCACTTATGAGTTCGGTACATTGCTCGTCGCATGGGGAAAAGAGCAAATCGTGTACCTCGACTTTGGATTGAATAAAGATCGTGCTCGGACCTATTTAGCAAAAGAGACAGACGAGGGTACATTACCGAAAGCTTGGCGTATGGCGTTTGATCGTTATGCACAAGGAGAGGTACAAGCGCTTGATGCGCTTCCTTGTCAGTTGCGTGTCACACCATTTGCAGGGAAAGTGTTACAAGCTTTGCGAACCGTTCCGTTCGGTCAGACGATCAGTTATGGTGAACTGGCTCGAATGATTGGAAAACCACAGGCAGCACGAGCTGTTGGCGGTGCCTTGAATCGGAATCCGATCGCATTGATTTATCCATGCCACCGTGTCATCGGGGCGACTGGTAAATTGACGGGTTTCGCAAGCGGAATTGCCCATAAAGAAGCGCTTTTAGCGCATGAGATAGGAGAGAATTGAACCATGGCTATTCATGTCGTTATGTATCAACCGGAAATTCCTCAAAATACAGGTAATATTTCGCGAACATGTGCAGCGACGCATTCCGTCCTTCACTTGATCCGACCGCTCGGCTTCTCGACAGACGACAAGCAACTTAAACGTGCGGGTCTTGACTACTGGGAATTTGTCGATGTCCGTTATCATGATTCGTTAGAAGAACTGTGGGAAAAACATCCGGAAGGTGTTTTCTACTATATTACGAAATACGGGGAACAGTACCCAAGTCAGATTGACTTATCGGACGTTGAACAGGACTATTTCTTCGTCTTTGGTCGGGAAACAAAAGGATTGCCGCTTGAAGTCATCGATTCAAACGCAGAACGGTGTATCCGTTTACCCCAATCGAATCTCGTTCGTTCACTGAACGTCTCGAACACGGCAGCGATCATCGTCTATGAAGCATTACGTCAGCAAGGATACGCAGGTCTTCTGTAAAGCAAAAGCTCCATCCTGATTCAGGATGGAGCTTTTATGAGTTATTCGTTACCTTCAGGTTTTTTGTTGTAGCCTGCAGTGAAGATTGCTGTCAAAAACGCAAGACTTACGCCGACCATTAAGATAAATGCCATTTTTGTTTCCCCCTTCAGTCTCTTGAACCGATATAATCTATTATAGTATACCTGTAAGTGAAATTGTGTGCTACATATGAATTTTCTATGAATGGAGACTCCACATGCGTACGAACGTTTACCTATTAAGTTATGCCCCACTGATCAGCATCTTGTTATTTAGTACATCCCTTGCGATCGCGACGACGGAACTTGCATTGCATTGGCTCGATCAAGTCGGCGTGTACGATGAACTGCTCCAGCTACTGACGGCACGTGATACGAAGCTCGTCGTTTGGCTTGGTTTTTTGATCGTCTATTTCATGATCTTTAGTTCGCTTAAACTACTATCGGACACGATCAATCAGCTCGGTTTCGCCTTTTTCATCAAAGAACAAGAGGGAACGACACTCGGTATGTTACGTCCGGGCAGTATTCTCCTGCTCGTCGGAGGATGTGTCAGCTTTGCTTTCATGACGTCCTTCTTGCACGTCGGGATTGTATTGCTTGTATCCTTCTTCATCTATTTTATCTTTTACACGGTACAGATTAGTAAAATGACGAGTGCGGCTGGAGCTGTTGGGTTGATCATCTTCTCCTTCTTAGCCTGGGGCGTTCTACTCGCTGGTCTATCATGGGTTGGTCTGACCTTATTCAATTCCTTTGGAGAAGCAATTTTATTTCCGAGTTGACTCAAGGACGTAAAATCGTCGCCCACGTCTGGACCTGTAACGTTGCATTGGCTTCAGCAGGGAAAGGGCGGGGACGGTCAGCTCCTAACCAAATACCCCCGATGTGTTGATTTTTGATACCGACGAACCACATATCCTTATTATCATTCGTTGTTCCTGTTTTTCCTCCGATATAGCGCGCGGAAGGATCGTATCCTTTGCGCCCTGTTCCATACGTCATGACATTCTTTAAACCAGCCCGTAATTCACGGTTCGTCTGACTGGACCAAATCCGTTGTTCCTTTTCCTGCGGTCGTTCGACCGTTCCGTTTCGAAACGTAATACTTTTAATCATCGAAGCCGGTCGATAGAGCCCGTCATTCACGAATACGGTATAAGCATTTGTTAGTTCAAACGGACTAATGCCGTACTGCAAACCGCCTAAAGCGCTCGTGAAGGCATCATCCTTCCGTGTCCACTGACTGAAATGGAACGGACGGATGGACTTCAATCCTTCTTGGAAAGAAACAGCAAAAGCACGAATCGCTGGTGTGTTATAAGAATAAGCGATCGCATCGGCAATCGTCACTTGTCCAAGGATCCGATTTCCGCTATTTGATGGACAGTATCCATCGATACAGACAGGACTACCGTCTAACGTACTCGACAATCGAGCTTTCGTCTTCTCGAGATAAGGACCATAGACAAGTAACGGTTTGATGGCTGAACCAGGTTGTCGGTACGACTGCACTGCTCGGTTGAACTGACCGGTCAAATTTGATTTGTAGCCGACTAAAGCCGTAACCCCATGTGTTTGTCCATCAATGCCAACATAGGCTCCCTCAATCGGGTCTGGTAGACGACGAAGAGCTTCTTTAGCTCGTTGTTGCTCGGCTGAGTCGAGATATGTCGAAATGATCGCACCTTGTTGATGTAGATATTCCGAAGCATGCTTCTCACTCCATCCGTGCTGTTGAGCGGTCATCCGGATGGCAGCTTGGACGGTTGCATCGATATAGTCCGGATAAGGAACCCGCGGCTTATAGGATCGAGGTGTCACATGAGAAATAGTAAAATCTTTCGTCAGTACACGATCGCGCACTAATGCTTGAGCGATTCGTTGCTGACGTTTTTTTGTATTTTCAGGAAAACGAAGCGGATCGTAGAGTGACGGATTGTTCGGAATCGCTGTCAAAAAGCAGATTTCAGACCAATTTAACTCGCGCGCTGGCTTATTGAAATATGATTTTGCAGCCAGTTCGATCCCGTAAATATTATTCGCGAAATATGCTTGATTGACATACGCCGTCATTAGTTCTTTTTTAGAATATTTCTGTTCTAAAGAAACAGCGATTAACAGCTCTTTTATTTTTCTAGTATACGTTTTTTCGTTTGATAGGTACGTCATTCTTGCTAGTTGTTGTGTGATCGTACTTCCGCCTTGGGATTTAGAATCAGACTGGTTTTTAGTAAATGCACGTAAGATTCCTGTGATGTCGTAACCGTCATGTTGATAAAAACGTTGATCTTCGATTGCTACAAACGCTTGCTCGACTTTTTTGGGTAATGTTTGAGGCGTCAAGTCATCCCGTCGTAATCCATCATAAAGCTCGACCTGTTTATTTTCGTACGTTACAGTGATCGGTTGGTAGGAGGTCAGGGGATGTCGTGTCGTCTGTTCGTCGGCCCAGAAAAAAAATGTACGTGCTGTGTTCAACTCATCTTTAATTGAAAATAAGGAAAATACAAGCATCGTCGCAAGACCAAATAAGACGAGATATCCGGTGGTGATTCGCATGAGAACTCCTTTCAAAAAGCCATTTCATTCCTATTATCGGACTTTTATGGAGAAATCAGTAGACTTTTTTTAGATTTTTGTATTTTAATAAACCTATTTTGCAGGAATGTTATATTAAAAAGAGAAAAGATTGGGTATATAGAAGTATCTGCGGATTTTATAACTCAAATTGTCTGAAAAAAAGAGCATAAATGGAGGGGACGAAATGGCTAAAAAGAATGTCGTTGCGATGTTACTTGCAGGCGGAGAAGGGAAACGTCTGGGAGCTTTAACGAAACATACTGCAAAACCAGCTGTTGCATTTGGAGGAAAATACCGCATCATTGATTTCCCGCTTTCGAACTGTACGAACTCAGGAATCGATACAGTCGGCGTGTTAACGCAATATGAACCACTTGAATTGAACCGCTATCTCGGAATCGGGAGTGCGTGGGATTTAGATCGACGTAACGGTGGTTTAACGATTCTACCTCCTTACCAAGCTCAAAATGGAAAGAACTGGTATGAAGGAACAGCGAATGCCATTTATCGAAACATGAGTTACATCAACCAATTCGACCCTGACTATGTACTCGTCCTATCAGGCGATCATATTTATAAAATGGATTATGAAAAAATGATCGAGGAGCATCGACTTGGTGGAGCTGACGTGACGATTTCTGTACGTGAAGTCCCATGGGAAGAAGCACCACGATTCGGAATTCTCAATACCGACGATGATCTCCGGATCAATGAATTCGAAGAAAAGCCAGAGAATCCAAAATCAAATCTCGCATCGATGGGAATCTATGTCTTTAACTGGGATGTATTGAAGCGTCATTTGATTCAAGATGCAGGGGATGCGGAATCAAGCTTCGACTTCGGTAAGAACATCATTCCGAACATGCTCTTTGAAAATCTGAATATCCGTGCGTATAAATTCAAAGGATATTGGAAAGACGTCGGAACGATTCAATCGCTCTGGGAAGCAAACATGGATTTGTTGACGGCAGAACCAGAATTTGATTTATACGATCCATCTTGGAAAGTCTATTCTGTCAACCCGAACCAACAACCTCAATATATCGGGAACACTGCAACGGTCGAATCATCAATCATCAATGAAGGATGCCATATCGAAGGTGAAATTAATCATTCAGTCCTCTTCCATGGTGTAGAAGTAGCGGAAGGATCACTCGTCAAAGACTCAGTCATCTTCCCGAACGTTAAAATCGGACGAGACGTCACGATTCACCGGGCGATTTTAGCAGATGGTGTCATCGTTGAAGATGGTGCGACGATTGGATCTCCGGACGGAGAAGTCTTCGTCATTGAAGCAGACAGCATCGTTAAAAAGAACGAAGTCATCAAAGAAGCAATTCAATAAGGGGGATATTCGAATGAAGGTCGATTTATTAGGCGTCATCAATCTAAGTGGTGAAGAAGGATTTTTCAAAGAACTAACAGAGCATCGTAACTTGGCAGCTGTGCCATTTGCGGGTCGTTATCGATTGATCGATTTTACATTAACGAACATGGTACAAAACGATATCGCGAACATCGGAGTTTTTACGCTTGAAAAATATCGTGGGATGATGGATCACCTCGGCTCAGGAAAAGAGTGGGATCTTGACCGTTCAAACGGTGGACTCTACATCTTCCCGCCTGCATTATCACAAGATGCGAATGAGTTCCGGGGAGATCTCTCAAACTTCCACCTTCATCGCGATTTCTTCCTGCGCAGCAAGGAGAACTATGTCGTCGTCTCTGGTTCGAACATCTTATCAGCCGTAGATTATCGTGATGTCTTGCGCGAACATAAAGAATCGAATGCGGATATCACAGTCGTTTATACGAAACGTGAACTGCCTTGCAAATACTGCCGTCCAATTCGCTTTGGCGAGCAGAACCGCGTGACTGCAATCGGATCACGAGGGTTCCAGCCAACTGATGAGACGTTCTACATGGAAACGGTCGTTCTATCGAAGAACCTATTCGTTCGTTTGATTGATGAGGCGATTGCGCGTGGTGAGTACGATTTACTACAAAGTATCATCCGCTCGCAGCTAAATCGCTTGCATGTACATGGATATGAATATCGTGGTACATCACAAGTCATCCACTCACTTCGTTCATACTACCGTGAGAGCATGCTATTGCTTGAACAGTGGGGAGCAATCAACGACTTCCAGCATGTCTACACGAAAATCAAGCATGAACCGCCGACACGTTACTTGCCAGGTTCAGCGATTAAGAACTCACTCGTCGCAAACGGCTGTAAGTTAGAAGGCACGACGACGGATAGCATCCTGTTCCGTGGTGTTAAAGTCGGAAAGCATGCTCGCGTCAAAAACTCGATCATCATGCAAAAATCGGTCATTGAAGAAGGCGCGGTCGTTGAGTACGCGATTCTCGACAAAGAAGTGACCGTCAAACGCGGTCAAGTCATTCGCGGTACGGTAGAAGAACCAATCGTCATCAAAAAACAAACAATCGTTTAAAGGAGATGTCATTCATGAAGGTATGGTTTGCTGCCACGGAAGCGACACCCTTCATCAAGACAGGGGGGCTAGCTGACGTCGTCGGCTCGCTCCCTTTAGCGCTTGCTGAGGAAGGGGCAGACGTTTCGGTCGTCTTACCCAATTATGGTCAAATCAAGGAACAATACAAATTAGAAATGGAGTTTTTATTCGACTTCATCGTACCAGTTGGCTGGAGACAGCAATTTGGTGCTGTGCTCCGATTAAAACAAGATGGTGTGACGTTCTATTTCATCGATAATGAGTACTATTTCAAACGCGATGGTGTCATTTATGGACATTACGATGATGCGGAACGATTTGCGTATTTTTCACGTGCCGTTCTTGAGATGATTCAACATCTCGATCGGAAAGAAGTACCGGACATCATCCATTGTCACGATTGGCAAACAGGTGTGATTCCGGCGTTCCTACGGATCCATTATCAGCACCTAGAGCGCTATCAAGACATTAAAACGGTCTTTACGATTCACAATCTACAATATCAAGGTGTTTTCCCGGAGGAAGTACTCGGTGACTTACTTGGATTGAGTCATGAACACTTCACAGCCGATGGTATTGCTCATAACGGTCTCGTCAATTACATGAAGGCAGGACTCGTCCATTCCAATCAAATCACGACAGTCAGTCCATCATATCGTGATGAGATCATGGATCCATATTACGGTGAGACGCTTGAACCCGTCTTACAACATCGTGCTGTCGACGTACGCGGAATCTTGAATGGAATCGACTATCGTCAATTTGATCCTGCACATGATACGCATCTCGTTGAGACGTATTCGGTCGATACCGTCACGGAAGGAAAGGCGAAGAACAAAGCTGCCTTACAAGAAGAACTAGGTCTCCCCATCAATCCGGATGTACCATTGTTTGGTTTCGTTTCTCGTCTCGTCGACCAAAAGGGGATTGATTTGCTCGCGCATATCTTGCCAGATTTGTTTGAACTCGATGCGCAGTTCATCATCCTTGGATCAGGTGAAGCGGAATATGAAGGGTTGTTCCATCATGCGACATCGATTCGTCCAGACAAAATCGCTTCTTACATCGGGTTCGACGTTGGTCTCGCGCAACGAATCTATGCAGGCAGTGACGCCTTCTTGATGCCTTCGCGTTTTGAACCATGTGGTCTCAGTCAGTTGATTTCGATGAAGTACGGCTGTTTACCAGTCGTCCGGGAAACAGGTGGTCTTCGTGATACGGTCAAGCCATTCAATCAGTTTACGTTAGAAGGAAATGGATTCTCGTTCGCGAATTATAATGCACATGAGTTTTTAGAAGCGATTAAACGTACCATCGAGGTCTATCATGATCGCCCGGTCTTTGAGCACTTGATTGAGACGGCGATGAATGAGGATTTCAGTTGGTTGCGTTCAGCCGACGAATACTTGGCGTTATATCGTTTGATTGCACCGTCCGCCACTTGATCGTATCACTGGGAAAAGGAGTTACGTCATGTTCAAAGATAAAGAGAAGTTCAAGGAGAGGTTTACGGAACGATTCGTTTCGATGCATGGCAAGGCAATAACGGAAGCAACAGAAAACGATATCTATCAGACGCTTGCTTATCTGGTACGTGAGACGGTCACGACCGATTGGTTACGGACAAAGGAAACATATACCCATAAAAAAAGTAAGCAAGTCTATTACTTTTCACTCGAGTTTTTACTCGGACGTTTCCTGCATAACAACCTATTAAGCCTTGACGTCTTAAAGGATGTGGAACGGGGACTAGAAGAACTCGGATATCAGCTCAGTGATCTGACAGAAGAAGAGCCGGAACCTGGACTTGGGAACGGAGGTCTCGGTCGTCTCGCAGCCTGTTTTCTTGATTCCTTGGCTGCGCTTGGTTTACCGGGACATGGGAACGGTATCCGATATCAGTATGGTCTCTTTAAGCAAAAAATCATCGACGGCTATCAAGTCGAGCTACCGGATAACTGGCTGAAGAACGGAAACATGTGGGAAATTAGACGTTCTGATAAAGCGGTCGATGTTTCATTCGGTGGACATGTGTGGCTCGAAGAAGTCGATGATGGGTATCGCGTCCATCATGAACCGACGGAAATCGTCCGTGCTGTTCCGTACGATATGCCGATCGTTGGCTATCAAAACAAGGTTGTCAATAACCTGCGACTCTGGAGTGCTGAGTCCCCACTTGATGATGATGAATTACTTAGCCAATACCGTGGGAACTATAAAGATTTACTGGCACATAAACAATCGATTCAGACGATTTCAGAGTTCTTGTATCCGGATGATACGACGTATGAAGGAAAAGAGTTGCGTCTAAAGCAACAATATTTCTTCGTCTCTGCTGGATTACGGAGTATCTTAACGTCCTTTAAAAAGCGAAATCATTCACTGAAGCAACTCGGCAACCATATCGCTATCCATATCAACGATACACATCCGGTCGTCGCGATTCCAGAGTTGATGCGGATTCTTGTCGATGAAGAAGGATTTGGCTGGGAAGAAGCATGGCGCATCACGAAGAGTGTCATGTCGTTTACGAACCACACGTTACTGTCAGAAGCACTCGAGCGCTGGCCGGTCGATTTGTTCCGTCGCTTGTTGCCACGCATCTATCTCATCATCGAGGAAATCAACCGACGCTTCTGTAAAGATGTGCTGGCAAACTATCCACACATGGAAGCACATATGCGAGATATTGCCATCATCGCGGACGATCGGATCAACATGGCGAATCTGGCTGTCGTCGGCACGCATTCAACGAACGGTGTCGCTCAGATTCATACTGAGATTCTGAAGCAGCGCGAGATGCGACTATTTTATGAGATGTTTCCGCTTCGATTTAATAATAAGACGAACGGGATTACACATCGTCGCTGGCTTCTCTCATCGAACCCAGCACTGGCAAACCGTGTGACAGAAGCGATCGGGGATGGTTGGATTCAGCATCCGTCCGATTTGCAAAAATTGACGAAATGGGCAGAGGATTCAGCACTGCAGAAGGACATCGCCGGGATCAAGCTTCAGCGTAAGGAAGAATTAGCGTTGCTCATTGAAAAGGAAACAGGTATCGTCGTGGATCCAACCTCGATTTTTGATGTTCAAGTCAAGCGATTGCATGCGTACAAACGTCAACTCTTAAATGCGTTACACATTCATTCGCTCTATTATCGTCTGAAGGAAGACCGTTCCTTTACGATGACACCGCGGACATTCATCTTTGGTGCAAAGGCAGCGCCAGGCTATCATTATGCAAAAGAAGTCATTCGTTATATCAATGCGTTAGCTCGCTTAATTAATCAGGATCCAGAGGTCAGCCCATACTTGAAAGTCGTCTTCCTAGAAAACTATCGTGTATCGCTTGCTGAAAAGATTTTCCCGGCAAGTGATGTCAGTGAGCAGATTTCGACTGCCAGCTATGAAGCCTCTGGAACCGGCAATATGAAGTTCATGATGAATGGCGCTTTGACGATTGGAACGCTCGACGGAGCGAACATCGAAATTCGAGATGAAGTTGGGGATGCGAACATCTTCATCTTCGGCTTAACGCCGCAGGAAGTCATGAATTATAAGCAATACGGCGGTTATAGTGCGTATGATCAATACAGTGCCCAACCCGAGTTGCGACGAATCATCGATAGTCTCGTCGACGGGACATTATTTGCTCCGGGTGAATTCCAAGCAATTTACGATTCATTATTGACGTATAATGATGAGTATCTGATCCTGAAAGACTTCATGTCGTATCAACAAGCGCAGGAACGTATCGATCGGATGTATCAGCAACCGGAAGAATGGTATAAACGTGTCATTCTTAATATTGCTCGGTCAGGTGTGTTCTCAAGTGATCGAACGATTAAAGAGTATGCGAATGCGATCTGGAACATCAAACCAATTCAACTCTAAACAAAAAGACACTGACAGATGTTTCTGTCAGCGTCTGATGTTTACGAACGGGAGACGTCTTCACCGCGGCTGACCCAATCACTATAAGAGCCGGCGTAAAGCCGGACATCGGTTTTCCCGAGTGAGTGGAGAGCGATGACATTGACGCACGCTGTCACACCGCTTCCGCAGTAGAGGATAGGTGCCGTGACCGGCAGGATGTCGGCGTATAGTTCTTTCAAATCTTCCGCATCTCGTAAACGACCATCTGGTGAGAGTGCTTGTTCAAAGTAACAATTTACGGCACCGGGAATGTGTCCGGCGACATGATCGAGTGGTTCGATTTCTCCGCGATACCGATCGGGCGCACGGGAATCGATGACCAGCGTTTCTGTCAGCTGATCCTTTAGCACTTCGAACGAGACGAGCATCTCGTCTTGGAAACGCGGCGTGTACTGAGAGGGTTCATAAGTAAAAGTCTCGTCTGTAACCGGAAGATCGAACGCTAGGTAAGAGGAGAATCCGCCCTCGAGAACGACGACACGCTCATGTCCGATCCATTTAAATAACCACCATGCACGAGCGGCATACGGAAAACCATCGTCATACAAAACGACGAAGTCTTCCGGGGTCACACCATGCTGTTCCAGTGTGTGTTGCCACGCTTCTTTTGAAGGAAGCGGATGCCGACCGCCGACCTCATCGATTGGACCAGAAAGGTCAGTCGTTAAATCCAGGTGCTGTGCACCTTCGACGTGTTGTTCTAAGAAAGCATTTCGTCCATATTCAGGTTGTTGTAAGTCATAGCGGCAGTCAAACCAGCGAATCTGATCCGTACGGACGAGCTGTTGAAGGTCTGCCATTTGAATCGTAGGAAACATGCCTCATCACCTTACCCTTTCTAGTGTTAATCATATGAAAGGTATCGCATCATCGCAAGTCTTACCCTCATTCAAAAAGGAGTCGATTTACTATGTCATGGAAAGAAACCTATCAAAAATGGGATCAGTTCGCTGATCTCGACAGTACATTAAAAGAAGAACTCGTCACGCTAGCAGCGGATGAAAAAGCAGCTGAAGAAGCATTCTATAAAGAACTCGAGTTTGGAACAGGTGGTATGCGCGGGGAGATCGGTGTCGGAACGAATCGGATGAATGTGTACACGGTTCGAAAAGCATCACAAGGGTTCGCAGCATTCATTAAGGCATCAGGAGAAGAAGCGGCAGCAAAAGGAATCGTCATCGCACACGATTCACGCCATTTCTCACCAGAATTTGCGCTGGAGGCGGCACGGACGCTCGCAAGTAACGGCATCAAAGCGTATCTGTTCGACGGTCTACGTCCGACACCAGAACTTTCGTTTGCGGTTCGGTCTTTACAAGCAGCGGGCGGGATCGTCATCACAGCGAGTCACAACCCACCAGAATACAACGGATATAAAGTGTACGGAGACGACGGTGGACAACTTCCACCAAAAGAAGCGGATGAACTCGTATCGTACGTCAGTCAAATCGAAGACGAGCTGTCGATTGAACTTGAGCAAGAAGAAGTCCTTCGTGCGAACGGTTTAATCGTCCGTGTCGGCGAAGAACTTGACGAAGCGTATCAAGAAAAATTACAGACGATTCGTGTCTTACCTTCAATCCAATCGGAATTAGCCGATCCACTAAAAATCGTTTTCACTCCACTTCACGGAACAGGTCTTGTACCGGTAACAGAAGGTTTGAAACGTTACGGTTTCGAACACGTGACAGTCGTCAAGGAGCAAGCAGAGCCAGACGGTGCATTCCCGACCGTGACGTCACCGAACCCGGAAGAACATGCTGCCTTTAAACTGGCGATCGAATACGGAGATCGTACAGATGCCGATATCTTGATTGCGACGGATCCCGATGCTGACCGCGTCGGAGTAGCAACACGTGATGCAGACGGAGAATGGACAGTCTTGACAGGGAATCAGACGGGGGCATTGTTGCTTGACTACATCCTTTCACAAAAAGCGGCGCAGGGGACACTACCAGAGAACGGATTTGTCGCGAAGACAATCGTTACTTCAGAACTAGGTGCGTTGATTGCACGTCATTATGATCTCCATGTCGAGAACACGTTGACAGGCTTTAAGTTCATCGGGGAAAAAATCAAACAATACAATGCATCGGGTCAATATGAGTATCTCTTCGGCTATGAAGAGAGCTATGGATATCTCATCGGGGACTTCTGCCGCGACAAGGATGCCGTCCAAGCGTGCTTGTTAGCTGCTGAGATGGCTGCGTATCACAAAAAAGAAGGACGGACGCTCTATGAGGCATTACAGTCGATTTACGAGCAGTTCGGGTACTTTGAAGAGTCACTCCGCTCTCTGACGCTCAAAGGGAAGGATGGCGTGGCACAGATTGGTCGTATCATGGATACGTTCCGTGAGAATCCACCAAAACAAGTGGCTGGAGAACAGGTCGTCTTGTTCGAGGATTATGATGCGAGCATCGCTCACGATCTGAAGACACATCAACCCTCACCGATCAATCTGCCAAAATCCAATGTCTTGAAGTTCACGCTCAGTGATGGATCGTGGTTCTGCCTTCGTCCATCGGGCACGGAACCAAAAATTAAGTTCTATTTCAGCGTCACGTCACCAGATGCTGCTGAGACGACACGAAAACGTCAGCAAATCGAAGATGAAGTCATGCAGGAAGTCGAGCAAATTCAATAAGTCCTAAACAGGATTCCGTCGATGACGGAATCCTGTTTTTTGTCTTAGAGCATTGAAAATTGAAATTCGTGCAACCGTTACCATTTTGAGGTACAGTAAACGAGATAGAGTTCATACGATAGAGGAGTGGAAGAAACATGGAACGGATTCATCTAACAGAAGATTTATCATTCTCACGGATCATTCATGGTCTGTGGCGATTGAATGAATGGGAAATGACGAAGGAAGAGCGTCTTGAATTGATTGAAGCATGCTTTGCTTTAGGAATTACGACGTTTGATCATGCAGATATCTATGGCGATTATACGAATGAACGCTTATTCGGGGAAGCTCTTGCCTTAAAACCGGAATTACGTGACCGGATGGAGATCGTCACGAAGACGGGCATCAAGATGAAAGGGAACCATTTCTCGGATCAGTCATTATCGTTCTATGATACGACGAAAGAGCATATCATCAAACAAGTCAATCGTTCTCTTCAAGAACTCGGTGTCGAGTATGTCGATACGTTGTTGATTCACCGTCCAGATCCATTGATGGATCCGAACGAGATTGCTGAAGCGTTCGTAGAGTTGAAGGACGCAGGAAAGGTACGGACATTCGGTCTCTCGAACCATACACCTGCGCAACAGAGTCTTATACAATCACGCTTACCGTTCATGCTCGTGACGAACCAACTCGAGTTATCGGTTTCGGAACTGAAACATTTCGAGGATGGATCCGTCGATCTGTGTCATGAAAATGAGATGCCATTGATGGCATGGAGTCCGCTTGCGGGCGGTCGTCTCTTTAAGGACGAACGATACGCACCGTTACGTGAAAAATTAGCTGAGATCGCTGAAAAGATCGGGGCAAAAGAAATCGACGAAGTCGCATATGCATGGTTACTTAAACATCCAGCACGTATCATGCCGATCGTCGGTTCTGGTAAGATTGAACGCATCGAATCTGCTGTTCGTTCGACGAAGCTGTCGTTGACGCGCGAGCAATGGTTTGAGATTTTGAAGGCATCACGAGGTCGTGATGTCGATTAATCTAGACTGTGAGACAGAAATAAACGCATAAAGTATTTTCTGTTTAAGAAATGAAGCGAGAGGATCGACCAGTACACGATCTGGAAACGATCCTCTCTTTCGTTTATGAATAGAATAACAGTAAAACAAAAAAAGTCCCATCTCAAGGGGGAGGAGAGATGGGAGATCTATGAGGTTAAGCTTCTAAGCGAAGCATCTCCTGACGATATTTATCTAAACGATCTTTACTTGCTGACATGCCAGCTTGGTCATTGGCTTGAATCGCATCGAAGAGCGTACTGAGCTCATAATCGATTTCGAGACGTAGCACTGGAATTCGCTGCTCTGCATCTTGTCTACGGAAAGCTTCAATTACTTGTTTCATCTCGGCCACGCTCCTTTGTAATTTGTCAGATAATTCTGATTTTTATTAGTATACTTGATTATTCCCGGATTGACTAGTGCTAAACCTCAAAAAATCTAAAAAAATACACTTGAAATCCTAACGGTTCCAAGTGTGAAAAATTCATTCTGGAATGCTGAAACGTGCTTCTAAACGATGCTGGACGCTTTGAATAAGTGTTGACATGATCCAGTAAATAGCAGCGGAGAACAAAAGTAGCGGCATGACGAGGTATGTCGTCGCTGAAATCTGGTCAGAGACGTACGTTAATTCCTCTACAGCAACGATCGTACCAAGTGATGTCGACTTGATGATATCGATGACAGAGTTCGAAAGCGGTGGAATCGCTCGAGATAGTGCTTGCGGCAAAATAACGTCCTTGAATGTCTTGCGACGCGGAATTCCAAGTGAGTCAGCAGCTTCCCATTGTCCACGATCGACAGAGGAGATGGCAGCGCGGAACGATTCCGAAATATATGCGGAAAAGTGAAGCGACAAACCGAAGGCAAGCGCTTGGAATCCAGTCAATTGAAGCGTGACGAGACCATTATAAAGAATCAAGATTTGCAACAAGAGTGGCGTTCCGCGGAAGAACGAGACGTATAAACGTGCAAAACCGCTGAAAACGGCAACGCGGCTATCACGCATGACGGCAAGAATCAACCCGAGAATAAGCGCAAAGACGATGGCGAGACCACTTGCTAGAAGGGTCGTGCCAATCGCCTTTGCGTAGACGTCCGAGTTATCTCGGACGATCGTCAGTAATTCACTCACTTACTGATATCCTCGTTGAAGTACTTCTTACCGATTTTTGCAAGAGTGCCGTCTTCTTGCATCTCAGCGAGTGCTTTGTTGAAGTCTTTTGTATACTTGCTATTTTTCGCCATCATGAAGCCAGATTCGTTCTTATCGAACGTCTCACCGACAGCTTTGACTTTATAACCCGCTTTTTTCAACTCCGTCAAAACGAAGAGGCGATCGTTCATGGCTGCATCAACACGACCTGCTTCAAGATCTTTTAAGACTTGGTTCGCACCTTTGTAGTATTTCACTTTCGCGCCAGCTTCTTCAGCCGTTTTGGCATAGAGTGAACCTTGTGTCGAACCGACTGTCTTTCCTTTTAAGTCGTCGAGTGTTTTGATGTCGTTCGTTTTATTGTTGACGATGATCGTTGAGCCAGAGACTGTATACGCATCAGAAAAAGCGTACTTTTCTTGACGCTCAGGTGTGATACCCATTTGGTTCGCAATGACATCGATTCGTTTTGAATCGAGTGCCGGGATGAGTCCTTTAAAGTCCATCGCTTTGTAATCGACTTTATAGCCAGCACGTTTTGCGACTTCGTTCATGACATCTACGTCATAACCCATCAATTTTCCTTTTTCTTTGTACGTGAATGGTGGGTATGTTGCTTCTGTTCCGACTGTAATGACTTTTGACTCTTTACCAGAACCTGCGTTGTCGTTCGAAGCGCCGCATGCTGCAAGCACCCCCGCTGTCGATAATGCTGCTACAGCTAATTTCAAACCGTGTTTCATAGCGCTCTCTCCTTTTATAAATGAATGATTTCAATTCCTAGTTTTCGAATAGGATTAATTTTAAGCTACAAGCAGTATCATACAAAGTTACAGGAACGTCTGTCAATAAAAAAAGACTGCCCTTAAATGGACAGTCTGAAACATCATAACTGATCGATGATGTGATTAACGAATCGTTGCTTCTGTTGAAGCATCGAAGAAGTGTGCTTTTGTCATATCGAAGAAGAGATCAAGCTGTGATCCCATCTCGACATGTGAACGTGAATCGACACGTGCCGTGAATGCTTGTTGTCCGACTTTTGAGTAGAGATAAGACTCTGCACCCATCAATTCAGAAACTTCGATATGCGCTGGGAAACGATGTGCTGTTTTAGTGTCTTGGTAGATCAATTCCGCATGGATGTCTTCTGGACGAATTCCGAGGACGAGATCTTTATTCGTGTAACCGCGGTCGCGGAGAACTTTCATTTTTCCTTCTGGCACTTCGAATTTCTCTTCTGTTCCTGAAACCTGGAAGAGACCGTCTTCTGCCAGTTTACCTGTCAAGAAGTTCATCGATGGTGAACCGATGAATCCAGCAACGAACATGTTATCCGGGTGATCATAGACTTCCTTCGGCGTACCGACTTGTTGAATGATTCCGGCTTTCATGATGACGATCCGTGTCGCAAGCGTCATCGCTTCCGTCTGATCGTGCGTGACGTAAATCGTTGTCGTCTCAAGACGTTTGTGTAACTGAATGATTTCCTTACGCATTTGTACACGTAATTTAGCATCCAAGTTCGAGAGCGGCTCATCCATTAAGAAGACTTTAGCATCACGAACGATGGCGCGACCAATCGCCACCCGTTGACGCTGACCACCAGAGAGTGCTTTTGGCTTCCGCTCGAGATACTCTTCAAGACCAAGGATACGAGCTGCGTTATCAACGCGTTGCTTGATTTCATCTTTCGGGAACTTCCGAAGCTTTAATCCGAACGCCATGTTATCGAAGACGTTCATGTGTGGATACAAAGCGTAGTTTTGGAAGACCATCGCGATATCGCGATCTTTTGGCGCTACATCATTCATGCGTTTACCGTCGATGATAAAGTCTCCACCTGAGATTTCTTCAAGTCCAGCGATCATCCGGAGTGTCGTCGATTTCCCACAACCAGATGGTCCAACGAAGACGATGAATTCCTTATCTTTAATATGCAGATTGAAATCATCAACCGCTTTTGCATCACCTGAGTAGATTTTATCGATATGTTCAAGACGAATTTCAGCCATGTGTAGTTCCCCCTAATGTAAATGATGAAATAATAACGCTTACAAGAAATAGTATAAAAGAAGTCAGGTAGTCTGCCTATGGACAACCTGACTAAATGCAAACGTTTTTAATTAGGCATCATGCTACAAGTAGCAAGGTATAAAGGAAAGTAGCTCCTTCAAACGACCGGACATCGATTTCTGTCTGTTCCGTTAAGCGGTCAAGTCGATACTGGAGACTGTTCCGATGTAAGTATAGATGTTTTGCTGTCAAAGAGACATTCAAGTTAGCTCGGCAAAAAGCGAGGATCGTCTCACGAGACTCTGGCTCGAGGGACAGAACGAACTGGTCGACGAGTGTCGCGCGGTACTGGTCATCTAGACTTGCAAGACGAGTCATGGCAGGTAAAAAACGTTCGATTTGCATGGAAGGGACGGAGGTGAGCGCTGCTTGTTCGAGTTGGAATTGAACGGCAATGTCGCCGGTAGCACGCTGTTGACCAAGCAACACCTTACCATCGAGCACAAAATCAGATTGTAGTGCTAAAAATAAATCGTGTAGTTCTGTCTCAATAACGAATTCTTCTCGTTCGATGATCGTAAAACGATGAGTGCTGAAAGGAATGAGCGTACTCGTCTGCGAAAAGAAAGAGGAGAGCAGCTGTTGAATTTCCTCACTCGTACGTTCATCAGTGGGATTAAATAAAAAGTGGACAAGTCGAAATGGTCGATCTTCCACAGCATGAGCAGATTGGAGACGTTCTCGCCATAGATCGATATCTGACCGCGACGTCGTGATGATGCGCTCGGCAAATACATCAAGCAGTTGTTGTTCACGGTCGGATATGGCAGTCGTCTTGATCCCAAAACAAAGCCCATCTGTAAGACGATATACGCTATACTGTTCCTGGCAATACAGATTCGGATCGGTCGTAAGCTGGTCATTGAATACAGTCATCAGTTGTCGTAACACACGGCATCACTCCTAAATCGTACATAACTAACTATCTCGACTTTACCATAAGTCGAAAATCGGAAGGAATGATAACTTATGTCAGACACTTTGTTAATCGTGTTGAAGCTTGTTGGAATCGTCATCATCGGTGCTCTTATCGGAGCGGTCACGAACCATTTGGCGATCCGAATGTTGTTTCGACCACTTGAACCGAAATACATTGGAAAATTTCGCGTACCATTCACGCCTGGTCTGATTCCAAAACGACGGAATGAATTGGCAGCAAATCTCGGACGGACGGTCGTCAAGCATCTCTTGACGCCAGAAGGGATCGGGAAACGTCTCGCATCACCAACTGTTCGTGGAGCCGTCACGCGTCTTGTCGAACAAGAAGTCATGAAATGGACACGCTCGGAAGAGACGACAGGAGCATGGATCAGTCGCTTCATTGATGAACCAAAACAACGGATCCAAGGGAAAATCAGTTATCACTTGGAGCAGGAGTTTTCGCGTCTGATGAATAAATGGCGGGAGCAATCCGTACGCGACTTGATCGGAGCAAGCGGAGAACAAAAAATCGAAGAAGTCATGCCGCGACTCGTCGCATCCGTATTACACCAAGCAGAAGCATACTTTGACGGACCAGAAGGACGTCTACAACTCGAGGAAACCGTTGCTCGTTTCATCCAACAGCGACTGGGTGGCGGGATGTTCGGGATGTTGCTCGCAAATGTCAACATCGTCGATATGATTCAGCCGGAGCTGAAAAGGGTACTTCAATCAGAGTCGACGTCTCAGTTCATTCTTGCCTTATTACGTCAGGAATGGCAAAAGGGACTGGATCGTCCGCTTTCATCCTATATGACGGAAGAGACGGAGTTGCGGATTCGACAGACCGTCAAAGAACAAGTCATGGCACGTTTACCGATTGAGTCGATGCTTGATACACCGCTACGCGTCTGGTTGAATCCACTCGAGTCACAATTACTCGAGCAACATGTACCTGTCATCATCGATCATCTATTCGAACGGACGACGAATCAAATCGGGCAGATCCTTCAGACGCTCGATCTCGAAACAATCGTTCGAGAAGAGGTTGATTTGCTTGATACTGCGTATCTCGAGGAAATCGTCTTATCGATTTCCAAGCGGGAATTCCGTGCTATCACTTGGCTTGGAGGGTTGTTAGGTGGTTTAATTGGATTGATACAGGCGGGGCTTTATCTCGTCTAAACAAATTGGAGGTTTTACTCATGGCAGAAACAAATTTATACGATCACGCGTACACGCTGGAGCGTGCATTACGCGAAACTTCGGAGTACACGACATTAAAAGATTTGTATACGCAAGTTAACGCAGATCCGGAATCAAACGAATTGTTCGCGTCGTTCCGTAACATCCAACTCGAATTACAACAAAAACAGATGCAAGGTGAAGAAATTACACCAGACGATATGGCATCTGCACAAACAAAGATGCTTGAAGTACAAAACAATCCATTGATCAGTCAGCTGATGCAAGAAGAGCAACGGATGCATACGATGCTGACGGAAGTCACACAAATCATCATGAAGCCGTTAGAAGAACTCTACGCGCCGATGATGGAGCAACAAGACGACGTGCAATAAGTAAACAAAAGGAAGACGTGCCGATATAGCGCGTCTTCCTTTTTTAGTATGGTTTAAGATGAAGCAGGAACGATTCGTGGTAAGTAAGCGCGCTCGAAATGAATGAGACGACCTGAACGTGTGACGCGAGCTGCATGATGGGCAGAACCGCTTTCATTCAAGCGTCTAATCCCTTCTTCTCGTGCCTGACCATCCGTCTCTGCTTCAAAGACGTCATCGAGTAACGTTTCACCACGATCTGAAAAGACTGTAATCGTATACTGCATACTTGTTCCCCCTTGTCTGATTGGTCTTGTACTCAGTATAATGAATCAATATTCATTTCACAAGCGTAAGTCCAAGTCCTGCCACGTCAACTGTCTCGCAGCGGGAGGAGCTGTGAGGTGACTGACCGTCATACCAATCAAGCGGATTGGTCCATCGAAGGTAATGCTATTGAACAGTTTCGTTGTTTCCTCAAGTAATCGTTCTTCGTCCGCCGTCTCTTCTGCAAACGTATGCCGTTTCGAACGTGACTGGAATGTGTCGGTCTTCCACTTGATCGTAATCGTTCGGCAGACGAGTTCTTTTTTTTGAAGACTTGCAATGACAGATTTTGATTCTCGAATCAACGTCGCAAATATCGTATCGATATCCTCCGTATCTTCTTCAAAGGTAGTCTCAGAACCAATCGATTTTCGCTCGCGTTCCGGACGAACTGGTCGTTCATCGATTCCATGCGCCATCGCATGTAGTTCCGTTCCCCGCTCGCGTCCAAGCAAAGCCCGCAATTGTTCGACGGGCATTGCTTGGACATCTGCGACGATTTCAATCCCTTGTTTTCGTAACGCTTGTTCCGTGACTTTTCCGACGCCATGTAAATCTCCAATTTTCAATGGAGACAAGAAACGGAGAACTTCTTCTGGTGGAACGACGGTCATCCCGTTTGGCTTTTCGTATCCGGAAGCGACCTTCGCGACGAGCTTAGAGTTAGAGACACCGGCAGAGGCTGTCAGACCCGTTCGTTCTTTAATTTGTTTCAGGATATATTGCGCGATATACGTCGCACTTTTTTGATCGAAATAATTTTCCGTGACGTCAAGATACGCCTCATCAAGCGAGAGCGGCTCGACGAGGGGGGTCACTTCTCGGAAAAGCGCCATGATTTGCGCACTGACAGCCCGGTAGACGTCAAAGCGGGGGCGAATGAAGACCGCACGAGGGCACAGCTGAAAGGCGCGTCTTGACGGCATCGCGCTATGGATGCCGTATTTCCGTGCTTCATAGGAACAGGTCGCTACGACACCACGGGCATGAGGCGGTCCACCGACGACGACGGGAACACCTTTTAATCGAGGACGATCGCGTTGCTCGACGGAAGCGTAAAAGGCGTCCATGTCAATATGAATAATTTTTCGTTCCATCGGACAAGCGTCTCCTTTCAGTAGATATGATACAATTAGTATAACGAACTTATGTTCTGATATCTATTTTTTTGGTCGACTGTTCTTTGGCATCCGTACAAGAGCGCCTAACCATCCACGCCAGCGCATCCAGTAGAAGATGCCACCGGTCGATAAAAAGATTAGACCGAGGGATATGGCGTAGCCGTATTTCCAGTCTAATTCCGGCATGATTTTAAAGTTCATCCCCCAAATCGCACCGAGGGCCATCGTCGGTGTCGCGACGGCAGTAAAGATCGTTAATGCCTTCATAATCTCGTTTCCTCGGAAGTTCGAAACGGTCGTTGATAAGTCGAGAAGGACTTCAATGTCTTTTTGGTAGTGTTCAATGAGCATCAACAGACGGCGGACACGTTTCGTAGCTAGTTTCAAGGAAATGTCATCAAGATACGTTTCTTCCTCGAGAAACGACTCTTCGCCAGCCATGACGAGTTCTTGAAATGGAACGATCAAATCGGACCAGTTCTCAATCGTGTCACGTAACGCGAAGATGCTATCAAGCGAATCTTCATTGATGCTGCCGCGTAGTTCATCTTGTCTTGAAAACAGTTCTGTCTCAAACTGATCGATACCGGCGAAATACGTATTCAACTGTAAAGCGAGAATCGTATAAAAAGCCGCGAATGGATGCGCGGGAGAATAGGGTGCGACTAGGGACACGATTGAATCCGACAATCCGATCGTGATCAGTTTTTCTTTCGTTACATAAAAGTAAATCGAGCGACGGTCACTTTTGTCGACAGGATTTTGCCATGTGACGACAGCACCATAAAGAACCCCTTTTTCTGAACGCGTGAAGTTCATATCTTTCGATCGCAACTGCGTGATCCAGTCCATTTCGGATTGGTCGACGGCAGCCGTCGGAAATATTTGTTCATAGTCAGTTAAATCGAGATAGCGGGACCAATTAAATTGAGGTTCCAGTTCCATGTTCATGACTCCCATATAGTAGAATGAAATAGTATATGCCTTAAGTGTAGTCAATGGAATATAAAAAAGACACCTATTTTACAGATAAAGGACGTGTTTCAAGAATGAAAGGAATCGGGAAGTTAGCAGTTGGAGAAACGCTCGATCAACGAGCGATGATCAAGCAAGCAGTCAAAGGAATTGCAGCAAATGGGAAACCATACCTGACGCTCATCTTGACGGATAAGACAGGCGAAATCGAGACGAAGATGTGGGATACGAGTGACCTTGAAAAATATGCGCCAAAGTCAATCGTTCATGCTGCTGGAGAAGTCATGGACTATCGAGGACGGACACAACTGAAGCTCAAACAAATTACGGTCCTAGAGGAGACGAATGTCGAGGACTATGTTCAATCCGCACCTATTCCACGAGAGCAGATTGAGACGGAAGTACTCGCGTTCGTAGAATCGATTCAAAACAGTGACATGAAAAAGCTCGTTAAACATTTGATTACTTCACGATTTGATGCCTATTTCACGCATCCGGCAGCGGTCAAGAACCATCATGCTTTTTACTCGGGGCTGTCATACCACGTCCTTTCGATGTTGCGCTTAGCGGATCAAATCGCTCAACTCTATCCGACCTTAAACCGTGACGTGCTAATCAGTGGCATCATTCTGCACGATTATGCGAAAATCAAGGAGTTATCCGATCCGGTTGCACCGGAATATACGTTGCCTGGTAAACTCGTCGGTCATATTACGATGATGGTAGCGGAACTTGAAAAAGTCGGAGCAGAATTACAAATTGACGCAGAAGTACTGACGGTCTTGCAACATCTCGTCTTAAGTCATCATGGACGACCGGAATGGGGTTCTGCTGTCGCACCACAGATGCGCGAGGCAGAAGTTTTGTTCTTGATCGATAACCTTGATGCACGGATGACGATGATGGATCGTCTCCTTGAATATGTCGAACCGGGACAGTTCTCGGAACGATCATTCGCACTAGATAATCGTGCTTTTTACCGTCCGAAGCTATAAGGGGGAAAAAAGATGAAGACGAAGTTGTTTGATACGGTTCAACTCGGAACGTTGACATTCCGCAATCGGGTCATTATGGCGCCAATGTGCATGTACAGTGCAAAAGAAGATGGATTCGTTACGGATTGGCACGTCACACACTATGCAACCCGTGCAATGGGAGGCGTCGGTGGTGTCATTTTAGAAGCGAGTGCTGTCACGCCAGATGGTCGCATTTCAGCTGGGGACCTTGGGATCTGGTCAGATGCACATATCGAAGGATTACAACGAATCACACAGCAAGTCAAAGCAGCGGGCGCAAAAGCGGGGATCCAACTGGCCCATGCCGGGCGTAAAAGCACGACGGCAGAACCACCCGTCGCACCGAGCGCTTTACCGTTTGATGATACGTATATGCATCCACATGCATTGACACTTGAGGAAATCGCGACAATCAAACAACAGTTCATCGATGCAGCATTAAGAGCGGAACGAGCAGGATATGACTTCGTTGAAATCCATGGCGCACATGGTTATTTATTGAACACGTTCCTCTCTCCGTTATCTAATATTCGAGAAGACCAGTACGGCGGATCGACTGAAAATCGGATGCGCTTGTTGTTAGAAATCATTGATGGAATTCAAGCAGTCTCACAGCTCTCGATTTGGGTCCGGATTTCAGCAGCGGATCACGCAACAGGGGGAATGACGGCGACGGATTATATTCCACTTGCGAAAGAACTAGCAGCACGTAACATCGACCTACTCGACTGTAGTTCAGGTGCTGTCGTCGCCAATGCCGTACCGAAAGTATATCCGGGCTATCAAGTGAGATATGCGGAAGAATTGAAACGAGAGACGGGCATGGCAACAGGAGCGGTTGGATTGATTACGACAGCAGCTCATGCAGAAGAGATCGTCCGTAACGGTCGAGCAGATATTGTCCTGCTCGCCCGTGAACTTCTTCGCCAACCTTATTGGGTCTATCATGCGGCAGCCGAACTAGGAGACACGGTCGCCTTGCCGAAACAATACGAACGAGCTCCGATCCGGACGGTTCGCTAATTCTTCACTCTCTATGAAAAACAACGTAAAAAAGGAAGCCGTCATGGCTTCCTTTTTTGATTATTGCTGTTGTTGCATCATTTGTTGTTGCATTTGTTGTTGTTCTTGTTTGTCTAGATCGAAAGCGTCTTTGAAATCTTTGTTTTCGACTTTGACATTGTATTCTTTCATGAGTGAACGATAAATATCGTTCGGGTTGACTTGTGCTGCTTTTTCTTCAGCAAGTGCTTTTTTAATACGTGCTTTTTCTTTATCGAGCGTGAAGTTTTTCTTCTCTTTGCGATCGACTACTTTGATGATGTGATAGCCGAACTGTGTTTTGATCGGATCGGAGATTTTACCTTCAACGCCATCCTTGAACGCGTAATCTTCGAATTCCTTGACCATCTTACCTTTTGTGAAGTACCCGAGGTCTCCACCTTTTGCACCGCTACCTGTATCTGTTGATTTTTCTTTTGCAAGTTTCGCGAAGTCTGCGCCTTTATCCAATTGCTTTTTGATGTCTTTTGCTTCTGACTTTTTCGCAACAAGGATATGGCTTGCTTTGACTTCGACTTTTTCTTGATCGAAACGCTCTTGGATTTCTTTATCTGTTACTTTGGATTTCGCAGATTTTGCTTCTGTTAAGAGCATTTGTGTGCGAAGTACTTTTTCGAATTCTTTTTCGTTCTTGATTCCAGCAGATTTCAGTGTTGAGCTGAACTGCTCTTTATCCGGGAACTGGTCTTTTGTTTTCTTGACTTCTGCTTCGACTTCTTTGTCCGTGACTTCCTTACCGTATTTCTTTTCAAGCAATTTGTTCATCGTTTGCTGGAAGGCGATTTGAGCACCAGCTTTTTCGTATGCTTCATCTTGGACGTCAGCCTTGTTGACTTCGCCACCTTTGTAATTGATGACGGCTTCGTCATTTGATCCACATGCTGCTAACGTAAATACACTTGCGACTGCTGCTGCGCCTAGCAATTTCTTTTTCATACATACACCCCTAATTTACCATTTATTTCAACCGTTTTATCATATCATATTCTCGTTTGGTTGACAGCTGTATCTTGTCATGCCAAGAGATACTTGCTCTTTTCCATGCTATCACATCTAGGTAGTCGGGTGAGGATAATTTTTATGGGAAATTGTGAGGGAAATAACACTCTTGAGACATAGTAGTAATGTCCCTGTCATGAGGAAATAAGACCTAAAAAAAGCATTCTAGCTGAAGGCTAAAACGCTTTTGATGATAGTATGCTTATGCTTTTTTTATTGAGTCCATGACAGGATCTTGCGGACGGCGATCTGCTTCTTCCGTGATCATCTTCGATGTCTCGGCAAAGATGTCCATGAAGCTGTCTCCATACAAACGACGCACGATTGCAGAAATATCCGTCAGTTCTGGGAACTTACCGTACAATTCCTGAAGAGGAAGTGATGCGCGGAAGACGCCATTTTCTTCGGGACGGAATGCTTGGATCGTCTCGAGTAAAAGCGATTCGCCTGCCGGTGTCAACTGGACATAGGTATTTCGTTTATCAGTTTCCTTTTTCGAGAACGTCAACAATCCGCGGTCCTCTAACTTCTTCGAGAAGTTGAATGCCGTCGAGACGTGCATGACACCATACTTCGCAATCTCAGAAATCGAGGCACCACCTAGGGCATGCGAAATCCATAAAATATGGTGTTCGTTGATGTTCAGATCAAAAGGCTTGATCCAATTTTGCCAATCTTTTTCTACCGTTTTCCATAGTGCTTTGCTTAATTGGACAATTTTATGGCTATACAATAATGCTTCTTGTCCAGGATATAACTTTTCGTGTTCCATATCTGACTCATCCTTTCGAAAGGTGACAATGGCTCAAACGCGCAAAATGCAAACTATACAAAAACAAATCGAAGCAACGGATCTTACTTTTGTGGAGAAAGCTGGTCTGCTTCCTGTTTCGCTTCATCAGCGAGAGACTGGATCTTCGTGAGCGATGCTTGGACTTCCGTTTGGTATTCCGAGACGCTCTGCATGACTTCTTCCTTGAAGTGCATACCAGACGCTTTTGCTGTCTCTACTAAGTTCTTGCCCTCGTGGGTCAAATCCTGCACATTCGTTACGATTGTAGAATAAGAATTTCGACGTTGATGACCGTTCGAAGAGTCGCTTTTCGTACCTTGGCGAAGCGCCTTCAGACCATAAAAAGTCACAAGTGTTAGCGTAGCACCAAAAGCGACCCAGTTACGGGCGGGACGCTTCGACATGATAAACCTCCTTTTTAATATTAAAATATTTGTTTCATATTATTTTACCGAAAATTGAATGAAAGAAACCTATTTCGGCAATATTTTTCTAAGGAGAGAAGAAAAAGAACAGCCTTAGATATGCGAAGCGATTGAATTTGCGAGCTCAGCCAATTCTTCTGCCGTATACTCGTCGTTATGGACTTCCCACTTCGCGCCGAATCCGTCTTGCTTATCGTGACGAGGAATGAGATGCAAATGGAAGTGTGAGACTGATTGACCGGCTACTTTTCCTGTATTGGATAGAAGGTTCATACCAGCTGCCTGTGTCTCTTGTTGAAGCGCACGGCTGATTTGCGGAATCGTCGCAAACACGTCTTGTGCCTGTTCAGGCGAGAGATCATACATATTATCGGCATGCTGTTTTGGGATGACGAGCGTATGTCCTTTCGTCACTTGTGACAAGTCGAGGAAGGCGAGAACGGTTTCGTTCTCAAATACGATATGACCAGGAACTTCTTTGCGAGCGATTTTACAGAAGATACATGATTCTTTTTGCATGGAACAGTCACTCCTTTGGGTAAGATAATATTAGTATACGGAAAGTTTCCGCCTTCCGCACGATTGACAGTCAACTTGAACCCGATACACTTAAGACCATACAGCTAATGGAGAAAAAGGAGCGAAGTGCATGGCATCACGAATAGCCTCAACGGCACAGAAAAAACGAAAACGACGTTTACTCATTGGTAGCGCCTTTATCGCCTGTCTGTTTTTGTTAGTTGCCTTTTGGTTTGGGCGCAACATGCAAGAGGCGGCAAAAATGGAGAAAACGGACGAGCGGCTTGCTACTCTATTGAAGGAAAAGGATCAGCGTGGATTCCAACAACTAGTCACGATGAACGGTAAGTCACTACCGATGAGTGAGGCGACACGACTCATTACTTGGTTGACGACTGAATCAGAACGAACGAACCGGGTCATCGCACAAGTCAAACAGGATCAAGACTCTGGTAAACAAGTAAAGGCACATCTGTTTTCGTTACAAGAAGAAGATGGATGGCTTTGGTATGATCGGTACTCTCTCGATGTGAATCCTCAACGATTATCCGTTTCAAGTGATGTCCCTAAAACAGAAGTATCATTAGACGGGGAAGTCATTGGAACGATGGATGGAACATCACTAGAAATCAAGCGTTCTCCAGGAGAATACGATGTTCAAGTAAGTGCGGAACAATCAGGACAGACCGTCCAGGAATCAAAGACTGTACAACTCGGAGATGAACCGAACGCGACAGTCGACTTTAAATTGGCTGATCGGTTCAATACGACCGTTTCGAACGAATATGCAGTCGATATTAAAACATTACTTGAGACGGAAGTGAAAGCGCGAACTGGAAAAAGTATCAATACGATGACGGGCTATCTCGGACGTTCGCGTGATTCGTTCGAGAATACGTTCGGTACGCCTGATTCGACTGTTGCCAACCGAGCACGATACGATGGATATGAAGTGACCTATCAGTCGAGTCAGGTGCAAGAATTGTTGATCCGATTGAATAAGACTCCGGATGAATTGGAAGCTGTCGCTGGAAAACCAGAACGAAAGAAGCGAGAGCAAGTCGGTACCGTTTGGGAATATCCGTCTAGTTTTCTCGAAGGTGTGTTCGAATGGTTGAACTTACGAGCAGAAAAACGAGTCGTCGAGCGAGAAGACGGCATGTGGTTACAATTAAAAGACTAAAAAAATCCTCGGACAGAACGTCCGAGGATTTTTGGTTATCGTTTATTCACCGCACGGAGAATGAACGATACGATAAGGATAAGAATGATAGCTCCGAGTAAAGCAGGAACGATTGCGAATCCGGCAACCATTGGACCCCAATCTCCAAATAATGCTTGACCGATGATTGCACCTACGAAACCAGCGATAATGTTACCGATGATACCGCCTGGAACATCTTTACCTAAAATCAAGCTTGCTAACCAACCAATAATACCGCCGACGATTAATGCCCATAAGAATCCCATTTAAAACACTCCTTTTCAATTTAAAATTTATGATTACTTGCGTACTGCCCGGAGAATAAGTGAAACGATGAAGATCAAGATGACTGCTCCGAGAATAGCCGGAATGACTGCGAAACCAGCGATTTTTGGTCCCATTGAACCAAAGATGGCTTGACCGATCATCGAACCGATGAAACCAGCGATGATGTTACCGATGATGCCGCCCGGTACATCTTTTCCAATGATTAAACTTGCGATCCAACCGATGAGACCACCAACGATTAATGCCCATAAGAATCCCATTTTTAAACAACTCCTCTACATATTAGTTTTACCTGTTTTCAGGCAGTTATAAACACGTGTGAAAGTGAAAAAAAAGAAATCATTCATTGAAAGGACTAGAAGATTAGACCACTTGATAGAGATTAAATGAACGATTCATCGTTTTCACTTTCGATTTGCATGTAAATCGTTTTCATATATTGATGTAACGATTACACTTAGAGTAATTGCCGAAAAAACAAGTATTAAAACATTATATTTTAAAAAATGAGGCACGAAGCTAGAAAGTCTAAGAAGATCTACCTTACGATGAGCTTAAAGGGAGTGGCAAACATGTTATTGGATATCAAAGGTTTATCAGGCGGATATGGATCGAAAACCGTCCTTCATGACATTAATATCGAAGTCGATCGGGGTGAACTCGTTGGTTTAATTGGTTTAAACGGTGCGGGGAAATCGACGACGATCAAGCACATCCTTGGATTACTACCAGTCAAGACGGGATCAGTTCGAATCAATGGATTGGATTTAGCAACGAATGAAACCGAGTATCGTCGTCAAGTCGCATATATTCCGGAACAGCCAATGTTATATGAACAGTTAACGTTGCGGGAGCATCTTCGTTTAATGGCGCAAGGATATGATGTCGAAGAGACGATTGCGACAGAGCGCGCGCAACATTACGCTGAACGACTTCGAATGACGAAACAACTCGAATGGTTTCCGAGTGTCTTTTCAAAAGGGATGAAACAAAAAGCAATGATCTTGTGCGCCCTTGTCACGGGGAGTGAATTGTTGATCGTTGATGAACCATTCGTTGGACTTGATCCACTGGCAATCCGAGAGTTGCTTCAGATTTTTAGTGAACTGAAGCAGGACGGTAAAGGAATTTTAATGTCAACGCATATCCTGGAGACAGCCGAGCGCCACTGCAACCGATTCGTTCTCTTACATGAAGGACATATTGCAGCGGAAGGGACAACGGCTGCTTTACGAGCTCGTTATGGACTACAAGATGGAACGCTGGATGATCTGTACGTTGCTGCGATCGAGGAGGCAGAACGATGAATAGCCAGTCCTTATGGAAGGAACGGTATCAGGCGGCGATGACGGAAACAGTGAAATATACACGATATATGGCGAATGGTGGACTGTTATTCACCGTCTACTTTGTTATTTTATACGCATTAGTCGTCTACGGTCGTTTCCTCGACCAACTCGATCCATCGTTTCCAGGTCGATTCGTCATGGCAGCCTTATTTCTGATTCTGCCGCTCTACCGGACAAGTCGAACGTTTCTTGTCGAGGCGGATCAAGTGTTTCTATTACCCGTGTTAGCGAAGTTATCCAGTTTCATGCAACAGGTGCGCGCATATAATGCGATTTTTGGTATCATCCGTGCCGTGATTCCGTTTTTAGCTGTCGTTGTTCTCTATGTTCGAACGGAACAGACGACACCACTTGAACTTGTTTTACTTGGAGCAGCACTTGCTTTGTTCGGAGCGGCTGCGAATTTATCCAAGCTTGAAGGCATCGCACATCGAACAGTGTTATTGTATGCATTTGGAGCAGCACTACTCGTCATCATCGATATGGCATGGATGTCGATCGTCGTTGCCTTGCTGTTAATGGTCGTCCTTCATCTGAAGCGTCAGGATCATCTCCCATTACGTGAATGGATTGCGCTCGAACGAGAATCACGTGATCGTTTTTATCGACTAGCCAACTGGTTCGTCGATGTCCCACATCTATCGGCAACGTATAAACACCGTCGTCTCTTAAGTAACATGGTCGAGCGGATTCCGTACCAAGCCCAGACGACATTCGATTATTTGTATGTCAAACAGTTCATCCGGAGTGGGGACGGCATCGGATTGATTGTTCGTTTAACACTGATCGGGGCTGTGTTCATGTGGTTGGCGAGCGGTAACGTTTGGTTCGTGGCACTTGCGATTCCTGCGTTTGGTGGATTAACGAGTTTTCAATTGGCGCCGTTTACGAAAGCAGTCGATCAGCATCTGTTGACTCGCTTATTGCCATTTGGGAATGCCGTACATGCTAAACGGAAAATCATCCGCTTCGCAGCAATCAGTCAATGCATCGTTTTGACGCTACTTGGATTCTTCTTAAGTGGATCCATGTATGTCGTTGGTGGGGCAGCTATAGCACTTGTAATTGGTGAATACTATGCCCGAAAATAATAAACAAGAAAGAGCCTACGCGATGGATGTTCATCGCATAGGCTCTTATTCGTTATGAACCATTAATTGACACGTTCGTTTGATAGATCTTCTTCTTCAACCATATGCAATTCCTTGCTGACAGGAGCAGGAAGATCGTAAGAAGCTTGACCATGTTCCGCGACGTCAAGACCACGGAGTTCATCTTCGCGTGTGATTCGAAGTCCGATCGTAAGGTCGAGGACTTTTAAGAAAGCATAACTTAAGACGCTGACGATGACGATAGCAAAGACGACACCAAGAGCTTGAACACCGAGTTGCGTGAAGCCACCCCCATAGAAGAGTCCTGCTTGTCCGATACCTGTGATTTCAACGAGTCGTGGTGAAGCGAAGAATCCAGTTGCGAGTGTACCCCAGATACCAGCGACGCCATGAACGGAGAAGGCGCAAAGTGGATCATCCACGCGACTTGCGAGAAGAATGCTCGTTCCATACGTGATCACACCAGCAAGGAAACCAATGACGACGGCTGCCCATGGTTCCACAAAGGCACAGGCTGCAGTAATGGCGACGAGTGCAGCTAATACACCGTTGATGATCGAAGGAATATCTGCGACGCGACGGTGCCAGAACGAGATGGCAAGAGCGCCGAGGGCACCTGCTGCAGTCGCGAGTAACGTCGTCAAAGCAACGTAACTAAAGAATCCGTCGGCAATCGTTAATGTCGAACCAGCGTTGAAGCCGAACCAACATAACCAGAGGATGAAGGCACCGACGACAGAATAAATGACATTGTGTCCAAGCAACGGTGTTTTTTCAGCACCGATTCTTTTCTTAAGCAGTAAAGCAGCAACAAGTGCAGCAATCCCACCTTGTAAGTGGACGACCGTTGACCCGGCGAAATCTTGCATTCCGAGCGAACCAAGGAATCCACCTGCCCAAACGGAACGAGCAATGATCGGATAGATGATAGCAACGAAAAACGTTCCGAACAACAAGTAAACGGATAATTTAGCACGTTCTGCGAATCCGCCCCAAGCGATTGCGAGAGAGACGGCGACAAACGAGAGTTGGAAGAGGAACTTTACATCAATCGTGATGTTCGACCAATCAAGACTGCTGAATCCTCCATGTAAGAAGAATCCTTCTGTTCCGATAATGGAGTTACCATCACCGAACGTCAATCCGAATCCGATAGCCCAAAAGGCTAGAGCGGCAACTGAGAAGCTGATAATTTGTTTAACAGCGACGTGCCCCGCGTTCTTTGCCCGTAACATCCCTGTTTCCAGAAGTAAGAATCCGATTTGCATCGTAAAGACGAGCAGTGCTGCGAATAAGACATAAAACGTATCGACTGAAATTGCGAGTTGTTCCAGTTTCATTATCGTTCCTCCTTTATCCATTTAAAGTATGTGTTTACTTTAGACGGAAATACTTTAAAAGAAACGTGTTGTGTCAGAAAATCTGACATGGTATTTTTGTAGAAAGGAGTGACGGAGATGAAGTACCGCGAAAAAAAGGTGATGTCGATCGGAATCGTCTGTGAATTGACCGGCTTGTCAGAACGTCAGATTCGTTACTATGAGGAACGGAAATTAATCTTTCCAGAACGGACAAATGGAAAGACGCGAAAATATTCGTTTACGGATGTCGAGCGACTCGTCGAAGTCGCGGAAAAAATCGAGGATGGTTGGCGCACGCACGAAATTCGAGAAAAAGAACGTAAGGTAACGGAACAGCAACGTTCTGACTTAATTCGTGGTCAGTTAAACGCTGCATTCGGTCTTTACAAGAAACAGTGAACATTTCATGAACTGGTAACAGAACTGTCATTTTGTAAACGATTTATTGGCACAGACTTCTTAATTTCAGATATAATGTTTCTGTGTTCACAAACTTATCGTACGTTTTTTGGGGCGTTAGAACGAGTATAAAGGGGTAGTTATGATGAAGAAATTCAATGATACGTTTTTGCGGGCGATCCGTGGCGAGCAGATTGATCACGTTCCCGTCTGGTACATGCGACAAGCAGGTCGTTATCAAGCGGAATATCGTGAAATCAAGAAGACACGGACGCTTTTCGAGATCACGCATGACTCGGAGCTAGGCGCATATGTGACAGAACTACCTGTAAAACAACTAGGAGTCGATGCAGCGATTCTATATAAAGATATCATGACGCCACTTCCGTCGATGGGCGTTGATGTTGAAATCAAGAGTGGCATTGGTCCAGTCATTGCGAATCCGATTTGCACGATGGCAGATGTCGAAGCACTGCAACCGTTCAACCGTGAAGATATTCCGTACATTTATGAAACAATTCGTTTATTACGGGAACGACTTGAAGTGCCGTTAATTGGTTTTTCCGGGGCGCCATTTACACTTGCGAGCTATATGATTGAAGGTGGACCTTCAAAGGGATACCATAAAACGAAAGCATTGATGTATGGACAACCTGAAGTATGGCATGCCTTAATGGAGAAACTAGGTGACATGGTCATCGATTACATCAAATCACAAGTAGATGCAGGGATTCAAGCGTTCCAAATCTTTGATTCATGGGTCGGAACGACAAGCCGGAAAGATTATGTCCGTTACATCAAACCGACGATGGAACGCATTTTCACGGAACTAAAAGATACAGGCGTGCCGATGATCATGTTCGGTGTAGGGGCGAGTCATTTGGCAGAAGAGTGGCATAGCTTACCGTTAGACGTCGTTGGACTCGATTGGCGCTTATCGATCGATGAAGCACGTGAACGTGGGCTGACGAAACCCGTCCAAGGGAACCTCGATCCGTCTTATCTGTTAGCACCATGGGATATCCTTGAAGCGAAAGCGAAGGAGATTCTCGACATGGGAATGAAACAACCAGGGTTCATCTTCAACCTCGGTCACGGCATCTTCCCGGAAGTTGATCCAGAAGTATTGAAACGTTTGACTGCATTTATCCATGATTATTCGAAAGAAAAAATGGAGGTAGAAAAATGAAGACGTTAGGATTACTTGTCATGGCGTATGGTACGCCGTATAAACCTGAAGATATCGAGCGGTATTATACGCATATCCGCCGCGGACGCAAACCGTCTCCAGAAGCATTGGCAGAGTTGACGGAACGCTACGAAGCCATTGGTGGAGTCTCACCACTCGCACAAGTCACGATTGACCAGGCAGAAGAGCTGCACCGTCAATTGTCTGAGAAATATGCCGGTGAAATCGAGTTTAAGCTTTATCTTGGTCTAAAGCACATCGAGCCATTCGTTGAGGATGCTGTCGAGCAAATGGCAAAAGACGGCATCACAGAAGCGGTCACGGTCGTTTTAGCACCGCACTATTCGACGTTCAGTATTCGTTCATATAATGGTCGTGCGAAGGAAGTCGCAGATCAGCACGGTATTCGTCTCGCATCCGTTGAATCGTGGTACAAAGAAGAAGCATTTCTCGATTGGTGGGGGAAAGAAATCCGCAAGACGTTCGACGCTTTACCAGTTCCTGAAGAAAAAGCCGTTCTCGTCGTTTCGGCGCACAGTCTGCCTGAGAAAATCATCGCAAACGGCGATCCGTACCCAGAGCAATTGAAAGAAACTGCCGAATTGATTGCACAACGTGCCGGTGTACCGCATATGATCACAGGTTGGCAATCAGCTGGACAAACACCTGAGCCATGGCTCGGCCCTGATGTTCAGGATCTGACACGTGATGTTTACGAAGAAAAAGGATACGAAGCGTTCGTTTACGTGCCAGTCGGCTTCGTTGCGGACCATCTAGAAGTATTATTCGATAATGACTATGAGTGTAAAGTCGTCTGCGACGAACTCGGAATCCATTATGCGCGACCTGTCATGCCAAACGCGGATCCTGCTTTCATGAAAGCTGTCACGGAAGCCGTCGCGAAACAGGTGGGTAGTTATGTCCAGTAAACGTCTCGTCATCGTGGGCGGCGGTATTTCAGGACTTGCGGCCGCCTATTATGCAGAGAAACAGTTTCCGGAAATGAACATCACGTTACTTGAGGCAGAAGGTCGTCTCGGTGGTAAGGTGGCAACATATCGGGACGAAGGATTGACGATCGAGCGGGGACCAGATTCGTATGTCGCACGAAAACACGTACTGACGGATCTCATCGAAGAGATTGGATTAGGGGAGCAACTCGTTCGTAATAACACGTCGCAAGCCTATATATTGGATGCGCGAGGTCTCCACCCGATTCCAAAAGGTGCCGTCATGGGTATCCCGACGGATTTAGAGTTATTTGCAAAGACTTCTTTGTTGACGGAAGAAGAAAAAGCAGAAGTGTCAGAACGATTGCTTCACCCTGCTCCTGATTTGACGATTCCAGAAACAGATATCCCACTAGGAGAGTATTTGCGTCCGCGTCTTGGAGATGCGCTCGTCGAGAAGCTGATCGAACCGCTTCTTTCAGGCATTTATGCTGGTGATATCGACCGGATGAGTACGTTTGCGACCTACCCACAATTTGTTGCAAATGAACAAAAGGCAGGAAGTTTGTTTGAAGGAATGCGTCTCATGCGTCCGCTTGACCAAGAACAAGGTCCGACGCTCAAAGCGACAGGTCAATTTTTATCGCTCGCTACTGGACTCGAGTCTCTCGTCGAGCGGCTAGAAGAGGTGCTTGAACGGACAGAAATTCGTCTTGAGACACCACTTCGCTCGATTAAACGGGAAGAAGATGGGCGGTATCGTCTCGAAACGGATCATGGTCCAGAGTATGCCGATGATATTTTGTTGACGATTCCGCATCGCCAAATCGTGTCCCTGTTACCAGAAGCGACGCTGCCTGGGCTTGCGAACCTCTCGACACACTCGACGGCGACAGTCACGTTGATTTTCGATAAGGAAACAGCGTTGCCGATCGATGGAACAGGTTTCATCGTCAACCGTCAGGCACCGTATTCGATTACAGCGTGTACGGCGATTGATCAAAAGTGGAATCATGCAGCACCGAATCATACCGTGCTTCGTGCCTTCATCGGTCGTCCCGGAAAAGATGCACTCGTTCGTGAATCAGACGAAATGATTGAACGGGTCGTCTTAGAAGATCTTGAAGCCATCTGTGGTCGTCCGTTGCAACCGGAACGTGTCGTCATCAGTCGTCTATTAGACGGCTTACCGGCCTACACGGTAGGGCATGCACAGCGGATTCAAGAAGTGCGAGAAACCATCGCTTCGCACTATCCACACATTCATTTAGCCGGACTTGCTTATGATGGTGTTGGATTGCCAGACTGTGTAGCAGGTGTCAAAGCGACACTTGAACAAATGGCGTTACAACAACCGGAACCATGTCAAGAATCATGAAAGACCTAAACCTTTTTGAAGCCATTCGTGCTTTAAAAAGGTTTTTTTGTCTTCAAAAGAATGACACGGAAGGAAACGGGAATAGGAGACAAGGGACCAAAATCGAACAATACCGTTGAAACGGGAGGGAATCGTATGGTGGAAGTATGGAGTACGTTCACGATCATCATCGTCTACGGATTGCTCATCATGAATATCTTTGCGGTCCTAACGGTTATTTTTCTCGAACGGCGCGATATTGGTGCGACGTGGGCATGGGTGTTCATCTTGTATTTCGTTCCACTCGTTGGGTTTCTCGTCTATCTGTTTTTCGGAAGATTGTTGAAAAAATCGAATTTTTATCGTATTACGGAAGAAGAACAACTAGAACACGATAGACGGATTGCCTTACAGAAAAAAGAACTCGTGACGATGGGGCGGCACCCGATGATTCAAAAGCACCGGGATATGATTCGGATGAATCTGATGTCGAACGGTTCGTTACTCAGTCTCTCGAATCAACTGCAGATTCTTTCGGATGGAGAACAGAAATTCAATCGGATGATTCAAGATATCCGCCAGGCAGAACATGAAGTGAATATTCAATACTACATCATTCAGAAAGATCGCCTTGGGCTAGCGTTGATCGATGCATTAACCGAATGTGCTCGTCGTGGAATCAAAGTCCGTCTATTATACGATGCTGTCGGATCACGTAGTCTCAAACGGACGGATTTCAAAGATTTACTGGTACACGGGGGAGAAGTGTTCGCTTTTTTCCCGTCGACGATCGGTTTCGTTAATTTTCGCTTAAATAACCGCAATCACCGTAAATCCTGTATCATTGACGGTCGAATCGGCTACATTGGTGGATTTAACGTCGGTACGGAATATCTAGGTATCGACGAAAAGTTCGGCTATTGGCGGGATACGCATTTTCGCTTGAAAGGTGATGTCGTTCACGATCAGCTCGACCGTTTTATTCTTGACTGGAATCAAGCGAGTGACGTCTATACAGAAAAATCATTGTTCTACTACGGGACACACAGGGTTCAGAATATATTACCGATGCAGATCGTCACGTCGGGTCCGGATTCCCGTTCAGAATATCTGAAGCTTGCTTTGATCAAGATGATCAATGAGGCAAAGCGGACGATTTACATTCAATCGCCTTATTTCATTCCAGACACGAGTTATTTAGATGCATGTAAGGCAGCCCTTCTGTCTGGAGTGGAGGTGCGCATCATGATTCCGAATAAGCCGGACCATCCATTCGTTTACTGGGCGACGACAGCTGCTGTAGGAGAGTTGTTGTCGTACGGAGCTAAAGTCTACACGTATGAACCTGGATTTTTACATGCGAAGACGATTGTTGTTGATGGAGAGATTGCTTCAGTCGGGACGACGAATATCGATGCACGAAGTTTCCGTTTAAATTTCGAAATGAATACAATCGTCTATGATCAGGAAGTAGCAATTGAACTAGAACGGCTCTTCTTAGCCGATTGTGATGTATCAAAGCTCATGACGGTCGAGTCGTATGTTGCGCGTTCAAGAATGATCAAATTCAAGGAAAGTATTTCGCGTTTGTTGTCACCAATCTTGTAAACTGTGTTTACGACCAGTCAAAATGTGAAAAATGGTATAGTGGTATGGAAATAGAAAAAGAGGAGAGTGAAGACGATGGCAAATCCAATTAAATTACTCGTATCAGACATGGATGGTACCGTTCTTTCGGGCAAACAACGAATAGAACCGGAGACGATTCAGGCAATTGAAGCAGCACGCGAACAAGGTGTCGAGTTTGCAATTGCAACAGGACGTAATTACTTAAATGCTAAAGAATTGACGGATGCCGCAGGAATTCATTGTCCGATCATTGCTTCAAACGGGGCACGTGTGATGACCGTCGATGGAGAAGAGTTGAGTGCGACGACTCTGACGACAGAACAAGCACAGCAAATTTACGGCATCATTAGCCAGTACGAAGTCTTCTTCGAGATGTTCTGTGATCAAGGACTCGTGACAGCGCAAGGAGCGACGATTGATGCAGCCTACGATTCGTTAAAAGAATTAAGTGAAGAAAGTGATCGGGCAAAACAAGTGCTTGATTTCTTCCACGATCGCTATTATGTCCACGAAGACGTCAAGATGATTGATGGATTCCGGTCATACATTCGTAATCAAGCGGGAAAAGTATTCAAGTTCATTTCGTTCTCATTTGATCAAGAATTGATGAAAACAATCTGGCAGGAAATCGAGCAGAAAGTCGAGGGTGTCTATGTCACGTCGTCAGGACACGATAACATCGAAGTCATGGCAGTCGGTGCCGATAAAGGAACGGCAGTTAAAATCCTCGCGGACCACCTTGGTGTGCCGATCGAACAAGTCGCTGTCATCGGTGATAATTTGAACGATCTTCCCATGTTTAAGGTTGCTGGAAAGGCGATCGCGATGGGGAATGGTCATGATGAAGCAAAAGCGATTGCGCATCACGTAACGAAAACAAACGATGAGCACGGCGTCGGATATGCGATTCAGCAATTGGCGTCCCGTGCTTGGTAAGGGGGATTTTTCATGTTTAAGGCATTTAAGGAGTTTGCTTTTCGAGGCAATGTGATCGATTTAGCGGTCGGAGTCATTCTCGGTGCTGCGTTCAGCGGGATTATCAAATCACTCGTCGACAGCGTCTTCATGCCGTTGATCGGTATCATCATCGGTGGTATTGATGTCAAAGGATTATCAATCATGGTCGGAAATGCAAAATTACAGTACGGTCAGTTCCTTCAGGCGAGTATCGAATTCTTATTGATTGCCTTTGCTTTGTTCATCTTCGTCAAAGGAATCACTTCGTTCCGGAAGAAGGAAGAAGTCGTCGAAGAAGAAGCGGTACCAACGACAGAAGAAAAACTATTGACAGAAATCAGAGATGCCTTGATTCGTCAAAATGAGTCATCACCTAAAAACTGATATATACCAAAAGGGGCTGACTCAAAAAAAGAATGACGCGTCTTTTCACGCCCTTTCCTCAGGCGAGACACAAGCCAGTTTTCCTGCTTCCTTGAAACAGGAAAGCGGGTCTTGTTCGTCTCTGACAACGCACAAATGCGTTTTTCCTGTAGGAGTGGCGTGTGACGCGTCATTCTTTTTATTATGAGATAAGGGGGACAGATTGATGATCTGTCCCCCTTATCTTTGTAGAGACTGACTTTTGAGTCAGCCTCTTTTTTGTCTCATAAAATTTCGAGTAATGCATTTTCGGAGCAGACTTGTAACGAAAGCTGTTTTTTCATTCCTTGATCAAATGAAATTTCTAGCACGTCATCAACCAGGTGCAAGACGGTTCCGGGACCAAACGCTGTATGCGATACACGCATGTTCTCAGTGATCGGAAGTGGAGGAACTTTAGCTCGCGCTGCAATGGCAGGACGTTGGCGTTCTATTTTTCGTTTTGCGGAATCCGGTGTAACAAGACGATGAACGTCTTCGACGAATGGTGAGACATCGAACGATTTCGATTTAAAACGATAAGACAGGAGATGCAGTTCGTGTCGTGCCCGTGTCATCCCGACGTAAAACAAGCGTGCTGCTTCTTCCATATCATCGAGTTGTCCATTCTTGTACGCCTTGATCGTGTCAGCCGATGGAAGAATACCAGCAACGAGATCAATCATAAAGACGCGATCAAATTCAAGTCCCTTTGCACTGTGAAAGGTCGAAAGAGTGACCGCATTTTGATTTTTGTTTTGTTTCGCATCACGCATCAACTGTTCGAGATGCGCGATCCGCTCACGAAAGGCGAGTAACGTCGGTACATCACTTGCGATGTTATCGATCGTATTTAATGTCTCAAGCAGGTGGTCGAGACTAAAACCGAGACTCTCACTCATTTTCCGCAAATTCTTTTCGTAGCCCAGTTCATGACGAATCAAAGAGAGGGCAGCAGACGGTCGAACGGTCTGAATGGAAGCGAATGTGCGCTTCATTTGTTGAAGTTGTTTCTTTTGATAAAACTTCATTTCGATTTTGTTTATGAGTAGATCAAATACAGATTCACCCGAACCAAACTGTTGCAATTGAGCCAGTTGAGCTTTCGAGATATATCCGGCGAACTTCGTATGGATGGTTGCTAGAACCTCGATATCTGTTGGATCTTGTGCGAATGTCATGAAATTTAAAATATCCTTCAAAATCCAATGACTGAAGAATTTATGATCAACATCCTTAATGTAAAAAGGAATGTTTGCTTGATCTAACGCATTCATGACGTTGATCGAAGAAGCATTGTTGCGATATAAGATGGCGACTTCGCGGTAATTCGTTTCCGTCCGTAACTGATTCAATAAATAACGAGTCTGATCTTCATAAGTCGGTAGCGTCTCTAAGATTATTGGACGAACCGCAGCATTCTCCGTGAACATCTGTTTCGGATAACGTGCTTTATTACGTTGGATGAATTGATTGGCGACTGAGACGATGTCCTTTGATGAGCGATAATTTTGTTCCATGTAAAGAATCGTCGCATTCGGATACGTATCCTTGAAGTGGAGAATCTTGGATGCATCTGCGCCACGCCAACTGTAAAGCGTCTGGTCATCGTCCGCGACGACACAAAGGCGATTATGGGGTAAGGCTAACTTTTCAACCAGTTGATGTTGAACGAGTGATGTATCTTGACTCTCATCTGTCAGAATATAATCGAAGCGACGTTGGTAATGTTGCAATAGACGACGGTCTTGTTCCAAAATCGTATTAGCATATGTCAACATATCATCGAAATCAAGTAACGGATGTACAGGATCACGAGACTTGAATTGTTCATATGCGACATAGATGTCAGGAAAGTGTTTGATCGCCGTCGGTACTGCCTTGATTTCTTTTAAAGAAAGAAGGCGATTTTTGACAAAGGAAATCATCCGTAACAACTCATCCATTTGATCATCGGTAATGACACTCCGATTAATTTCCTGGAAAATACGGCGCAGTAACATCCGTTTATGTGGCGCATTCGGATGTTGTTGATCCATCGGTCCTTCGATGATCGTATAGGAGAGGCGTTGCTCGGACGTATGGTCCCGGACGACTTGAAAAGCAAAACTGTGGATTGTCGAAAAAGCCGCTGTTGTTCCGATTAGTTCATGGAATAAATGATAAAATCGATCCGCCATCTCGCGAGCTGCCGCTTTACTGAAGGTCAGTCCAAGAATACGATGTGGTTCAATTTTTTTTTGTAAAATCAAATAGGCAATCTTAAAATTAAGGGTCGTTGTTTTTCCAGAGCCGGGTGAGGCGAGTAACAGCAACGGACCATGGTCATGTTCAATTGCCTGTTGTTGGACAGGATTCAATTGAATGCCGGTCAATCGCTCCATCTGTTTGAAAAAATCTTCATGCATGATACAGTTCACCTCGAGCGTTTAATTTCGTGTCCATTAAATCGAACTCTCCCTAGTGTAGCATTTTTAATGATCGGATTGGATTACTGAAAGACGAACCGTGGAATAAAGAGACAAAAGACTATTGGAAGCAATGTAAGAGGAGTGACTTTAAAAGACTAGGCAAATGGACTCAAAAATATTAAAATGGGAATAGATGTAAGAGAGTACTCTCTTGTCCTGTACAAAGAGGGAAGGCGGAATGAGAATGTCTGTAGTGAAATTACACATGTATACAAATGAACATTATGAACAATGTGAGGCGTTCATTCTTCCGGAAGAACAAGTTCAGTTTACTTCTTTTCCAACAGATGTCGTTACGGATGCGGTTGCACATCCCGATAAGTTTCCGGTTGTTATTAAAAAAGACGAGCTCGTCGTCGGATTTTTTATTCTCCATCTCAATCCCCCTAAAACACACCGGACGGATGAACAAAGTGTCCTGTTACGTGCCTTTTCGATTGATGAACGGCATCAACATCAAGGATACGCGAAGGAAGCGATGATGCAGTTACCGGAGTTCGTCCATCATCATTTCCCGGAAGTCACATCGATTACACTTGCGGTCAATAAAAAGAATATCGCTGCAAAATCACTGTATTTCAAGACGGGATATGTCGATACGTTACAATCGGTCATGGGTCCAATCGGAGAGCAACATATTCTCGCCTTCGATTTAGAAAAGGAATCACGATTGAAGCAGTGAAGTAAAAAAGCATTTTCCTGATTCTATTCAGGAAAATGCTTTTTGCTATTTAAGATAAATCATAAATAGAGAGGTGGGCAGTCGCCTCACCAGAGAATCCGATACCTCGACTCGTTGCTTTTGGGAAAATACGTCCGCTTGCGACGGCTTCTCCATCATTGAGGAAAAGTTCGAACGAGGACCGGTCCACAAACAAACGTAATGTCTGCAAGTCTTTCGAAAGGACAGTCGATCGTGATGTACCAAATGATTCAGCAGGAACCTCCACACCCGAACGACTCCGGTCAATCGTAAATTGACGCGAAACGACATCATATTTAAATAGGGTTTCTTCTGTAGCGTCTTGACGAATTGAGAAGCGGAACGAATCCGACGACAGCTTCAAGTCTGTCATCACGAGTTCGAAAATCTCGGCTTCCGCAACCGTCACATCTTGCTCGAAAAGAATCGTTTCGTCAAATAACGTTTCTTTTCGTAGCTGTGTCAGTTCATGGACAGGTCGTTGACGAAGTTGTCCCTGTTCGATCGTTAATTCACGCGGCAATGTCAAAGCATGTGCCCAGTTATAAATGTCAGAAGGATAACTAATGTCCGGTAAACCCATCCAACCAACAAGAATCCGTCGACCATCTGCCGCCTCAGTTGTTTGTGGCGCATAGAAGTCGAATCCGAAATCGAGTTCTTGGAAAGGTTCATGTGTGAATGTTAAGTTGGGTAAAGCTAACGGTTCCCCGATGAAGTAACCGGACTGGAAAATATTTTGATAGTTCGTACCATCTGGCTCAATCCCTTGAGGACTAAAGAGAAAGACGCCTTTTCCATTAAGCTCGAAATAATCAGGACATTCCCACATATAACCGAATGTCGGGTAGTTCGTCCGTAACTCACCGACCAACGTCCAGTGCTCTGCATCTTGAGACAGATAAATGACAGTACAACCTGTCAAGTCAGTGCGCTGTGCTCCAAGTATGCAGTACCAGATGCCCGATGCATCTTGAAAGACTTTCGGATCACGAAAATGTTCTGTATAGCCTTCAGGAACGGTTGGAATAGCAGGTGGTAAGTGTTTTTCAATCCGTCCATCCGAACGAAGGTGCCCAACGATTTGACTCGTATGGCGATTCCACTCCGCGTCCCGTTTGTTACCGGTGTACATGATGTGCACTTGATCATCTTTGATGAAGCCACTACCGGAATAAGCGCCGTGCGAATCAGGATCGTCATTTGGAATCAAGGCGGCCCCTTCATCGAACCAATGTACGAGGTCTTTTGATGTCATGTGATACCAGTACTTTAGACCATGAACAGGACCGAGTGGGAACCATTGATAAAATAAATGATAAAGACCGTCGTGGTAGACGAAGCCGTTCGGATCATTCAAAAGTCCGGTTGGAGGTTGGATATGGTAAGAAAATCGCCAAGGAGATGTTCTTACTTCTTCCTTCATCACTTGGTATACGGTCGGATCGACATCCGAGAGGGGACGATATCGTGCTTCACGTGTCCATTGATTCATGCTGACAGCTCCTTGTTGAAAATTTATACGCTTCTCGTTCACCTTACGGAGGAGAAACGCGCTTGTCAATCCTCCGTTCCAAAAGGTCAATGAACGGAAATACATCCTTTACCATCTTGCTTCGAACGATAGAGCGCTAAATCCGCATGGTGCATGACTTGCTCGAGCGATTCATCTGCTATCTGTTCAGCGAGTCCGATGCTCATTCCGATATGGACGGTCTGTTCTTCTAAATGATAAGGCATCGAGACATGGGCAATCCATTGTTCACCTAAGTGTTGTGCTTCTACTACAGACTGATTCGTTAAGACGATGATGAACTCATCGCCACCAAGACGAGCGACGAAGCCACCAGGTGGAAGTAACTGTTTGAGACGTTGACCGACCTCGATCAGGAGGAGATCACCAAGTGCGTGCCCATATGTGTCGTTAACTGCTTTAAAACCGTCTAAATCGAGACAAAGGTAGATGGAATGCGTTCCTATAGGTAATTGTTCGATGTATTGAGCAAGACCATTTCGATTCGCAAGACCCGTGAGACTGTCACGTTGCGATAATCGTTCAAACGTCAGTTTTTCTTTTTCGGTATGCAGCAATCGACGAATCAGTTGCTGTAGGGCATCTGTCAATGTCTCGATTTCTCGGATTCCACGATGGTTCGGAAGTGATTTTGAAGGATCACCTTGCATTTGTTGTGCGGCATGCGTGATTTTTAAGAGTGGTCGAGTCAGCAGTTTCGCTAACATCCACCCAAGCACGGCTGTAATGAGAGAGGCAATTAACCCAGCGATGAAAATCGTTTGGCGTAAAGCGTCGGCATCAGCGAAGGCAATCGATGTCGGTTGACGCACGAGAACCGTCCAACCTAGTCCATCATAGTCTTTGTAACCACGGCTCGTACTTTGACCAGAGACGAATTCTTTCTCTTTCCAAAAAGCGGTCGCAGGAGCATTCGAAGTGAGCGTTACACTAGTAGGCAATGTCTTACCACTCCATCCGTTTGGTCCAAGCAAAATAGTCTTTCGATCTTGACTAACGATGAAGACATCGACTTTTTGGAGAGAAGAGGTAGCGCTCTGGAAACTTTGTTCAATCGCTTTAGCCCATTCGAAACTGAGGTGTGTCGCGAGGACGCCGGAAAATCGTCCCTTATCATATAAAGGTGTACTTATATCGACAAATTGGAGTGGCTCACCACTTGGATTCGGCAATAATTTTGCGAGTAGGACGGCTTCATGAACATCACCGATGAATGGTTGCGATAATGCTTCTTGAAAAACAGGTCGTTCTTTGATCGATGTTCCTTCAAGAATCTGGTTCGTTGACGCAATGACTTTACCGTTCGCATCTAAACGACCAATCCAAGAAAAGTCGGGAATCTGTCGTTGTAACTCCTCTAGTGTCCGACGTGTTTCTACTTTTTGATCTGTTTGTTGAATCGTTGATAAAGAGCCGAGCAACTTCACTTCTGCATAGCGTGACCACATGTAATGATCGAGCTTGTCGGATAGTTGATGAGCAGTCGTTGACAGATTCATTCTGACTTCCGATTGGAGTCGGCTTGTCGCGTGTTGACTGATGAAGAAGGTCAACAACAGCGTCATGCTAAAAAATAATAGGGAAATCAATCCCGCTAACAGGATGTCAAAGCGAAGTGAGGGTCTGGACATTGTGTGATACTCCATTCATACGTTTCTCATTTGTTTTTTGTTTGACTCATATACATAGACGTCTATTTGCTGTTCACGGTTCGAGATGCTCGTTCGCACGTAACGGAATCCATGTTTTTCCCAAAACCGTCGGGCTTTTACGTTATCAGGTAATACGGCGAGGTGAATCTGTGACGCTCGACTTAAGAATTGATTGAAAAAGGCGGACAGTAACCGACTACCCGTTCCGGTACCATGATGAGAAGCATCGAGTAAAAATAAACCAATCCACGTTGTACCGTCTTGCGGATGCTTTGGGAGGTAGTCAATCAGTAAGACAGGTTCTCCATCGATATACCCGATCAGCGATACAGTATCGGGATTCAAGAATTCCTCCTGTAAGATCGAATCAGAGAGTGGTAGCGCCCGTTCTTCCAGGCATGCATACTCTGGAACGCTTGCGTACAGTGATTGAACGATCGGAAAATGTTCACGTGTCATTTCTTCAAAAAGAATCATCTGAAGACTCCATTCCTTATTTAGTCTCAAATTTCTGCGTTAGCGGATTTTTATTTGGAATCAGATTACATATTTGTAAGAAAAGAAACTTTCGCAGGGAATTCACGTACACTATATAGCATAAACAAAATATGAATGAGGAGGAAGAGCAGATGTTAAAGATTGAAAATATCTCAAAGCGTCTCGGAAAAGAGCAAATTCTAAAAGACGTCAGTTTTGAGGTATCCCCAGGAGAAGTGTTCGGCTTCCTCGGACCGAATGGGGCAGGGAAGACGACAACGATTCGTATCATCACGGGTCTGCTTGAGCAGGATGCTGGGCGAGTCACGGTCAATGGCTATGATGTCGTAGAAGAGCGTTCGAAGGCATTGACACAAATCGGAGCAATCGTTGAAAATCCAGCTTTTTATCCTTATTTAACAGGCAAACAAAACTTGATACATGCAAAAAACCTGATTCCAGGACTCGGACAAGTCGACTATGACGCACTTGCTCGTCTCGTTGGTTTAGAAGGAAAGCTTTCGAAGAAAGTTGGAGAGTATTCACTCGGAATGAAGCAACGTCTTGGAATTGCTCGCGCGTTGTTACATAATCCGCGCGTCTTGATTTTAGATGAACCGACAAATGGTCTAGATCCGTCCGGGATCGCAGAACTTCGTGAGTATTTACGACAAATGGCGCGTGAGCAGGATATCGCAATTTTGATCTCAAGTCATATGCTGAGTGAAATGGAACAAATCAGTGATCGATATGCCATCATTGATCAAGGTGTCATCAAGTCAGTCGAATCGGTTCGTAACGAAACCGGAGCAAAGGTGGCACTTCGCGTCAATAAGGAAGCGATGACTGACGTACTTGAAGCCCTTCGCATCGCGAACTATCCATCAGAAGTACTTGATGAACAAATCATCATCACAGCACCAGAAAGTGAGTGTCCGGCGATTGCCCGACTTGTCGTGCCGATTGCTGACTTGCATGAACTGACCGTCAAACGCTTGACGCTCGAAGAACAATTCCTGCAAGTAACGAAAAAAGAGGGGGATTCACATGCTTTCGCTCATACAAAATGAATGGATGAAATGGTGGACGACTAAAAAAGCGAAAATCGTCTTAGCGCTATATGTCGTCATTGCGGTTGGTATTATCATTGTGGCGAAGACAAATGATTTTGAGTTCACACGCTATGATTACTATTCCTTAACTTTTGTGTTGTTGACCTCCTTATTAGGGATCATCACGATCGTCTTCACGGCAGAAGCTATCGGGAATGAAGTACGATATGATACGATGAAACATCTATTAATGAGCCCATATTCACGAATGACGATTTACTTCTCAAAGCTGCTTTTCTCAATCTTGATCATGTTATTCCAATTCGTGTTCATCGCTGCGATCGTCTACGCAGGCTCATTTGTGTTTTCAGAGGTAGGAGATCCGATCCTGTTCCGCGACACGATCGTTGAGGTCGTCAGTCCGATTTTTACGATATTTATGACGTTGTTCTTCTCATTATTATTCCGCTCGGTCGGTATGATCATTGGCTTTACCGTATTAGCGCAGTTCTTTACGAGCATTGCGGGAAGTCTATTGATCGGCTTTAAACCAGCGATTGCCAAATGGATCGTATTCATGCACTTGGACTGGTCGATGTATTTCAAGGATTCTGTTTCCTATGGTATCAGTGAAGCAATGGGAACATCTTTAACATTCTCCGTCTTGTTCGTAATGGCGCATATCATCGTCTTATTAGGCGCGTCAATTCTTGTTTTCCAGAGAAAATCCTACACGTAAAGAAAAGAGTTGCTCATGGACGAATTCGTCCGTGAGCAACTCTTTTCTTTGAGTATTTAAGAACTAGTTCGTTTAGGCGGACGAGCCGTAATCGGGAACAGTCGCTGAAACCATTCGATCAGCGGACCATTCAATAGTAAGAAAATAAAAGTCCCGACTCCGATGCCGATCAATTGACGTTCAATCAGTGAAAAGAGACTGGCAATCAAAAAAGGAATCCCGAGACTAATCGTTGCTCCGATTGATGTACTTTTAAAGCGGGTGATGAGTGATTTCATCAAGTAATCTGGCGGCATCAACACGAAGCCGATTTGGAGATAAAGTGCGAGTCCAAGTGAAATCAACGGCATACCGATTAACATATACAAGCCGCGCATCCATAGTCCTTGTGGTGTATAGATCAATTGATGGATTGATAAGAAGAAATCAATTGCGGCGCCGAACAGTACGACGAGTGCAAAACTGAGGACGATCGTCCACCAACTGAAGCGGCTTCCAAGAGAAAGCGCTGCAATCAAGGCAAGCGCATGTAAGACGATGATAGCGAGTCCGACAGTTAACGGTGAGATCGCCGCGACAGCTTCACTCGCTGATGTCCAAGGTGCACTGCCGATCGAGGCGGTTACCATAAAGCTGTTACCTAGGGCATTAATTAAAATCGAGAATAAATAAATAGTGATCCGTTTTTGCTGACTCATTGACGTGCACAGACGGTAGGACTGCGCATTCACCTCCTGAAAATAAATCGTTTCGTTAAGCTATACCCTAATCGTAGCGCTCTTTTCACTTATTTTCATGAAAAGAGCATTGCCTAATACCTCAGTTTCACGACATACTTAGGACACATTACGAATCAGGGGGAGAACGCATGACATATTTTGGACAGAAGATCCTGCCTTCCGTTAGAAAATTAGAAGACTTTGAAAAGATGCTGAAGAGTCCATATGAGTATGGGGTCTTACTCGAAATGCACGTCTCGCGTTTAAAAGCAGTCTATGAGATGGCACATCGATACGACAAAAAAATGTTTTTGCATATGGATCTCGTCCAGGGGTTAAAAAATGATGAGTACGCGACGGAATATGTTTGCCAAGAACTGAAACCGTATGGTGTCATTTCGACGAAGGCGAGTGTCATCTTGAAGGCACGTCAAAAAAAGGTCAAGACGATGCAGCGTATGTTCTTACTCGATTCCAGTTCACTTGAAAAAAGTTATCAACTTATGGAACGGACGCAACCTGATTACATCGAAGTATTACCAGGGTTAATGCCAAAGTACATTCAAGAAGTGAAAGAAAAGACGGGACGTCTCGTTTTTGCAGGAGGACTCATCGATACGGTCGAGGAAGTGGAACAAGCGATTGAAGCAGGTGCCTCAAGTATCACGACATCGAATAAGGATTTGTGGCGTCATTTTGAACCACGCTCCTAATCGGGGTGTGAGGAAAATCATTCGGATTATTTGACAGCGTTTTCACTGGTTGTTATAGTGATATCAAGTTGATACAAAGTGACGGAGAAAAGGGAGATTCACGTGTGAGTCCTGCTTGAAGAAAATTCAAGCATGAACTGACGTGGATCTCCTTTTTATGTTGCTTTTTTCACATAACAAAAAGGAGGAATACACATGTCACCCTTACTAGCGGAATTTTTAGGTACAGCCTTGCTTGTCGCGCTTGGAAACGGTGTTGGTGCAGGCGTTAGTTTGACGAAATCGTTTGCGAAGGATGCAGGCTGGATCGTCATCACGTTTGCGTGGGGTTTTGCCGTGGCGATTGCAGCGTATGCCGTCGGTCAATTCAGTGGAGCACACCTTAATCCAGCAGTAACGCTTGGTTTAGCCTTTGACGGTTCATTTGCATGGGCGGACGTACCAGGCTATATCGTCACTCAAATTGCCGGCGGGATACTTGGTGCAAGTCTTGTTTTCGTTCATTACTTACCACACTGGGCGGAGACGAAAGACCCAGCAACGAAACTCGGCGTCTTTGCGACGTCACCAGCGATTCCACATACATTTGCCAATCTAATGAGTGAAATGATTGCGACATTCTTACTTGTCATCGGGTTGTTATCGATCGGAGCGAATAAGTTCTCAGATGGTTTAAATCCATTGATCGTCGGTTTCTTGATCGTCAGCCTCGGTATGTCATTCGGAGGCACGACAGGATATGCGATGAATCCGGCGCGGGACCTTGGTCCACGTATCGCTCACTTCATCTTACCGATTCATGGAAAAGGATCTTCGAACTGGGGATACTCATGGATTCCGGTTCTCGGACCAGTTCTCGGTGGAAGTCTTGGCGGATTGTTTTATCGTTCGGTCTTCACAGGAAAAGATACACCGGCTTTTTGGGTTGTAGGACTTGTGACAATCGTCATATTAGGCTTATGCTATAGATTCGGTGTTCGTCCGAACAAAACAACGTCAGTGGAGTCAAAGTCAGCTTAACTTATTTAGATACAAAAGGATGGGGAAGAGATGGAGAACTACATTTTGTCATTGGATCAGGGAACGACGAGTACACGTGCGATCCTGTTTAATCGTGCCGGCGAGATTGTCCATTCAGCACAACAGGAATTCACGCAGTATTTTCCGAAACCAGGTTGGGTCGAACACAACGCAAACGAGATTTGGGGAAGTGTCCTTGCTGTCGTGGCGACTTGTCTGACGGAGGCGAACGTAAAGCCATCGCAGATTGCTGGTATTGGAATCACGAACCAACGTGAAACAGCTGTCGTCTGGGAAAAAGAAACAGGGAAACCGATTCACAATGCAGTCGTGTGGCAATCGAGACAAACGGCTGAAATCTGTGAAGCGCTTCGAGCAGCCGGTCATGCCGAGCTCTTCCGTGAGAAGACAGGTCTATTGATTGACGCTTATTTCTCTGGTACGAAAGTCAAATGGATTTTAGATCATGTCGAAGGAGCACGGGAACGTGCTGAACGTGGTGAACTATTGTTCGGTACGATCGATACGTGGCTCATCTGGAAATTATCCGGCGGAAAAGCACATGTGACCGACTATTCGAATGCAAGTCGTACGTTGATGTATAACATTCATGAATTAAAATGGGATGACGAGTTACTCGACATCTTAGATGTCCCGAAAGCGATGCTTCCAGAAGTACGACCATCTTCTGAAGTGTACGCAGAGACAGCAGGGTATCACTTCTTCGGAGAATCAGTTCCGATTGCTGGAGCAGCGGGCGATCAGCAAGCCGCATTGTTTGGTCAAGCGTGTTTTGATACAGGAATGGCGAAGAACACATACGGTACAGGCTGCTTCATGTTGATGAACACAGGGGAAGAGGCTGTGAAATCAGAGCACGGATTGCTGACGACGATCGCGTGGGGCGTCGATGGAAAAGTGGAGTATGCCTTAGAAGGAAGTATCTTCGTCGCAGGTTCTGCGATTCAGTGGTTACGTGACGGCTTACGTCTCATTGATGATGCAAAGGAATCAGAAGGATACGCAACGCGTGTCACGTCATCAGAAGGTGTCTACGTCGTACCGGCATTCGTTGGTCTTGGAACACCTTACTGGGAATCAGACGTTCGTGGTGCAGTCTTCGGTTTGACACGTGGTACGGAAAAAGAACACTTTATCCGCGCAACATTAGAATCACTCGCTTATCAAACACGTGACGTCTTATCTGCGATGGAGCAAGATTCAGGGATCGAGATGAAAACACTTCGTGTCGATGGTGGAGCGGTTAAAAACGACTTCTTGATGCAGTTCCAAGGTGACATCATCCAAGCACCAGTTGAGCGTCCGGAAATCAATGAGACGACGGCATTAGGAGCAGCCTACTTGGCCGGTCTTGCTGTTGGATTCTTTGAGAACCGTGAACAAATTGCGACGCAATGGAAAAAAGAACGTCGTTTCGAGCCGAGTATGGCAAAAGAAGAGACGGATGCGCTCTACGGTGGATGGCAAAAAGCTGTTCAAGCTACGATGTTGTTCAAATGATGTGAGGTATGTTATAGTAAGGTCAAGTTAATAAATCGGTCGGAGAATATGGAGAGACCACAGCAACAGTTGACATAGTCAGCGTGTTTGTTGTGGTCTCTTTTTTTTCGAACCTAAACAGGAGGAACTATTCATGCCTAACCAACCATTTTCAAGCAAAAACCGTGCAGATGTCTATAATCGATTAACACGTGAAGAACTCGATCTACTCGTCGTAGGTGGCGGGATCACAGGTGCGGGGATCGCCCTCGATGCGGCATCACGCGGTATGAAGATTGGCCTCGTCGAAATGCAGGATTTCGCGTCCGGTACATCTAGTCGTTCAACGAAATTAGTCCATGGTGGTCTACGTTATTTAAAACAATTCGAAGTTCAAATGGTCGCGGAAGTCGGTAAAGAACGTGCGATCGTTTACGAAAACGGACCACATGTCACGACACCAGAGTGGATGTTGCTTCCGATGCATAAAGGCGGAACGTTCGGACCATTCAGTACGTCGATCGGTCTTCGTGTCTATGACTTCTTAGCAGGTGTTAAACGTTCTGAGTGGCGTTCGATGTTATCTGCGAAAGAAACATTGGCAAAAGAACCACTCGTCAAACAACAAGGTCTTAAAGGTGGCGGATACTACGTCGAGTACCGTACGGATGACGCTCGTCTTACGATCGAAGTCATGAAAGAAGCGGTTGAACACGGTGCACGTGTCGTCAACTATACAAAAGCAGAAGAAATCATCTATGATGCTGGGAAAGTCGTCGGAATGCGTGTGACAGATCTTTTGACAGGTGACGTGCATGAAATCCGTGCGAAAAAAGTCGTCAACGCGACAGGTCCATGGGTCGATGAATTACGTGAAAAAGATGGCTCTAAAGTCGGGAAACAACTTCGTTTGACAAAAGGTGTCCACGTCGTCATCGATCAATCGAAATTCCCACTCAAACAAGCGGTCTACTTCGATACACCAGACGGTCGGATGATTTTCGCGATTCCACGTGATGGAAAAGCGTACGTTGGTACGACAGATACGTTCTTCGATAAAGATACTGCACATCCAAAGTTCACAGTCGAAGATCAAGACTACGTTTTAGACGCGATTCACTATATGTTCCCAGAGGTTAAAGTGACAGCGGAAGACGTGGAATCAAGCTGGGCTGGTGTACGTCCATTGATTTATGAAGAAGGAAAAGATCCTTCTGAAATCTCTCGTAAAGATGAAGTATGGCAGTCTGAGTCAGGTCTCATCACGATTGCGGGTGGGAAATTGACTGGATACCGTAAAATGGGTGAGCACGTCGTTGATCTCGTCGCTAAACTTTTGAAAAAAGAAGAAAACGTCGCGTACGCACGTTGCTCGACGAAAAACATGCCAATGTCGGGTGGACATGTCGGCGGAGCAAAAGGATTTGCTGAATTCCTAAAAGCTCAAACAGCAACGAATGGTCTAACAACAGAGGAAGTTCAATTCTTAGCAAAACGCTACGGTTCGAACCTACCGAAAGTGCTTGAATATGCAGCAGCATATGATGCTGCTACGACAGATCTTCCACGTTCTGTCTACGCACAACTTCACTATGGTATCGAACATGAAATGGTCGCTCGTCCGATCGACTTCTTCATCCGTCGTACAGGTGCTGTCTTCTTCGACATTGCTTGGGCTCGTGCTCAAAAAGACTCGGTCATCGAAGAAATGAAAACTGTCTTGAACTGGACAGCAGAACAAACAGCTGCTTACACGAAAGAACTCGATATTGAGATCGAAGATGCAGCGCATGCACTCGTGACAGAATAAGTTTTAAAATGGTAAAGAACCAAGATGCAATGTCTTGGTTCTTTTTTGTATGAAGTCAAGGAGGTCTTGGGCGGAAAGATTGCAACTCTGCCTAGAGGCGACTATGCTTAAAGTATGATATCGCACAAAAAGGAGAGAACACAGATGAAAGTAGAAGTATGGTCGGATTATGCATGTCCGTTTTGTTATATTGGGAAGCGTCGCCTAGAACAAGCGATTGCGAATGAAAAGTTGGATGTCGAGGTCGAATTTAAAAGCTTTGAACTCGATCCAGATGCACCAGCAGTACCAACGCAAGGATTATACGAAATTCTTGCTTCAAAATATGGAACGACTCTCGAGCAAGCACGGAATATGTCGCAAGGTGTCGTTGATACGGCACGTCAGGAAGGCTTGCACTATGAGATGGATCGTGTCATCCCAGCCAATACATTCGAGGCTCATCGCCTGACTCAATTCGCTAAAAAACATGGTAAGATGAATGCAGTATCAGAAGCCTTGTTCACAGCGTATTTCATGAATGGAGAAGATTTAAATGACCCAACCATTCTGACACGGATTGCAGTAGATGCTGGACTTGCTGAAGCAGACGTCACAGCGTTTCTCGCTTCAGAAGAACTGGCGACAGATGTTCGAGAAGAAGAAGCAATGGCGCAACAACTCGGTGTTCGTGGTGTACCGTTCTTCGTCTTCGACCGGAAATATGCCATTTCAGGCGCACAACCAGTAGAGGCATTCGAACAAGTCTTCGCAAAAATTCGCCAAGAACAAACACTTGAAGTCATCGCTGAAGGTGACGCATGTGGTGTTGACGGCTGTAACTGATCAATTATGATTCCATCACAAAGGAGCACGAAACCCTTATGAAATTCATCTTCCATCCTGAGATTCGCGATGCGCGAATCAATCTCGCTGTTGAAGAATTCATCTTGAACAACCTGAACGTCAATGAAGAAGACTATTTCTTGTTTTATATCAACGGTCCGTCGATCATCGTCGGAAAAAACCAGAACACGAACGAAGAAGTCAATCTGAAGTATGTTGAGGAAAACGGCATCCACGTCGTCCGTCGTCTTTCCGGTGGTGGCGCTGTGTATCATGACGAAGGAAACTTGAACTTCAGTTTCTTGACGAAAGATGACGGAGATTCGTTTAACAACTATAAAAAGTTCACGGAGCCGGTCGTGCAAGCGCTGCATAAACTCGGTGTCGAAGCGGAGTTATCCGGACGAAACGATATTCATGTCGGAAGCCGGAAAATCAGTGGGAATGCCCAGTTCACGACTAAAGGGCGGATGTTTAGTCACGGGACACTGATGCTCGATTCAAACATTGAAGAAGTCGTCAATGCGCTTGTCGTCAGTGAAGAGAAGATGCGCTCTAAAGGCATTAAATCAGTCCGGAGCCGTGTCGCGAATATTTCGGAATTTCTATCAGAACCATTGACGATGGAACAATTCGTCGATCATCTCCTTGCTTCGATCTATGAAGGGAAAGAGATTGAACGGTATATTTTGACAGAAGAGGACTGGGATAAAGTACGTGCCATCTCGGCAGAACGTTATGGCAACTGGGAGTGGAATTTCGGAAAATCGCCGAAATTCGATGTCATCCATAAAAAACGTTTCCCGATCGGGACGATTGATTTCCGATTAAACGTTAAAAAAGGCATCATTGAAGAAGCGAAGATCTACGGCGACTTCTTTGGTGTCGAAGATGCGGAAGAAATCGCACGGGCGCTCGAAGGTTCACGTTATGACCGTGCGTCTCTTCGCGAAGTGCTCGGTCGCTATGAATTGAAAAAATATTTCGGGGCTGTCGAACTTAATGAGGTGCTAGACGTTTTAGCGTAAGTCTTTATGGGAAAACTCCTTCTATCAACTGCATAGGGGGAGTTTTTTTCATGGGCTATAATAAAGATAATTTTTTAGAAGGTTCGTTGACGGACTTTATTGATTTTGAACGGATTTCAGAAGGGTTACCAAAAACGGAGGATCAACAACCGTTACCATATTATGAGCGTGATGATTATAAGGCAGCAGGTAAGCTTGAAGGAAAAGTAGCAATCGTCACAGGCGGAAACTCTGGGATTGGACGCGCTGTCTCGATTGCTTATGTCCGGGAAGGTGCAAAAGTCGTCATCGCTTTCTACGGTGATCAAGAGGGCGCGGAAGAAACAAAAGCACGTCTCGAGGAACTAGGAGGCGAAGTCCTGCTCTCTCAAGGGGATATCGGAGATGCGGAGTACTGTGAAACACTCGTCCAAAAAACAATCGATCGTTTTGGTCGCTTAGATATCGTCGTCAATAATGCGAGCATGCAAAAACCTGAAGATAGTCTGAAGGACATCACAGACGAGTCGATGGAAAAGACGTTCAAGACGAATATCTTCGGAATGATGCGTCTTGCACGTGCTGCGCTACCGCACCTTTCACTCGGTTCTGCCATCATCAATACGACATCGTCGACGGCATACGAAGGGAACGCGCTTTTAATTGACTATTCTGCGACGAAGGGAGCCATCGTCAGCTTCACGCGGAGTCTTTCAATGAACTTAGCGAAAGAAGGAATTCGTGTTAATGCCGTCGCACCAGGCCCAATCTGGACGCCGCTCATCACAGAAACGTTCCCACATGAATCGGTCAAGACATTCGGGAAGAATACACCGATGGATCGTCCGGGACAGCCAGCTGAAATGGCATCGGCATATGTCTTCTTAGCGTGTAACGATTCAAGTTATATGACAGGACAAGTCCTTCACTTAAACGGTGGCGTCATCGTCAACGGTTAAAAAGAAACTCTGTGAAAACGTTTCCAAAAAGTGTTACACTATCCATACGGTCGCTTTTGACTACGTATGGATTTTTTTTACGTAAAAAATGAATAGTAATTCATTCGAAAGGGGAATTTTGCTCATGCTTGGATTGATTCAATCCGTCGAAGAAACTGCTCGAACACATCCAGACACAACGGCGTATGTGTTTGAGGACACGCAAGTCAGCTATCGTGAGTTTGTCGAGAAGTTTCACCGGGCAGCCGGTGCGCTTGAAGCGAACGGGATCCGAAAAGGCGATCATGTCGCGCTGATTTTAGGGAATAGCCCAGCATTCCTAGTGGCATATTACGCCATCATGAAACAAGGGGCAATCGCGATTCCGATCAACCCTACATACACACCGGATGAAATCGGGTATATCCTGATGAACGGTGATGTGAAGGGGATTTTAGGGATTGCACCGCTCGTCGAAGCTGCAAAAGATCGTCTCGTGCATTTACCGAATCTTAAGATTGTCGTCTCTGTTCCTTACGCGGATCAGGAAGGACCAAACGAAACACATCAACAAGTGACGTTCATCACGCTCGATCGCTGGCTCGAAATCGAACATCCCTTGACCGAAGTGACGAATGAACTGGATGACATCGCTGTCATTCTCTATACGAGTGGAACGACAGGAAAACCAAAAGGTGCGATGTTATCCCACCGTAATCTGACGTCGAATGCGCGCTCGATTGGGGATTATCTACATGTATCCAGTAACGACCGGACACTTGCCGTATTACCGATGTTCCATGTCTTTTGTTTGACGGTCGTCGTCAATGCGTCACTCGCACATGGAGCGTCAATCATCATTGCTTCACGTTTTTCACCACAAGAGACGTTTGAGTTAGCGAAAAAAGAACAGGTGACGATTTTTGCAGGCGTGCCAACGATGTATAATTTCTTACTGCAAACCGTGAAGGCTCATCCGGAATATGCGACCTATTTTGAATCAACACGTTTGTTCGTCTCAGGAGGAGCGAGTCTTCCAGTGCCGCTCCTTGAAGCATTTGATCGAACATTCCAATGTCATATCCTCGAAGGATATGGTTTATCGGAAGCATCACCCGTCACTTGTTTCAATCCGGTCAATGGTGTTCAAAAACCAGGCTCGATTGGAACATCGATCGTCGATGTCGAAAACAAAGTCGTCGATGAACTCGGACAGGAATTACCAGATGGTCAAGTCGGAGAATTGATCGTTCGGGGACCAAACGTCATGACCGGTTATTACAAGATGCCGGAAGAGTCACAAGCGACGTTACGCGATGGCTGGTTATATACGGGTGATTTGGCTCGTCGAGATGAAGATGGGTATTTCTATATCGTCGATCGCAAAAAAGATATGATCATCGTCGGTGGGTACAACGTCTACCCGCGTGAAGTCGAAGAAGTCCTCTATCAGCATCCGAACGTCATCGAAGCCGCCGTCATCGGTATACCGGATGAGGAGATGGGCGAAGCCGTCAAAGCATTCGTTGTTGCTCGTGAGACGATGACGGAAGAGGAAACGCAGGCATTCTGTGCTACATCACTCGCGAAATATAAATGTCCGACACAGATTGAGTTCATCGATCAATTACCTCGTAATACGACCGGAAAGATTTTACGGACCGTGTTGAAGAAACAACCGACGAATTCATGACTGTCTCAAGAACTTCAGGTTTCTGAAGTTCTTTTTCTGTGCATAGACAAGAAGGAGGGGATACGAATGAATATCGCATTGATTGCACATGATGAGAAAAAGGATGAGATGATGGGCTTTACACGGGCTTACGCCGCATTCTTTAAGAAAAATACATTATACGCGACAGGAACGACCGGGCAACGGATCATGGAAGCAACCGATCTGCACGTCCATCGCTGTAAGTCAGGTCCACTCGGCGGGGATCAGGAAATCGGAGCGCTGGTAGCACAAGGAAAAATCGATATCGTGATTTTTTTACGCGATCCACTGACGGCCCAACCGCATGAGCCGGACGTCTCGGCACTCATTCGATTATGTGACGTATACGATTTGCCGCTTGCGACGAATGTCGGAACTGCTGAAATTTTAATTAATGGACTCGAACAAGGACAATTCGATTGGAAGGAAATCATTCGAAAACGTCATGAACTAGAACAAAAAAAGTTTTTGGATGATTAATTTTGTGAGAACGCTTCTCATTTTCGTTTAAGCATGCTATAGTCAGTTTGAGGATGATACTGATTATCAATTGCGATGGAAAAGGTGGCGAAGAAAATGGAGATTCTATTAATGACGGGTGTAACGGTATTGCTAGGAGGCGGCGTTGGATTCTTGACGCACGTCGTAAAAATGGAACGTCGTCAACAGGCAACAACTGTGACTTCAAAGAACGAGCAAGTAGCGTATCCAGCGCTCCGTCTCGTCAAATAATAGAAAATTTACGACTTCGCCTTTCTTTTCTTTTGAAAAGAAAGGTTTTTTTGAATTATTATCCACTCTCCCATAATTTTGCGGAATTCCTTTGATACACTGAAACAAAGCACATTAGTCGAGGAGTGAGAGCCATGCATACAATCTATTTAGTTGATGATGAAGTGAACTTGAATCGTGTACTCGTGAAATATTTGGAGCAAGAAGGATGGCAGGTGAAATCGTTTACGTCTGGTGAGGCGGCAGCCTCTGCCATCGTTGAAAAGCCTGACTTATGGATTTTAGACATCATGCTACCGGATATGGATGGTTTTCAATTGATTAAACGGATCAAGGCACATGATGAGACGACACCTGTCATTTTCATCTCGGCTCGGGATGAGGATATCGATAAAATCATTGGTCTTGAGATGGGATCGGACGATTACATCGCAAAACCGTTCCTTCCGCGAGAACTCGTCATCCGCGTCAAAAAGATTTTGGCACGAACGTATGCGACACCAAAGAGTGGTGTCATCCAATACGGAGATTATATGATTTATCCAGAGAAACGAATCATCGAAGAGAATGGTCAAGAAATCGATTTGACGTCGAAAGAATACGATTTGTTGATTTTATTCGCCACTCAAATCGGGACGCCGATGTCACGCGAGCAGATTCTCGTCAGCGTCTGGGGTGACGATTATTTCGGTTCAGACCGAGTCGTCGATGATCTCGTTCGTCGTGTCCGTAAAAAATTATCGAAGCTCGAGCTCGAAACGATTTACGGCATCGGTTATCGCTTGGTGTCTGCATGAAAAACCGCAGTCTCGGATTCCAGATTTGGGCGATGTTTCTGCTCGTCATCGTCACGCTTTCTGCGGTCATTCTCCTGGTCATCCGGTCATCGATCGGAAATTTCATCGATGAACAGGTCTATGCGACACTTGAGAATAGCGAAGTCTTCTTCTCGAAGGACGCCTCCGTCATCGAGATGCTTCAGGATAATCCGATTGAATTCGACCGCCGAAAACAGGAGTCCCGTTCTGTTAATATCCTACTCCTTTCTAAAAACGGAAAGCTCTATTACGGTGGGGCACCGCAACAGCTCATCAATCAGATGTACCGTGATGCGATTGATCAAAAAACAGTTACGGCAAAGTATACAACGCGTCTTGATAAAGAAGATGTATACTACAGTATTCGAAAAATCGAGGATAGTGGTGAAACCTACTATCGTGTCTCTTATGTTTGGGATGCGTATCGACAAGAACTGATTACGCAATTATTCTCCAAAATCGGATTCGTCGTCATTATTGGAAGTATCTTCACGCTGTTCATTGCCTTCTGGTTAGCGCGACGTTTGACACAACCACTCGTCGAAATCGAGGGGGCGGTCGGTAAAATCGCGGCTCAGAAATGGGATACACCACTTCCGCTTGATCGCGGGGATGAAATCGGACGACTCGCACGATCCGTCGATGCGATGCGGATGGATCTTGAAAAGCAGGATAAGGCACAAAAATCATTACTTCAAAACATCTCCCATGATTTGAAAACACCGATCATGGTCATCCGAAGTTATGCCCAGTCCATCTCAGACGGGATTTATCCAGATGGTGATTTGACTGGATCCGTATCCGTCATTGATGAAGAAGCGGAACGGTTGGAGAAAAAAGTCGCGGCTCTACTCTATGTCACGAAGCTCGACTATTTCGAGCTCGATCGTTCGACCTGGGACAATGTTGACATCGACCGGATGGTGCATCTGTTGAAAAATCGTTTTTCCGGAACGAAGTCACTTGACTGGCATGTCAGTGGAGAAGCAGGAATCGTTCTTGGTGAAGGAGAGCAGTTACGTGTTGCGCTCGAAAATGTCATGGACAATGCGATTCGTTATGCCGAAACACGAATTGATATTCGACTGTCCGGAACAGCGGATCAGGTTCATATCGAAATCGAAAATGATGGACCACCGCTTGACGCCTCCTCGCCACTGTTCCATCAATTCTCACGTGGTAAGGAAGGGAAGTTTGGGCTTGGTCTCTATATCGTCAAGCGGATCGTCGAGCGTCATGACGGGACAGTTGCAATCGAGAATCGTTCTGCGGGAAATGGAATCGGAAAAGTTTGTGTGATTTTTAATTTTCCGCGTCATTTCATTGAGCAAGAGGAAAAAAATCCAAAAGAATTTTAAAAACGGGATCCTAGGATCTCGTTTTTTTCATTAGGAAATAATCGTTCCGTTCATGCAAAGCAAAAGGAAGTTTGATATAACCAATATAATTCAGGAAGGGAGTGAAGGAGATGTCATACCCAGTTACGGAAGAAACGTTAGCTTTGATTCCAAGATATGGTCAATATGGTGAACCACAGACACTTGTCATCAAGGAGCATTCGGAAAGTATTTTAGAGGGTCATCCGATTAAGTTGATTGAAGAATCCTGTTTATATTTTGGTTCATCGATGCGTGGACGGATCGAAGCAGCGCGACATATTCTTGGTCCGAACCGAAAGACACCTGTTTTAGTAGATTGGCAGGCACAAACGATATTTTTTCCGACGACCGCAAAAGAAAAGGCGGAATGCATTTGGATCAATTTCAAGCAAATGAAGACTGTTCAAAAAAAGTCTGGAAAAGTACAGGTAGAGTTTCAGACAGGTCAATGTATTGATACGGACGCATCCGCATACAGCATCGAACGGCAACGAATCAAAACGTTGGAACTGGCGTATGAAATGCAACGGCGCTTCCAATTGCCGGAGTTTAAGAATCGATGAAAAGTGGAAACACATAACAGGAATCTTACTTATGTAAGGAGAAAGAAGTAGAGAGAGAAATCATAGGGAGGTGAAGCGGTAACTTTTACCGCGACACGATGAATGAATCATATGAATGGTTAAATCGCCGAAAATTGCAGCCTGGATTTGGTGCGACAGGTGGCAGACGCTTTATCAGTTCTCGCATCGTACGTCCGGAAAATACACCGGGTAAACGAATCAAAGGAATCAAACGCGCGCGACAACTAGTCGTCGATGATGCTGGAAATCGCCGTTGGGTCACGAAACGAATCGTTGTGACGGATGCTGCGAAGCATGTCACGATGAATCGTCGAACATCGATCGCCTTAAAAGAGACGAATGAATCGCGACTCGAACAAGTCAAACAAAAACTAGCATCTAATAAAAAAGTCTTACTTCCAATCTTGGCGGCAACAGGAATCGCTGTCGCAGGTGGCGTTCTTGCCTATGTCCTTCGTCGGAAGAAAAAACAATCCGATCAATAAAAAAGAAGCCAGTTCTCCAGTTGGAGGACGGCTTCTTTTTATGTCTTAAAGGAATCGTTTCCGTAAAGAAGTCGAAAGTGCTTTGTCTGCGATTTCTTCTAGTTCCGTCAAGTTCGTCGGATCAAAGCTATCATTGTAGAACCGACCTACAAAGTCGACACGGTCGTAATCGAGTTCCTTGAAAATCAAGTGTTTATGATCGTCATAAAAAACGACACGGTAGTAATCAGAACCGCGTTCAAGGGTGACGAGACCTTTGATATGGTCCAATTTTTTTTGTTCTTCGGTTTGTTCTTCTTCGAGTGTATCGTCCTCGTTCGTCGATGCTTCTGCTTGCTCAATCGCATTCTTTACGAGTTCCGGTCGTTGTTCTTGTTCTTCCGTCATGTTATATCGCCTCCATTTATTATTTTACATGGAAATGGACAGATGAGAAAGAAAAATCCCTCAGTCCATCTGGTGTGCTTCGCAAACACGTAAGACATTCGTTGCGCCAATCCGTAATCGCTCGAGGAGTTGGAGTCGCGCTTCTTCATTTGGAATCGTATCAAGAGAAGCTATTTCCATCAGTTCCAACCAACGGATGGCATGCTCTTTTTGAATCGGCAATAGCCGGTGAATCATCGCTAAACTCGTCGGCGGTTGATTCGGATCGCGTGGACCTCCTGTCATTTGGGTCAAGAAGGCGAATTGTGCCTGTTCGACACGGTGTCGATCATCAGGGAATAACGGACGCAATAAGGAATCATGGTAGACTTGATGATAGAACGAATGAATCAAAGAGGTGAGTACTTGCTCGCCTCCAAGCATTTCATAGAGCGACAAAAATCATCACCTGCCTTACATTAGGATGTGTTCTGATTATAGCAAATCCATATCGAAAAGACATGCGTCGAAAACAGTACATTTGTTCTTATTTGTGCGATAATAATGATACATAAAAAGGTAGAGGAGGTTTTCTTGATGAACCAGATGCACATTGGTCGTGCTGGTAGTGGGAAAACGACACAATTGATTGAGCGCGTCGTACAAGAACTCGAGCAACGACCACTAGGCGAGAAGATGTATTTCATCGTTCCGGATCAGATGTCATTTGAAATGGAGCGTCGGATTGCGACAGATGAACGGATAGCAGGTCTTGTTCGTCTCGAAGTCATGAGTTTACGGCGCTTTGCGTTTCATATTTTACGCGATTACGGAAATCAAGCAATTCCATTTCTCGATGAGACAGGAACACAATTATTACTCCGACAGGTCGTCGAGGAATCAGAAGACGAGTTAAAGATTTTTAAGCGTACGAAAAATATGCCAGGATTTTTCCAAGGACTTGATGAACTCATCGCGTCGTTTAAACGCTCATTGATCGAGCCGGATATGTTGCGTCAAGTGAGTGATCGGTCTCTCGAACGGTCACCAAAATTGAACGACCTTGCGTTGATTTATGAGCGCTTTGCGGAACGAATCGTCGATAAGGCACTCCATGCGGATGATTATTATACGACGTTACTTGAGTTGCTTCCAAAAGCGCGACTGGATCAAGCGACGATCATCGTCGACGGATTTTATGAGTTTTCGCTTCAGGAACAACAAGTACTGCTTGCCTTGATGCAACAAGTGGCTGAAATGCATATTAGTTTTACAATGGACGCGGCGGATCCTTATGCAAAACAAACGTCTTTTGGTGTGTCCCAGCGTTGCTACATGCAATTGATCGGGCAAATGCAGGAGCTGTCGATTCCATACGAAGAAATCTTGTATGATCAACCAATCAAGTTTCAATCAGAAGGGCTACGACATTTGGAGCAGGCCTTGTTGAAGCCGGGATATCCTCCTGTCGATCATGATATTGACGGCTTTCAGATGACAGCTGCAGTCAACCGGCAAGTTGAAGCAGAATCAGCCGTGCGGAAAGCGATTCAACTCGTTCGCCAAAAAGGGTATCGATTTCATGAGATGGCATTCGTCGTGCGACATCTAGAGCCGTATGCGGATCACTTGGAACGAGCCTTCCGCATGTATGATGTTCCGTATTTCTTGGATCAACGTGAGTCGATGATCCATCATCCGCTCGTTGACTTGATTCAATCTGCTTTAGACATCGTGACATCAGGTTATCGGGAAGAAACGGTCTTTCGTTTACTGAAGACGGAGCTCTTACCGATTCCGGCAGAAGATGCGCGTCTAGCGCTCGATCGTTTCGAGACGTTCGTGCTCGAACGCGGCATCAAAGGGTCAATGTGGCAACAACCGTGGCAATTAAAGCGACGCTTAGCAGAGGAAGTTCGCTTAACGGAAGAGGAAATCGCGCAAGAAGAGGAATTGAATCATCTCCGTACGTTCGTCGTCGACTTGATTGAACCGTTACACCGTCGGTTAAAGCAGGCAAAGACGATGAGCGCGTATACGAAAGGTCTTTATCAATTCCTCGAAGAACAAAAAATTGCAGAACATTTAATGGAATGGCGCAAGCAAGCATTAGAGCAAGATCAGTTACTTGCTGCTCGGGAACATGATCAAGTGTATGAAGCGATTCTTCACCTATTCGAACAGCTAGAAGCTGCTGCACCTGAGCATACTTTATCGACGGACTTGTTCGTCCAAATGGTCGAGACAGGACTTGAGAGTCTGCGTTTTGCACTTGTCCCCCCATCGCTGGATCAAGTCATTGCGACGGATTATGTGCGTGGACGATTACAACGAGTGAAAGTCGTCTTTTTACTAGGAGCGAATGATGGTCTGATTCCGTTCGTCCAAGATCAATCGAAGTTACTGTCCGAAAATGATCATGACTTTTTACATGAACATGGTATTCCGGTTGGAAAAGCGTCCCTTGATGTGTTTGATGATGAACTATTTTATCTGTATCAAGGGATGATGGCTCCAAGTGAAGCATTATATGTCAGTTATGCGCTTGTCGATGAAGAAGGAAAGGCGTTGCAACCGGCGGCAATCACGAAACAATTGAAGCGGCAACTGTTGCTTGATCGTCCGATCAAAACACAGTTTGCGGAGGCTGGCGAACATGCACCGCAAGAACAACTCGATTTCGTGACGAGTCCCGATCGCGCGGCAGCAGCGACGGCGATTGAACTCCGCCGTTTACAACGACGTTATCCGATTCAGCCAATTTGGTTTCAAGTATATAATTCACTTCTTGAAAACGGACAAGGGCGCGAACGAATGGGTCTATTCTCAAGTGCCTTGTTCTATCAAAATCAAGCGGAAGCGTTACCGGAAGGGTTGGCGCATCGCTTATATGGCGAGTCTCTGCAAGCGAGCGTTTCGCGTTTTGAAACGTATAATGCTTGCTCGTATAAACATTTTGCTCGGTATGGACTTCGTTTACGCGAGCGAAAGCTCTATAAATTCGAAGCGCCGGACATCGGAAATCTGTTCCACGGCGCATTAAATGATTTGTCGCTCAGTATCAAAGCTTCCGGACGGCACTGGCGCGAGCTCGATAGTGAGACATGTGGAACACTTGCGAAGGAAGCTGTTGAAAAGGTGACACCAGAAATCCAGAATGCAATTTTGATGAGCTCAAGTCGATTTGGTTATATCAAGAAAAAGTTGACGGATGTCGTCGAACAGACCGCTAAGATGCTCGTCGAGCAGGCGAAGCGAACGGATTTTGAACCAGATCTATTTGAAATCAGTTTTGGGAATGCGACGTTTCCACCTTTACGCTTTACGCTACCAGACGGAACGGAAATTGAATTCACAGGACGCATTGACCGTATTGATCAGGCGATGATCGGTGACCAGTTATACGTCCGCATCATAGATTATAAGTCGAGTGCACGAGGACTGGATTTTGCAGAAATCTATTACGGACTCGCCATACAGATGTTGCTGTATTTGAAAACAGTCGTGGAACAGTCAGAGTTGCTGTATCAACAGCAGGCAAAACCTGCTGGTGCGCTGTATTTCCATGTTAAGAATCCGATGTTACGAGGCGATTTATCTGCTGATGAAGTAGAACGTAATCGACTATTACTCGAGTCCTATCAGATGCAAGGCGTCATTCTCGAGAATGATGAGGTACTGCGAGCGATGGATCATATTGCATACGATGAACGAAAAAAATCCCCACTCGTCAAAGTGACCTTCACGAAAAATGGACTGCATAAATCACAGACGAAGGGTGTTGTACAAGAGGCAGATTTATCGGCACTGATGGATCATGCGTGGGAGGCATTAAAAGACAGTAGTCAAGATATCTATGATGGGGATATTGCAATCAATCCATTCGATTATCAGGAACGGACACCGTGTAGTTTCTGCGAATATCGTTCAGTCTGTCAATTCGATGAATCACTCGGAAATCAATATCGTCCATTAAAACCGATGTCTGAAAAAGAGGTACTGGAACGATTGAAGGAGGATGAAGAATGAGCGTGCGTTGGACGGAAGAACAACAACAAGCCATTTCAGCAAGAGGAGGACATATCTTAGTCTCAGCAGCTGCTGGATCAGGGAAAACAGCTGTCCTCGTCGAACGGCTGACGCAACGATTGATCGATCCCAAAGATGAGTTGTCGGCGGATCGGATTCTTGTTGCTACCTTTACGAATGCAGCAGCGCGTGAGATGAAAACGCGAGTCATTGAGGTCATGGATCAACGTATCAAAGAGGCACCGGATGATCTGTATCTAAAAAAGCAACGTCAATTAATGAACCGGGCACAAATTACGACGATCCATTCATTCTGTCTATCGATTCTACGCGAGAATTATTACCGGATCGGTTTGGATCCGGCGTTTCGGATTGCTGACGAATCTGAACTGTTATTACTGCAAGATGATGTCTTAGAAGCGGTCTTTGAGTCGTTCTATGCCTCTGAGGATCCGGGATTCTATGATTTGATCGATAGTTATACATCAGACCGGGACGATCAAGCGATGCTTTCGCTGATTTCAAATCTCTACCGTTTTTCTCGATCTTTACCTGATCCGGAAGCGTTTTATGCGCATTTAATCAATCAGTACGATCAACCAATCGATCCGGATGAGTCTCCGCTCATGCAACGATTGGTCGAACTGGAATGGGAGACGTTGTCGAATCTATTAGGACGTTATCGAGAACTTGCTTTTGAATTGGAACAGTCCGGATATACGGAAATGGGACAGATGATGCGACAGGATATCGCTCCTTTTGGAGTACTTGAAACGTCAGTACGGCAATGGTCGATGGTTGCTCTTGCGTTTCAAGCAGTAGAATTCGGTCGTTGGAAAAGTCCGCGCGGGGATGAAGGCATCAAACCGTTCCAGACAGAGCGGACACGACTCGTTGCAGAATTCAAGAAAATGAAAGAACTGTTTGTCCAAAAAACAGGTGTTGATTACTTGGAAGATTTACGATCACAGCTCCGACATGTAGAAACGATTGTTACACTCGTGCGTCAATTCGCAAGCGATTATCTCGAAGCGAAACAACAACGTGGAATCGTTGATTTTTCGGATCTTGAACATTTTGCATTAGAGATCTTGACGGAAGAGGGACAACCGTCGGATGTGGCAAAACTTCTAAAGGAACGCTTCGTTGAGGTACTGGTCGACGAATACCAAGATACGAATGAAGTCCAGGAACGCATCATTCAACTGGTTTCGAAAACGGACGAGGCTACAGGGAATCTATTCATGGTCGGTGATGTCAAACAGTCCATTTACAAATTTCGACATGCAGAACCAGGATTGTTCCTGGAGAAATTCAAACGATTCCATCAGACCGACGTCGGAACACGCATCGATCTAACAAAGAACTTCCGCAGTCGCCTCGAGGTGTTGGATGGAACGAATCAAATCTTCCGCCAAGTCATGGATGAGACAGTCGGAGAAATTGATTACGATGAAGCGGCGCACCTTCGACTCGGTAATTTAAGTTATTTAGAATCAGAGCAAGTCGACCCTGAATTACTCTTGATTGATCCGCTTGATAGTGAAAAAGAAGAAGTTGAAGCACGAGCGATTGCAACACGAATTCTAGAACTCGTCGACTCTAAACATCCACATCTGATTTACGATGCGAAATCGAACCGATTCCGGACATGCGAATACCGTGACATCGTCGTCTTGGCCCGTTCGCGCGGCAAGCGTGTTCAGGCACTCGTTGAAGTACTCGAACAGTATGAGATTCCGGTCTATGCAGATACGACGGGCGGATATTTCCAAGCGACGGAAATTCAAATCATGATGGCGTTACTCAAGACAATCGATAATCCACTTCAAGATATCCCGTTCGCCAGTCTGTTACGATCGCCGATTTTCGGTGTGGCGGATCGTGATCTAGGGCGGATTCGAGCAAAACAAAAAGAAGGAAGCTTTTATGAGGCGGCACTCGCGATGGCGACAGAGGAATCAGCACTTGGTATTCGAATAGACGAGATCATCCGTCAGATTCAAGCATGGCGAACCGAAGCACGTGGGAGTGCGCTTCCTGCCTTCATTCGATCATTGTTTGATCAGACTGGCTATTTTGAGTATGTCGGCTGTCTCGCTGGAGGCAGAAGTCGTCAAGCTAACTTAAATGCCTTATATGAGCGGGCAAAGCAATACGAGACGTCCGGTTATCGAGGGCTATATCGTTTTCTACGCCTGATCAATCGGTTGATCGAACGAGGAGAAGACTTCGCAGAAGCCCGTTCGCTTGGAGAAGACGAGGACGTCGTTCGAATCATGACGATCCACCAATCAAAAGGACTCGAGTTCCCCGTGACGATTATCAGCCAATTGACGAAACAATTCAACAAACAGGATCAAATGCAGGCCATCCAGTTGCATAAGACGTATGGCATTGCTCTAGACGCCATTGATCCGATTCGTCGTTTGCGATCTGGAACGCTATTGAAGGAAGTCATCCGTCGGGAAATGGATCGCGAGATGAAGGCAGAAGAGATGCGCGTCTTGTATGTTGCGATGACTCGAGCGAAGGAAAAGTTGATTCTCGTCGGGACAGTCAAGGATTTAGAAGATCAAATGGTGGCCTGGCAGATGACGCCACTCGATGAAGTCTTACTACCTGAAAATGACCGGCGCCAAGCGAAGAGTTATGCGGAATGGGTCGTTCCGGCAGTCTTACGCAGTAGTTTACTACGTCCGGATGAGACGAACTGGTCGATTCGCGTGATGTCTTTAGAGGAGTTAGCACCGTATCAAGAAATCTCAACACTCGTGGAGCAACTCGAACACGTCCAAAAGCTTGAAAAAATTGATGTGCCCGTCAATACGCACGTCAAAGAAATCGTTGAAGCGGCATTTTCGTATCAGTATCCGCATCTACTCGCGACAGAAACGGCAGCGAAACAGACCGTCACGGAACTGAAGCGCGCGGAACAGTTTGAACGCGCAGCATTTGAAACGACGTATCGCCAGACGACGTATTACCGAACGCCACAATTCCTTGGACCTGTACTTAGTGGAGCGGAACGAGGAACGGTCCTACACCTAGCGATGCAATTATACAAACCGGATGCAGCGATTTCAGAACAGATCAATCAATGGGAAACAATGGAACGAATCACACCTATCGAAGCAACGACGATGCGGGAAGCAACACCACAGTTGCAAGAGTTCCTAGACTCCGAGATCGGACAATTGTTCAGCGAACGACTACGGACAAACCACGTCTATCGAGAGTTACCGTTTACGTATAAAATCGGAGCATCACGTTTTCGGAAAGACTGGACGGGTCCAGTGGATGACGCAGTCATGCAGGGAATCGTCGACTGCTTGATTCAGGATGGGGAGTCATATATCTTACTCGACTATAAATCGGATCAAATCGTTACGACGGAAGTCGGACAGACACCTGCTGATGTTTTACGTGAACGGTATGCGACTCAATTGAATCTATACCAAGAAGCATTAGAAGCTATTCTTCATATTCGAATCTCGCGGAAAGTCATTTATGCTTTTGCTTTAGGAGAAACGATTGATTTAGTTTAATTTTACGACTGAGACCTCTCTTGTCCTCCTACTTCAGGTAGAGGCGAGGGAGGTTTTAGTATAGGTCAAAAGAGGGATGAGGAATAAAGGAATAAAATCAAGGTATGGAGTGATTTCCGTTTCTTATTGTGAAAAAACTGTGTAAAATAAAGAAGATATGTCACTTTAACGATGGATAATTTTGGGGGGTTTTAATAGATGGCACGTATTTTATTAGCAGAAGATGAAGATGTCTTACGTATGTTGGTACTTGATACACTAGAAGATGAAGGATATACGATTGATGAAGCGACGGACGGAGACGAAGCATATCAAAAAATCATGAACACGGAATATGACCTCGTTCTGTTGGATTACATGATGCCTGGGATGACAGGAATCGAAGTCATCGAAAAAGTTCGACAACATCCAGATAAGCAACACTTGAAAATTATGATGTTGACCGCTAAAAGTCAACAATCTGATCGAGAGCGCGCGGAAGAAATCGGTGCAAACTACTTCTTTTCGAAACCCTTTAGTCCTCTTGAGTTGATTGATGTAGTAGGAGGAATATTGAGTGATCACCAAGTGGATTAATCGAAAAATCGGACGCCAACTTATGGCATCCTTTTATGTCGTATTAGCTACATTGATGATTTCATCATTGATCGTCTACAACTACACGGACACGAAATTGCAAGCGACACGGGCGAAATTAGAAGACATCCGAGATCGTAGTGCACGCGCAGGGGCTCTATGGGAAGAATGGCAGGATGTTCAATTCAACATGCGTGGCTATGCCTTGATGGGAAATGAAGAATTGTATACCCAAGTCATGGCTCAACAAGATAAGATTGCTCAGCAAACGGATTGGTTCGAAAAAAATGCAATCTACGATCAAGGAAAGGCATTCGCCCAGTCCTCGAGAGAACTATATCAATACTATTTCGATGCAATCTTGCCGCTTGTTCAATCCTATGTCAAAACGAAAGAGTCAGGAGATATTACAGAATCCTTCTTGAAAGGAACGACGCTAGCTGAATTGCCACTCGGTCAGAAGTTGATAACTGAAGGAAAGATTCAGTTAGATAGTCAAGGAAACATCGATGTATTATCAGAGATTAATAAAAGTGAACTGGCACTCGGCGGTTATCGTGAATTTTTGGAAGATTGGGCACAACGGACAAGTGATCAATTGGAGCAGGAAATCCGAACGACGCAACTGATTTGGTTAGCGAATATCGTCGTTTTGATCGCTGTTTTGATCTTCTTCATCTATCCATTCATTCGTCGCATCACGATTGAATTACTGTCTCTCGTTAAGAACAGTCAACGGCTTGCGAATGGTGAAGATGTTTTAAGCGTCAAAGTACCGAATCGTAAAGATGAGATTGGTATTTTAGCACTATCGTTTAATCAGATGGCAAGTTCGATTTCTGAGAATAAACAGCATCTATTGGCAAAAAATGAAGAGTTGCAAGCCCAGCAGGAAGAATTACAAGCGCAGCAAGAAGAATTGCAAGCACAACAACAGGAACTTGAAGAAGCATTGGAACTGACGATGCGCAATGAACAACACCTTCAGTACCGGAATGATCTGACAGAGACGCTCGCGGCACGTGAATCGTTGACCGCTTATCCGGAAATCATCGAGAAGCTCGTCACGATCACGGATTCTGAAATTGGTGCATTAGTATTCGTCGATGAGGAAGAGAGTTATTCCGTCGTCACCTATGGTATGACGGATGAACTGGCAGAGCGGTTACTTCAAAACGATGCGTCACTGTTAAAACGAGCAGAATCACTCAAGACACCAGTTCACTCTTCTAAACAAGTCGCGAGCAATCATCCGTTACCGTACCCGTACTATATGTATGAAACGGCTGTGCCGATTCTCGATCCAACCGCAGATGATATCATCGCGTATATCTATCTGGTCCGTTACCGCGATCAGTTTACGAATGAACAGATGCGGGATGTCATGTCCTTCTCTCGTCAATTGTCGTTATCCCTTCTCCGGATGCGTTTGTTTGACGAGATGACGAGAGAAAAAACGAAAACGGAACGGATTCTCGATTCGATTCGTGAAGCGGTCATCTATCTTGAGCCAGGGAAAGAAGAGGTTTTCGTCAATCGACCGCTGTACGATCTATTCCCGGAATTACGATATGGTGTCCAGGCGGAACAAGAAACACTTCAAACATGCTTAGAAGTCATTCAATCCGTCGTCGATGAACCGGAAAACTTCAGTCGATATGTTGATTCAGTTCTTCGTGGAGAGTTACCGACAGAGAGTCTACAGTTCTCGATTAGAAACGAAACGGTATTCATTCAATTTTATGTCGAGGTGATTCACATTCATCAGGTGCATAAAGGAACGATGCTTGTCATGCGGGATGTGACGAAAGAAACCGAAATGGATCGTTTGAAATCAGAACTCGTTTCGACTGTATCTCATGAACTTCGAACACCGCTTTCTTCGATTTATGGTTTTACAGAGCTCATGCTCAATCGAGATATTGAAGAATCGCGCCAAGATCGATACTTACGGACGATCCATTCCGAAACGGAACGTCTTGCGAATCTCGTCAACGATTTCTTAGACGTCCAGCGCATGGAGTCAGGTACACAATCGTACAAAAAGACATCTGTGAACATTCATGCGATTGCTGAAGAAACGACACACTTTTATGCGGCTTCGACACAAGCCCACCGGATTACGTTCCGTCACGAAGGAAATCAGTTGCCTGTCATTGAAGCAGATGAAGAAAAAATCAGACAGTTACTCAATAATTTATTGAATAATGCGGTGAAATACTCACCATCTGGTGGTGCGATTGATGTCGTACTCACGACATCACGTGATCAAGTCATTCTTCAAGTTCGGGATGAGGGAATCGGGATTCCGAAACAATCACTCAGTCGTCTATTCGAAAAGTTTTACCGCGTCGATAACTCGGATAGTCGGAAAATTGGTGGTACGGGCCTTGGTCTAGCCATCTGTAAAGAAATCGTCACCGGTCATGGGGGAGAAATTCATGTGGAATCGGTCGTAAGGGAAGGGAGTCTTTTCACTGTCAAATTCCCACTCGTTCAGTCCACACATGTGACAATCTCCTGAAAAAATCATATAGCAACAAAATAACACTAGGTGTTCGTACGGAAATCAGATACGATGAAATAGGAAAAGAAAGGAGGAAATGAAATGCCAATCACAGCATTCGTTCACACACACGTCTTACTTTGGGTACTTTTATTGGTTACGTTCTTCGTCGCGTTTTCGATGTACAAGAACAATAAGAAAGCCGCAAAAGGCATTCATATGGCGTTCCGTCTTCTGCTTTTATTGACGTTCGCGACAGGTCTTTACCTGTACATTAAAATCATGGGGGTGTCTGAAAATCCAGATCCTCTCTACCATGCGAAGATCACAGCAGGTCTTTTGACGCTCATCTTCGGAGAATTGACACTCGTTCGTGTCAAAAAAGGAAAAGCCTATTCCGGTTTCGTCATCGGATTCATCGTGCTTGTCCTTGTGACAATATTCCTTGGTTATTCTCTTCCATACGGTATGAAGTTTTTCTAATTTCATGCGAAATCAAAGAGTCCTTTTCGACCTTTTGGGTTGAAAGGACTCTTTTTGTCGTGTCTGCTAGTAATTTTTGTTTACAAGTGGTTGTTATTTGGGAAAAGGGATGTATTACACAGTAGAGAGGGGAACGCTTGTGGCACAGTTGAAGGAATGGACGAAGGTCTTCCGGGCACGGAAATGGATGAAACGCGCAGAACCGGTGTTACCACTCTGGCATGGATACATCGGTTATAAATATGGATTATTCGATGCTCTTCAATCGGGAGCGACGCAGGCGGAAGCGCAACTACGGATGCGACGTCCGCTGACACAGGAAGCGTTATCCCGCTGGTTTGAGGTTGGCGTAGCTGTCGGTCATTTAAAGAAAAAAGATTTACGTTACACGGCGACGCGTCATGTATTGCCAGAACTTTCTCAATCAGACGATCGTAGTATCGGTTTTATGTTATCTGAGATGATGGAGCTACATTTACCCGCCTTGTTCTCTTATCCACAATTCCTAGAAGAGGGGCAACAGAAAGTCTTTAATGGAGAAGAACATGGCGACATCGTTGCCGAAACGTCGGCACTTGTCGAGACCGTTGCTTTCTCAGCTGTACGTCATATCATTCGGAGTCGCAATCTGACATCACTGCTTGATATCGGCTGTGCCTATGGCGGTTATCTTCGCAAAATTCATGAAGCGTTACCTGAATTGCGGCTCGCTGGAATCGATATCGAAGAGTCGGTCATCGCCGAAGCGAGACGACGAGATACGAGTGGAGAGATTGACTTCGTCGTCGGAGACATCAAAACGTTTGACGTAAAAGAAACGTATGATGGTGTCATGATGAATAATATTTTGTATTACTTCCCACAACCGGAACGTCTTGCTTTACTAAAAGGGGTACGCCGTTTCGTCAAAGATGATGGAACAGTCATTCTCGTCACTCCACTTCGTGACAGTTCACATGGTGCACCGTTCTCAGCAGCATTCAATGCCTTTATGACGTTGCATGAGAATTTGTATCCATTACCAAGTCAGGAAGAATTGAAAGAAGATTTATCGAAAGCTGGGTTTGGAAATATTTCGATCACACCATTCTTAAAAGAAGGTGCTTGGTATATCGTGACTGCAAACGCCACTTCCTAAGCGAAGTCTGGCGTTTTTACAGTTGGAAGACAGTTCAAATTTGTCGCTCTTACTATGTGCTTAGTATAATAGTTGAAACGATGAGAGATAAAAAGGAGAGATTTGGGTGAAGCGACGCGTAGCAGTGATAGGAGCCGGACCAGGGGGACTTGCATGTGCCTTGTTATTAGCAGGAAAAGGAGTAGACGTCACCGTTTATGAAAAACAGACGCAAGTCGGTGGACGAACTTCTGCCGTCAAGCTAGGTGAATACACATTTGATCGAGGACCGACTTTTCTTAATATGCCGCATATTTTAGAAAACGTCTTTCACGAAGCTGGTCTACGGTTAGAAGATTATTTAGATCTAAAGGCACTTGATCCGATGTATACACTCTATTTCAAAGGTGGAACAGAACAGTTTACGATGACGACGGATCGGGACCGGATGAAAGAGACGATCGAGCGTCACTTTCCGGGAAATGGGGAAGGGTACGATCGATTCATGGCAGAGCAAGCGTTAAAGCTCGGTAAGTTGATGCCGATTCTACAGACACGTCATGACCGATTAACGGACTACTTGTCACCGCGTGTCTTAACAGCACTTCCGCGTCTCTCACTCGGGCGATCACTTTATGATGTCTTGTCCGACTATTTCACGAGCGAAGAACTGAAGTATGCCTTTACGTTCCAAGCGAAGTACTTAGGGATGTCGGCTTGGGAATGCCCAGGAGGTTTCTCCATCTTGTCTTACATGGAACATGCATACGGTGTCCATCATCCGATTGGTGGGATGCATCAGGTGCCACTTGCGATGCAACGTGCCCTCGAAGAACTCGGTGGAACGGTTCAGTTAGGTACAGGCATCAAGCAATTGATCTTAAACGGCAAAGTCGTCGAAGGGGTCATCCTTGAGTCAGGTCAGCATGAGTTATTTGATGAAGTCATCGTCGGTGCTGATTTCGCACATGCAATGAATCACCTTGTACCGGAAGGAGTACTGAAAAAATGGTCCCGACCAAAAATTGATCGCAAAAAATTCTCGTGTTCGACGTTTATGTTGTATCTTGGCGTCAATCGGACATTCGATGCGCCACATCACACGATTTATTTTGCGGAAGACTACGAGAAAAACGTTCGCGAGATGACGCAGACTTTAGAATTATCCGATGATTTTTCATTTTATGTTCAAAATCCATCCGTTCTTGATCCGACACTAGCACCTGAAGGAAAGTCCGCCATGTATGTGCTAGTTCCGGTTCCGAACAATTACTCGGAACTCGATTGGTCGATCGAAGGACCAAAATTACGTCGACGTGTTCTGGATACGCTTGAAACGCGTTCACCGTATCAAGGGATTGAAGCGGCAATTGAAGTCGAAGAGATGTTCACGCCGGACGATTGGGAAGCGATGGGGATCCATCAAGGAGCGACGTTTAACCTTGGGCATCAGTTGACACAGATGATGTATTTCCGACCGCATAACCAGTTTGAAGAGCTGGATCACTTGTATCTTGTAGGGGGAGGCACACACCCAGGGAGCGGCTTACCAACAATCTTCGAATCTGCGCGTATTACGGCAGAACTCGTGCTCAAAAAAGAAGGGGTGCGGATATGAAAATAGGATTCGTAGGAGCAGGCGTCGGAACACTGCATGCAGCACTTTTGCTGACAGCAAGACATCCGGGAGTCGAGATTACGATTTTTGAAAAAGAAGCGCATGTCGGTGGTCGATTACGATCCGTCGATTTTGAATCCGGTGGACGCATCGATGAAGGTCCGACAATCGTCCTGATGCCAGGTAAGTTGAAAGAGCAGTTGGCAGAAGCAGGCGTGACGGGAGTAAAACTCGAACGGGTGGATCCATTGTATGACCTTCACTTCGACGACGGGACCGTCGTTACGAAAGTATCTGATGTCGTGGACCAAGCCATTGCGATCGAACGCCAATTCGGCGAAGGTCGTGGATTTTATGAATTCATGCATCAAAAAGAAAAGGATTATAAGACGAGTGTATCGAAATTTTTAGAACGTGGTTATCGTCGGAAAACGGAGCTGTTGCATCCAGAAATGATGCGTCCATTATTACAGATGCACGCTTTAGAGACAGCGCATGATCATTTGAAGCGATACTTCAAGAGTAAATATTTGCGCATGGCATACAGTTTCCCAACATTTTATATCGGAGGAAATCCGTATACGACACCATCCATCTATGGTTTGATTCCATACCGGGAACAAGCAGAAGGTGTCTGGTATGTAAAAGGCGGTTATTTCTCACTTGCTGAACGCATGTATGACACATTAGTCGAACGAGGTGTCCGATTCGTCTTCAAGGCACCCGTTGAACGAGTCGTCGTTGACCAAGGACAGGCGAAGGAAATCGTCTTACAAGGTGGAACACATGAAGCATTCGATCAAATCGTACTAAATGGAGAGTTTCCATTAATGGAACGTCTTGTGGAAGGTAAACAACCTAAAGCATATACTCCTTCAGGCGGGACGCTATTGCTGTATTTCAAGATGAAAGGGAAAGTTGACTTACCAGTGCATCGATTTTTGATGCCGAATGACTTGGAACCACTCATGACGAACATCTTTAAAAAAGGACGATTACCTGAACATCCGGCAGTCTATCTGTTCCATCCGAGTCAGATTGATCGTAGTTTAACAGGAACGGACGATAGCGTCGTCTATTCATTAATTCCTTCTCCCCGTGGCTATGGTGTGAAAGATTATGAAAAAGTAGACTTCGTCGAGACCGTGCTCGAAAAAATCGAGCATCATCATCCGGGATTTCGGGAAAAGATACAAGAAATGAAGATTCGTACACCGAATGATGCACAGGCATTTGGACTATACGAAGGTGGCAGTTTTGGAATTGCTCCGACGATTCGTCAATCAGCTGCCTTAAAGACACAGGCAAAACCATATTCGGATATCGATCGACTATATGCCGTCGGTGCATCGGTGCATCCGTGTGGAGGAGTACCAGTCGTCATGATGGGCGCAACGATACTCGTAAACCGAATGGAACAAGAGATGGGGTGGAAACATGAATTCAGTGGCGATCCAAAACGCGTATATCAAATGTGAGGAAGTCATTCAGTCCGGATCTAAGACGTTCTATAAAGCCTTTTCACTCTTACCAAAAGCAGATCGACAAGCTGTTTATGCGATTTATACATTTTGCCGGTTCCTTGACGATACCGTCGACGAATCAGATACACCAAAAGAAAGTTTAATGGCTTTTTTGAATGAATTCAAACGATTCCGCAATGGTGAAGTACTAAATAAACCGTTATGGATTGCGTTAGCAGATGTATTTGAACGTTACGAAATGGATGAGACACCCTTTCTCGAGCTCGCGGAAGGTATGCGTTGGGACATCGAGAAAAATCGTTATCAGACGCTTGAGGAGACAGAGCAATACAGTTATTACGTAGCGAGTACTGTCGGTTTAATGTTATTGCCAATCCTTGCACCGCAACAGCCTGATCTCCGTAAATCTGCTATTGATCTTGGAATCGCGATGCAACTAACGAATATATTGCGAGACGTCGGAGAAGATGCAAAACGCGGCCGCATCTATTTGCCCCATTCATGGATGGAGACATACGGTGTCACAGCGGAGTCGTTACTCGCTGGTTGCCCTTCAGGAGACTTCATTGGTCTCTGGGAAGAGGTTGCACTTCGAGCAGAGCATCTGTATGATGCGGCGATTCCATCGTTTGATCGGTATCCGCGGGAGAGCAGACGCGCTTTAAAGGCAGCTGCCTTCTTATACCGTGGTATCCTCGATGCGGCAAGGGATAATCATTACGACGTTTTTACGAAGCGTGCGTACGTCAGCCGTTGGCAAAAGATGAAGTTGCTCGCAACGATTTAATACAAGACTATAGAAAAAAGACCTTGGCGGGGACCAAGGTCTTTTTTCTATGGTCTGAGACCGGGGAGTCTCAGATTACTTCTACACCAGAGCGAACATCTGGACTACGAGATAGGTCTATTTTGACCACGGGGATGGTCTTTTCTTTATCGAGCTATCTGTGGACCATTCGGATGAGACGATCTAAGGGGGAACGTCGTAAGTCATGCGAATGGACACACGATGAGTCGCGTGATGAAATGGGTGGGTCCCATTTGATTTCGCTGGTTAGAAAAAGTAAGTTCTTCAACGCTATTGACTCGGGGAAGTCACCTTGCGCTTGATTGAGGATGTGGGGTCAATCACTACCTCTTGAACTCGAAGTAATCGTATCAAATCTTAGTTGTCCGTACAAGTGATTGATATGCAATTCACATAACGTTCACAGGGTAGCGGCGACAGCGGAGACGATTCGTTCACTTGCTAGTTTTCCTGAAAGCGTCACCATTGGACTACCACCACCAGGATGCGTTGATCCACCAGCAAAAAACAAATTGTGAACATTCTTTGAACGGTTGCTCGGACGGAGGAAAGACGACCGGATGCCATTGGATGACAAGCCATACAACGAGCCGTGATAAGCAAAGAAGGTTTGTTCGATATCCTGTGGTGTGACCCGTTGTTCGTAGACGACATCTGATGAAATATCAATTCCAAACGACTGCAACCGTTGATTGATCAGTTGATCATACGTATCAAAATCAATCGCATGTCCAGTATCTGTCGCAGGCGCGTTGACGAGTACAAACAGATTGTCACCCGCTTGTCCCATTTCTGGGGCTGTGACGGAAGAATTGGAGATATAGATCGTCGGTTCCTCCGCATAACGTTTTTCATCAAAAAGTGCTTTGAACTCTGCTTCGTAATCTGAAGAGAAGAAGACGTTATGATGAGCCAGTCCTTCGATCCGACGTGAGAGACCGATACAACGGACATAGGCAGAAATGGACGGTTCGACTTGAGCAGGCGTCGGATTTTTAAAATCAGGTCGTGCGGTTTCTGAGATCAGGCGTGGATATTGTGTCAACAAATCACCGTTCATGACGACGAAGTCAACCGGGAGATATTCCAAGTGATTCAATTCAATTTCCGTTGCTTGTCCATCGACGACTTCGATCTGGGTCACCTCATCTCCAAGCCGGAAGACGACACCGAGTTCTTTTGCACGTCGAGCGAATCCTTCTGCGATTGCTGTATTGCCGCCATTCGTGAAGTAGACGCCGTCATTCAATTCTAAATGAGCGATTAAACTGAAGGTAGCAGGTGTTTGATACGGACTGCTCCCGATATATGTCGCATAACGATCAAGTGCCTGAATTAACTCTTTATCCTTAAAGTAGTGTTTATGCAGTCCATGGAGACTTTGAAAGGGATGCACTTTTAGCATGTCACGCCAAAGGGAAGGGCGGACATATGAATCGATATTTGTGAAAAATTGTCGTTTGGCGATCGTATGCAACTTCGCGACTTCCTCTTGGTAACCGGTAATATCGTTCTTCGCCAACTGACCGTTCGTGAAACGATCTACTTCTGTTCGCATCGCTTCGCGCCCAGACGAAAAGGTTAACGTGCGTCCGTCTGAAAAGTGATTGATCGTATGGCGCTCGAGTTTCGTAAATGTAAAGTATTCATCAGGATCCGCACCGGATTCGAGAATGACAGACTGAAAGACTTCCGGCATTGTAATCGTATTCGGTCCGAAGTCGAAGCGATGTCCTTCTGTGACGATCGGCATCATCTTGCCGCCAATATGTGCATTACGCTCGACGACAGTGACACGAAACCCTTTTGCAGCTAATGAAATGGCGGCGCTGAGTCCACCAAGACCGGCTCCGATGACAGCTATATGTTTCATACTATTGATTCCTCCTTATGAATAGGTTCGACCCTTCCATGTGATTTCCCGTTTCCTAAAGCTTCGAATCATCGCACTGGCTAGCAAGATGACATAAAGGAGTACCGCCAGTGGATGAAGCCACCAAACATGTCGAATCCGCGCTGCACCATCGATCCGTAACCGCGCCATATAGAGAAGGAATAACGCGGCACCCATCTGCCAAGAAGGATGGATGATGAGATAAGGAAGGATGCTTGCTTGAATCAAGTAAAAGAGTAGAAAGTATGATCCGACGGTGTAGGAATCGTTCATCCCACGAAAGACATTCTTTAGAAAACCTTGCCAGACCTCTTCATTCGTGGCGTACATGTCGCAAGAAACAACTGGGGCGACTTCGACAAGTGTCGTTGTCCATCCATGTCGTTTAAATGTACGACAAAGCTCTAGGTCGTCCACAAGAGCCGTTCGAATACTGTCATGTCCACCGACTTGTTCGTAAGCCTGTCGTTCGACGAGGACGACCATACCGTTCGCAGCGGCAAAAGCCGGATGTTTCACCTTGCGAAACGGAATCGGAAGATGCTGTGCGATAAGAACATGTTGTATCGGAATCAAACACTTCCCGAGAAACGTCGGTACAGGAAATGACGGAAAACCGGAAAGAAACACGGCTCGTTCTGTTCGTAACGTTCCGTATAAGCGACAGATTGCATCAGGTGTCAGTGTCACATCAGCATCGAGAAATAATAGATAGTCCTCTGTCGTTCGTCTCGCGAGTTGATGACACGCATGGACCTTTCCTGCCCAGCCTACTGGTAAGGGAAGACCATCAATCACCGTAAAACGATTGTCTTGACCAATCCGATCGAGCAATAACTCACGCGTCCGATCGGTCGAACGATCTTCATATAAGTAGACGTGCATCCCTGATGTCAAAGCTGGTTCCAGTGCGTCTAATAATTTTCGTACATTGCGCTCCTCGTTACGTAACGGGATGCAGATTGCTAGACTATCTGGTTGAACGGCATCCGTTAATCGAGGTAAAAAAGCTAAATTGACCCATGTGTAGAGACAGACAGCTAGAGCGAAGAAAAAAAAGAACCAACTCATGACCGAAGTGCCCGTAACCAGCGTTCCGTTCGCGCAGGGAGTGGTTCCCTTCGTTTTGAGATACAGCGATACAAATCAACACGCTCTGCCATCGCATCTGCTCGTATGTCGTCATATAGTGCTGTTAGCTCTACTGTCAGACGTTTTACTTGGACACTGGATCGTTCGTCAGACAATGGATAAAAGCGACGCGTCCTTACATAGACATCCGGTTGCTGTTCATGTCCGTACGAATAGTAGAAGGCGACGAGAGACACGGTATCCGCATGACGCATTAATTGCGTTGCTCCACTTGCTAAATGCATCGGTCGTTCTTCTTGATGCCGTTCCTCACCTTGAGGAAACATCCAGACGCTGCTTCCGTTTTGGAGTTGTGCTTTTGCATATTGAAGGCTTGTCTTGATATCAGAGAACGATGTCCGGTCGACAGAGAAAGCTCCGAGACGGGAGAAGAATGGAAAACGGGCGAGTCCTGCCTGGTCAATCATGACATACGGATCATGACGGAAACAGGTTTGATCTAAATGAAAGAGAATCATGCCATCCCACCAAGAACTATGCGTAGCAAGCATGAGCCCTGGGACGGGTAGATCGTCTGCGCGGTATAAAACACGATGAAAATGACGCTGAATCAAAGCATGATCGACATACGTATGAAATACGGTCTCAGCTAATTTGCTTTTGTTTGCTTCTTTCAACGATAACCCCTCGTTTCACAATGAAGTAGATGATGAATGCACTTAAGCTGATCAAAGTGACGCCATAGAGACTAGAAACTCCTGCCGTTACGCCGAATAAGGTGTGCAACATTAAAAAGAGATATTGGTTGTTTTGCTCGAGTGAGGCATCCGTCGCCTTAACTTGATAGCGACTGATAAAAAAGGAAAAGACGAGCGCCGTTCCATACCACCCGAAGAAGTTCTGTGTCGGAATATCGTAATACCAGCCACCGTCTTGCCAAAGCCAATAAGACTTCACATTAGCAGCAACAGGATCGATCGCTAAATCGAGCCAAACGGCAAACAATGGAACGAGAATCAGTGTACTATAGCGAAACGAGAACAAACGGGAGAAAGCGAGACTCGCACCCATGACCGACAACCATGCAGCCCCGATCGTAATCGGCACACCTAATAATTGCACACCAAAGTCGGATTCATAACGATATGTTCCAAACGGCCAACCGGTATGAACGCCAATCGACTCGATGATGATCGAACCAAAGAAGATGAAGGGGATGACAAGGCGTCCCTTCGGTAAGACATGCCAAAAGTAGAGGGCAGCGTATAAGCCGGAAGCGAATAAAAAAACGGCGTTGGCCCATTCGAGCCAAGGGGGTAGTATAGAAAATCCGACTAAGATCAAGCCGATGGTAAACCAAATCGAAAAGAAAATCCAAAGACGTTTATGGAACTGTTCCATGCGTGACATTCCTCCATTTCCGTGATAGCTTCTGTCATAAGTATACCCATATATCTTGAAAACGAGCGAGGGAGAAGCGGTCCAATAAAAAAAGTGGTCTAGTTTCTCGTACGAGAAACTAGACCACTTGAGGTCATCAGCCATTTGAATGTTGCTTTTGCTTCTTCTTTTTGATAAATGAGAAAAGGAGAAACGCGATGTATAACGGAACAGCGACGAACCAAAAAGTCGACCATTCATTACTACGAGCAATCATGACATACGTCACGTACAGCAATGTAAAGGTGATGACAAATGTATGGCGCGGGACGGGAATGTCTTTGAAACTTGGAATCTTGACACGACTGACCATTAAGAAGGCAAGACCTGTGAAGACGAGTGGAACCATCAAATCATTCATTCGTCCGCTAAACAACGTCACGACGGCCAAAATACCACCTGCCGCTGTAATCGGTACACCTGAAAAATAAGCAGATGCCACATTCGTTGCCGATAAATTAAACCGGGCAAGACGGAATGCGCCGAATAACGGGAACAGAGCAGAGATTAGTAAACCAACTTCTCCGAATTCATAGAAATACGTATAGTAGGCCATCATTGCAGGTGCGACACCGAATGTCACGATATCTGCTAATGAGTCCAGTTCTTTTCCGAAGTCGCCTGCTACACCAAGCATCCGAGCAAGACGTCCGTCCAGACTATCAAGCATCATCGCGATGACGATTAGTAAGGTGGCATTTTGAAAATCACCTTTTGCTGCCATGACGATGGCTAAAAAACCACAATACAGATTTCCGAACGTAAATAGGTTGGGTATTGAATTACGAACACGATCTTTCCACAAAATGATTCCTCCTGCCACTTCATCGATACTACTCATCATATCATAGTTAGGAGATGGAATTCAGCCGTTTGTGAAGAGAATCCCTTGAGTGAAAGATAAAAAATCATGAGGATTCAATCGAACTTGATGTCCACGTTTTCCAGCGGATATGATGATGAATGGTTCATGGATAGCACGATCCGATAAAAGAACGGGAAAATTCTTCTTAGCACCGATAGCAGAGACACCACCTCGAATATAGCCAGTCAGGAATTCTAACTCCTTCATCGGAACAAGCGCGACTTTTTTCGAATGCAATGCTTTAGCCGCTGCCTTTAGAGAGAGTTCTTCTTCCCCCGAAATGACGACGAAGACATATTTATTTTCGACCATTTTCAAAACAAGGGTTTTAAAAATGGTCGAAAGGGGGTAATTAATCTTTCTAGCGACAGCTTCAGCAGATAAATCATCAAGATCAACAGGATAAGTGAGGGATTCAAAGTCAATCTTAGACTGCTTCAGAAGCCTCTCGACGTTCGTTTTGCTCATGTGTTTCTCCTTTGACGAGTGAGTATTGGACCCATTTCCGTCCGTGCCAACGTTTCATGGCGAAAATGCCACGGAACCATTCGTCAGCAGAGAAGGCAATCCAGATTCCAAGTAAACCAAGACCGAAACCAAGACCAAGTGTATAACTGAGGACGACCGCGATTCCCCACATCGATAGAATACCGATGGCGACAGGGAAACGAACATCTCCTGCCGATTTAAGAGTTCCCATCAGTACGATGTTCATTGCGCGACCTGGTTCAAGAATGACACTTGCCCAAAGTAGTGGGATACCGATTGCAATGATTTCAGGACTCGATGTGAACGCTGATAGAATCGATGAACCGAATGAAGCAAGTGCAACAGCTGAGATGAAGCTTGCGAAAACAGCGATCTTCAATGTTTTCACAGCCCGTCCGTATGCTTGTTCGAATTGTTGCGCACCAACTTGGCGTGCGACGAGTAATTGCGTTCCTTGCGCGATCGCAAGTGTGAATAAGAAACAAAGCATTGTGATATTCGATACATAAACACGAGCAGACAACGCTGCTTCACCAATTGTTGCGATGAATCCTGTGATGATGAGTTGTGAGAATTGATACGAGATCCCTTCACCAGCAGATGGGATTCCGATGTTCATGATTCGTTTCACATCCTCACGATTGAAATGAATCAAGTCTTTTACTGTAAAACGTAAAGAAAGTTTGCGGTAAACGACAAAGAACAAGACCAGGACAGCGATTGTCCGGGCGATGACGATCGACCAAGCGACACCAGCAACACCGAGAACGGGAATGCCGAAGAGTCCAAGAACAGCGATGACGTTACCAAAAGCACTAACGAAATTCATCAGTAGCGTGACGTACATAGCATTTTTAGTGAATCCATGACTCCGAAGAATCGCACCCAGTGTCAATGAGATGGCTTCTAAGAAAAGGAACAGACCAACGATCTTAATGAACGTTTCGCCATAGACGAGTGTCTCTCCTTCTAACGAGAAAAATCCAAGGAGTTGTCTTCCGAACAACACGACGGTCAGAGAAACGATTAGACCGGTATACAAGTTAATCGCAAAAGCAGAACGAGCCGTTTGACGAGCGTTTTGCGTCTTTCTTGCACCGAGGTACTGACCAATGATGATCGTTGCACCGACCGAGGTGATGTTAAAGAGAATAATGAAGATATTCAAAATTTGATTGGATACACCGACTGCCGCAGCAGCGCTATCTGAGTAATAACTTAAAATCAACGTTGCAATGATCCCGAGGCTCATATGCAATGCAATCTCGATGAATAATGGCCACGTAATGTGGAATAAGCTTGGTTGCTTGACTGTTTTCATAAATAAATCCCCTTTGTTTCATAAAACGAATAGTGTTTCTTTATCTTTTTGAAACTATACGCCTTCGATTTTCATAATGAAAGAGGGTTTTTTGTCTTTCATCGAAAAAAAAGAGATTTAAAAGGATTTTCATAAAATATCACGAATACATCATAATGAACAATCATTCATTTTTTAAAAGGTAGGGGAATCTGATGAAACGAGAAATGCATTATGTCGTCAAGGATCAAATCGCAACGCTAACGCTGGCTCGACCCAAACAACTGAATGCATTAACGTCGAATTTATTAGAAGAGCTGGCAGACGCTCTAGAAGAAGCGAATCAGGATGAGGAAGTACGTGTCATTGTCTTGACTGGTGAAGGACGCGGTTTTTGTGCAGGACAAGATTTGAAAAACGTCTCGCCTGAGCTCGATCATGGTGAATATCTACAGCAGTATTATCATCCTGTCGTTCGGGCACTCGCTAAAACGAAAAAACCGACGATTGCTGCCATCAATGGTGTTGCAGCAGGTGCCGGTTTATCATTGACGCTTGCTTGTGATTTCCGGCTCGTCCACTCTGAAGCGAAATTGTCGCTCGGATTCATTAATATCGGTCTTGTTCCGGATGCGGGTGCCCCGTATTTCTTACCTCGACTGATCGGAGCGGCAAAAGCAACGGAGCTTGCGTTACTCGGTGATACGATTTCAGCAGAAGAAGCCGTTACGCTCAACCTTGCGACGCGAAGCATTGAAGCGGAACGATTTGCTGAAGAGGTCACAGCTTTTGCTCGTCAGCTAGCGAATCGTCCGACGAAAGTGATCGGGTACATTAAGCAGCTGCAAGCAGCGAGTTATGAAAATAATTTGGAGGAAATGCTAGCTCAAGAAATCATCTATCAGTCACGTGCTGGAAAAACGGAAGACCACCGTCACGCGGTTGAGTCCTTCATCGAAAAAAAACGCCCTGTTTTTGTCGGACGATGAATCGAAGAACATATATAGAAGAAAGACGTCGGAAACGCACGAGGCACCGACGTCTTTTTAATTCAATTTCTTTTTGATTTTTCGTGCGGTCGCATGTGTACGGTTCGTCAATCCTGTAGAGATACGGAATAGTAAAATTCCAAGAAAAGCAGAAACAAAAATGTATATCCCGGTCAACGTCACGAATGCACCACTAGCGAGCGTGATGAAAAGTATCGAAAATTCACCACGTGGACCAAGACAAAAGCCAGATTCGATCGCATGATAATTCGATAAACCAAAGGACCTTCCGCCGAGGTAACCGACTAAGAATTTAGAGACGACTCCCCAAATGACAAGAGCGAAGAAAAATAGATCAATCGGTAATCCGTCAGTCAACTCGAATGACATTCCGAACGTGATAAAGAACAATGGTAATAATAAGTCTTGAAACGGCGTGACTAGTCGTTTAAGATAACGCGTCTCATCCAGTTCGGTTAACAGAATACCGATGATGAAGGCGCCAAGTACTTCTGACAAGCCGAATAAAATACCGATACCGGAAAATAACAAGATTAACCCGATGATTCCGATGCCGGCATCAGGATGACGGTAGAGTGAATCGACGAGACGTTTCCGTCTTCGGATGAACAACGTCATGATGATTAAAGCAATGAAGAAGAAGCCAAATCCGAGAAAGATGATACTAATTTTTGCTACCGAGAACGTCTCAGTCTCTAAAACGAACGGTGCCGTCGTCAGTAGGATCGGTGCCATCAAATCTTCGAAGACGAGTAGGGACAGCACGAAGCGATTCACATCCTGATGTTTATCCGGTTCCCGATCGAGCAGTCGAGCTGAAATCGAAGAACTCGTCGCATACAAGACACAGCCGATCAAAAACGATTCGGCGATAGAAAAACCGAACGATAAAGTCAACAGGATTGTTCCACCAAACGAAAGTAGAATATCGATGACTCCTGCTTTCCAAATGGAACGGAGCTGAATCAGCAAGTCCGCCACTGAAAATTTTAGACCGAGTAAAAAGAACAGGACGATGATGCCCGCTTCTCCTCCGAGTTTCAGTTCTTCGGGAGGATCGTAATAAAATCCAAGGACGATTCCAATCAAGATGAAGGCCAGAATACTCGGGACGTGGAATCGTTCACTCAAGTAACTGATCGTAAACAAGCCGATGAGGATGAGACCAGCGTAAAAGAAAATTTCCATAGAGGATGTCCTCCTTTCTGTACCCTATACCCTAATTCGATGGCATTCATTAACTTGTTTTTATCTTGGAGAACGGATACAGAAAAAGCCTGTACACAAAACTTCTTTTTTAGAAGGTGAGTATACAGGCTTTTAGGTGGTTATAAGACTTGAACGATCGTTCCAGAATACGCGGGGAGAGAAACATCAAGTGTCTGCTGGTGCGTGTTCGTCAATAAATCAAGCCCTCGACCAGCTTGTGGAGCGGTCAATGAAACAGGAACATCTGAATTGTTGAAGTAGATATAATACAATCCTTCCGGGCTCATGCGACGCATGATGATCGTATTCGTCTCATCATTCGCATGAACGAAAGAGATATGTCCTTTGTTCGCGAGTGTCTTATGCTGCTTTCGAAGCTGTAACAAGTGTCGCGTATAGGCGAATAACTTCCGATCCTGCTCCTCTGGATCCCATGGCATACATTTTCGGCAGCCTGGATCTTGATCGCCATCGAGACCGATTTCATCACCATAATAGATGACAGGACTACCCGAGAACGTCAACATCGATAACAAGAGAAGACGAAGCTTCTGTTTGTTATTGCCAGCACGCGTCAACGCACGTGGTGTATCGTGTGAACCGATTAAATTAAAGGTCACTTCATTGACATTCATCGTGTTTGAGAACAATACATGCGACATATCGTTCGCATACGAAGTTGCTTTAGTTTTATCTAAGGCAAAGAAGTTCAAAGCGGCATTCGTAAATGGATAGTTCATGACAGCGTCAAACTGGTCACCGAGCAACCATTCCTGTGAATCATGCCAAATTTCACCAAGGATATACGTGTCAGGGTTGACCGATTTGACGACTTGACGGAAATCACGCCAGAATGCGTGATCAACCTCGTTGGCGACGTCGAGTCGCCAACCATCGATACCGAATTCCTCGACCCAGTAACGAGCGACATGAAGCAAGTATGATTTGACTTCATCGTTTTCTGTATTGAATTTTGGCATCTCGGGAACAAAAGCAAATGTATCATAGTTCGGTAGCGGCTCGGTTATGAGTGGGAAATCTCGTAAGTGGAACCATTCCTTGTATGTCGAATGACTACCATGTTCACGAATATCAGCGAAAGCTTTATGGTGGAAGCCGGCATGATTGAAAACAGCATCGAGCATGATGCGAATGCCATGTGCGTGTAACAAATCAACCATTTCCTTGAACTTTTCTTTTGTGCCAAACTGTGGATCAATTTCTAAGTAATCGATCGTATCGTATTTATGGTTCGATTTTGCTAAGAAGATCGGACAGAAGTAAATACCAGTGATGCCGAGTTCAACAAGGTAGTCAATATGATCGATGACACCTTGGAAATCTCCACCGAAGAGATTCGTCGTTGTCGGTGCCGTACTATTCCATGGAAGTGTACCAACTGGATCATTCGTCGCATCGCCATTTGCAAAGCGATCTGGGAAGATTTGATACCAAACTGTATCCTGGACCCAATCCGGTGCAGTGAATACGTCGACTGCATTAAGGAAAGGAACACAGAAATAGTAGCCTGTATCATCGAGCGGTTTTTCATCGAACCATCCACGCTCTGTAAAGACTTGGCTTGTTGCACTGTCATGGAGACGGAAACCATATCGTAGACGACGGAAGGGTGGAACGACATCGATGAACCAATAATCATATAGTTCATCTGATCCACTTCGCTTCATCGGTGTTTCAAATGTATTCCAGTAGTTGGATTTTGAGGGATCGAAGTTCCAATCGGCAGCATCTGGGTTTTCGGTATGCCAATCATACGGATCGCCCCAAATCAAATCGACGTGATCAACGTCATTTTTTTTCGTTTGTAAACGGATGTGGATTGTTCGCTCATCATATTTATAGACGAACGGAGACATCGCGCGGTGAAACACAGCTTCTTTGAACATGGCAGTCACTCCTTAACGCAATCGCTTGCATCATATTGATTATGTCTTCGACCTAAGAATAGTAAAGCGCTTTCTTAAAGTCAATTCCAATCCCGTGAAATCAAGGATTCCTGATAAAAGTCGAGAGTATGATGCAATCGTTTGCATCATGTTGTGCAAAAGATAAAAATGAAAACGTTTTCTTTTTTATGTACTTATTCTCTACAGCATTTGATTCAAATAATGAAATCAAAAATAAAAAGTTTTGAAATGTAAGAAAATAATTGAATAAAAGGACTTGTCAAAAGGATTTTAGATTGTATAATAAAAATGTAAAGGTGATGCAAACGTTTTCATAAAACGCTTACAATTGCTCGGTTGTTATCATGAGAAAATGGTTGTGCCTTTATGCAAACGTTGTGCATTAAAACTTATCATTCATAAGTTAACTTGGGGAGGAAATTTTAATCATGGAAATGAAAAAATTCGTAGCAGGTCTCTCTGTATCTGTCATGGCAATCGGTGCACTTGCAGCATGTGGCGGTGGATCAGATTCTGAATCATCATCTTCAGATTCAGGCAGTAAAAAACCAAGCAAGATCGTCATCTGGGAAGACACTGAAAAAGCTGAAACGACTAAAGCGGCAGCTAAAGCGTTCGAAGAAAAAGAAGGCGTCAAAGTTGAAGTCAAAGAAGTTAAGATGACAGATCAGCAGAAGAAAGTAGCACTTGACGGACCAGCAGGTAAAGGACCGGACATCATGCTTCTTCCACACGACCAAATCGGTACAGTCGTTGACCAAGGCTTGATCGCAGAACTCAAAGATGGCGAAAAAGCACTTGAGCCATTCATCGATACAGCGAAATCAGCAGTAACGTTTGACGGTAAAGTCTACGGATATCCGAAAGCAGTTGAAACACCAATCCTCCTTTTCAATAAAGATGAATTAAAAGAAGCACCAGCTTCAATGGATGATCTGTACAAGATCTCAACTGAGCAAAAGAAAGACGGTAAATACGGATTCCTCGCGCTTTGGGATAACTTCTACTTCGCGCACGGTCCAATCGGTGGCTACGGCGGATATGTCTTCAAAGACAACGGTGGCAAATTGGATCCAGCAGATATTGGCTTGAACAACAAAGGTGCTGTAGAAGGTATGGATTACATCGGCAAGTGGTACAAAGAAGGTCTCTTCCCGAAAGGTCTTATCGGTGGTGGCGGTGGTCAAGCACTTGACCAACTCTTCGGCGATAAAAAAGCTGTTGCTGTCATGAACGGTCCATGGGCAGTTGCGAGCTATAAAGAAAAAGGCATCAACCTCGGAGCTTCAGCACTTCCGAAACTTCCAAACGGTGAGCCGATTAAAACATTCGTTGGTGTAAAAACATACGCGATTTCAGCATACTCGGAAAATGCAGAATGGGCTGAGAAGTTCTTGGCATCACTCACTGGTGAAGAGAACGCGAAAGCAATGTTCGAAAAATACAATGAGATCCCACCAGTCACTGCGCTTCAAGAAGATGCAGCAATCAAGGATAACGAAGTCGCAGCAGCAGTCTTCGCACAATCACAAAACGGTGTGCCAATGCCGAACATCGCTGAGATGGGTCAAGTTTGGGAACCAATGGCAGCAGCACTCCAGCTTGTTGCAACAAACAAGCAAGATGCACAAAAATCAGCTGATGATGCTGTCAAACAAATCAAGCAACAAATCGAAGCTAACAATCAATAAGCGTAAATGGAACGCGTGAATCCATGAAAAAGAGATAAAGAGAGGGGGATCTTGAATTCCCCCTCATCTTTATGGTTGGAAGAGAAGCCTGAGGTCAGACATGACCTTTGGAAAGGAGAACGGACGATGGCTGCGATTGCAACACCACACCCGACGAATCCAACGCCTGAAAAAAAGACGAACCACCGCACGATTGCGGCGCTGATGTCGATCATTCCAGGAGTAGGACAACTATACAATAAACAATTCCTTAAAGGCGCGACATTTTTTGTCGTCGTACTATCATATTTTCTCGTCAACTTTGAACTGTTCTTCAAAGGAGCCGGAAATGGTCCTGGCGATCGCGGAGCGATTTGGGGCTTGATTACACTCGGTGAGGTACCAGGCGTAAGGGGGGATCACTCGATCTTTCTAATGGTCGAGGGCATCATTGCCTTGATTTTACTTGTCTTTGGTATCACCATTTACGTCTGGAACTTTATCGATGCGTATCGAATCGGTAAGTTGCGCGACATGAACCTCGAAGTACCTTCCTTGAAGATGCAACTTCGGAATTTCCGTGATAATGGATTCCCGTATGCGATGTTGATTCCTTCATTAGTACTTTTAGTGTTCACGGTCGTCTTACCGTTGATTTTTACTTTCTTGATTGCTTTTACAAACTATAAGTTCAACAACTCGCCGCCAGCAAAGCTGGTTGACTGGATCGGGATTCAAAACTTCTTGAATATCTTCACGGTTGATATTTTCCGCGACACATTCGTCAGCGTTCTTGGTTGGACGCTTGTCTGGACCGTCGCTTCGACGACAGGTGTCATCGCGATCGGTATCGGACTGGCAGTCTTACTGAACCAAAAGGGACTCAAAGGAAAACGGTTCTTCCGTTCCATCTTGATCCTGTCATGGGCAGTACCAGCGTTCATCACGATTTTGATCTTCCGCTCGATGTTCAATGAGACATTCGGTGTCTTCAATACGACATTGTTACCAGCGATTGGTCTCGATAACGGTCTCGACTGGATGACGGATCCAACGTATACGAAGCTTGCATTGATCGGGATTCAATGGTGGTTAGGTTTTCCGTACATCATGACGCTGACGACAGGGATCTTGCAGTCGATACCAGAGGATCTCTATGAGGCAGCAACAATTGATGGAGCGACAGCAGGAGAGAAATTCCGCTTAATCACGTTACCGATGATTCTTTTCGCAACAGCACCGATCTTGATCACGCAGTATACGTTCAACTTCAATAACTTCAATATCATCTATCTCTTCAACAACGGTGGACCGGCAGTACCGGGTCAATCGGCTGGTGGAACGGATATCTTGATTTCGTGGATTTACAAATTGTCGCTTGGCGCGAACCCGCAGTATGGATTCGCAGCAGCGATCACGCTTGTGTTGTCGTTCTTCATCATGACGATTGCCGTTATTCAGTTCAAGCGTTCAAAATCATTTAAAGATGAGGATATGATCTAATATGAGAAAACAAAACCGAATCAACATGGCGTTGTCATATCTCATTTTGACGGTCGCCTCCATCATTATCGTCTATCCACTCCTTTGGGTCGTTGGTACTTCACTTAACCCAGGGAAAAGTATTACATCGGATATCTTCCCAAGTAATCCGACTTTGATTCACTACTTTGATTTGTTTGATCCGTCAAAAACGGATTATGGCATGTGGTATTTAAACACAATCAAGATTGCCGTCATCACGATGGTCGTTTCCGTCGCGCTAATCACTTTAACAGGATACATTTTTTCACGCTATCGCTTCGTCGGTCGGAAAAATTCACTCATCTTGTTCCTCGTGTTGCAGATGGTACCGCAATTCGTTGCAATCATTGCGATTTATGTCTTGCTTAATATGTTAGAATTGTTTGATACGCATCTGGCGCTCATCCTACTCTACTCGGGTGGCGCGATTCCAATGAATACGTATCTTGCAAAAGGATATTTCGATACGATTCCAAAAGAACTCGATGAGGCGGCACGGATGGATGGTGCCGGTCACTTACGAATCTTCTGGCAAATCATCTTACCGCTAGCAAAACCGATGGTCGCCGTCATCGCATTGTTCAACTTCATGGCACCATTCAACGACTTCATTTTAGCATCGCTCGTCCTGCGTTCTCCTGAGAAACAGACACTTGCGGTCGGGTTGTACAACATGGTGTCGGAGCAGTTCGACAATAACTTCACGTTATTTGCGGCAGGTGCCGTATTATCAGCAGTTCCAATCGTTCTTCTCTTCTTCGCATTCCAGCGCTTCTTCGTGTCTGGATTGACAGCAGGTGGAACGAAAGGATAATCATAAGGGGGAAATCAGCGGCATGAGACGAGGCATAATGCTTCTCCTCTTGCCGCTTCTCTTGTCTATCGGGCTTCAACCGATGACGGGTGAAGCAGCAGGTTGGGAAAAAGAACGAATGTATTTCATCATGGTGGACCGGTTCGAGAATGGCGATCCGAGTAATGATCGAGAGGCGGATCCCGAAAATCCAAAAGCGTTCCAAGGTGGCGATTTAGCAGGTGTGACGAAACGTCTCGATTACATCAAGGAAAAGGGATTCACTTCGATTTGGTTGACGCCGATCTTTAAGAACCGTCCGAATGGTTATCATGGATACTGGACGGATGATTATTACGAGATTGATCCGCACTTCGGAACAAAGGAAGAGTTTAAACGTCTCGTCAAAGAAGCGCATAAACGGGATATCAAGGTCGTCCTTGATCTTGTCGTCAATCATTTAGGACCAAATCATCCAATGGTGAAAGAAAAACCGGAGTGGTTTCATAAAAATCAACCGATCATGAACTGGAATAACCCGTCGGAAGTCGAGAATAACTGGCTGTTCGATTTACCGGACTTCAATACAGAAAATCCGAAAGTCGTGGATTATTTAGTTGATGTCGCGAACTACTGGGTCGATGAAACGGGTATAGACGGATACCGGCTCGATACGGTTCGCCATGTGCCAGCGTCATTTTGGAAAACGTTTATCCCAGCAGTAAAAGAAAAGCATCCAGACTTATTCTTGTTGGCTGAAGTGTTCGATGGAGATCCGCGAAAAATCGCGTCCTATTCGAAATTAGGTTTTGATTCTGTGACGAACTTCCCGTTTTATTATGGAGTCAAGGATCAGTTTGCTCGCAAAAATGGTTCCGCGGAAGAGCTCGATTCAGTTTATAATCGAGATACTACGTTTAATCCGAATGCCAAGGGACTTGCAACCTTCATTGATAATCATGATGTCAAGCGCTTCATCACGGAAGCAAAGATTGGTGGAGCAGATGAAGAGGAGCGGCAGCTTCGATTAGCGCTGTTCGCACTCTATGCTGCACCAGGGATGCCGATCGTCTACCAAGGAACAGAGGTGGCGATGCCAGGTGGTGAGGATCCTGGAAACCGGATGATGATGACATTTGATCAAAATAAGAAGATGCAACAGTACGTAAAAACGTTGAACGAGATGCGTCAGGACTACCCAGCGTTTGCAACAGGGAAGCAACGCTTGATCGCAAAAACCGATCATATGGCAGTCTACTCACGGGAGACGAAACAACAAAAAGTCATTTACGCGATTAATCTTGGAGAAAAAAAGACGAGCTTACGCGTGTCTGCGAAAGAAGTCGGTGATGATCAGCGTCTAAGAGGACTTTTATTCTCAGACTTGGTGCGTCAAGATGGTGACGCCTATGAGATCACGCTTGATGCAAATAGTGCGAACAGCTATGTCATCGAAAAGTCACAAGTCAACTGGTGGTCGATCATCGCAATTGGTGCGATTGCTCCGATTTTAGCGCTCATACTTCTTCTCGTTCACCGTAAACGCATGCAACGTCAAACAAAATAAAATACTTAACTAGGAGAAATGTGAGGTGAAGGGGATGCAGGTAACAATCAAGGATGTAGCACGGGAAGCGAATGTCGCACCCTCGACGGTATCACGCGTCATTGCGAATAGTTCACGCATCAGTCAAAAGACGAAGGAACGGGTGCGGCAGGCGATGGATGAGCTCGGGTATTATCCGAACGTTCATGCGCGCAGTCTCGCGAATCGAACGACACAAGCGATCGGTCTCGTCATGCCAAGTGCTGCAACAAAAACGCTACAAAACCCGTTCTTTTCGGAGGTCATTCGAGGAATCAGTACAAAAGCGCATCAAAATGGATATTCGTTATATATGACAACAGGTGTCTCGGAAGAAGAAGTATATGAAGGTGTCGTCTCGATGGTTCAGGGCCGTCGTGTCGATGGTGTCGTCGTACTGTATTCCCGTACGGATGACAAAGTCGTTCAATTTCTGCAAGATTCGAAGTTTCCGTTCGTCGTCGTCGGAAAACCATTCAGTGATTCATCACATGTCACGTATGTCGATACGGATAATTATCTAGCCGGTCGCGAAGTGACGAAGTACTTGCATCAACTTGGGCATGAGTGTATCGCATTCGTCGGAGGCGCACAGGACTTAGCTGTGACGCAAGAACGTGTCGGGGGTTACAAGACGGCTCTCATGGAAGAGGGCATCCCGATTCAAGAATCCTACATCGTCAGTGCACCATTCATGACGACAGGAGGCGCTGAGGCAGTCAAACGACTGATGTCGCTTGAACATCCGCCGACGGCTGTCGTCGTCAGTGACGACATGATGGCACTTGGTGTCATGAGTACCCTGAATGAGATGGGGATCGGTGTGCCGGATCAAATGGCCGTCGTCAGTTTCAATAACTTGTTCATCGCAGAATTCTCAAGCCCACCGTTGACTTCTGTTGAAATCAATATCTTTGGACTTGGTTTTGAAGCGACGAATTGTTTGATTGAACAAATCAATGAAGATGCGACCCCTTATGGGAAGCGCGTCATCGTTCCACATTATCTCGTCGTCCGTCAGTCTTGTGGCGGAAAATCTGAAGCGTGAAACAGAAGTCTATTTTTAAACCGATTGGTTTGAAAATAGACTTTTTTTGATTCAAATGGATGTCGATTTCTAGTAAAAGGAAGCGGTTGCAGAAAAAGAAATTTATTTTCGTGCAAACGATTGCATTGATGCTTTTTATGTGTACAATAAAGAATGTAGAGTATAGATGAAACGCTTACATGATCAGATTGACTGACATGCGTAGCATAAAAAAGGAGCGACTTGACGATGAAACGACTTTTTGAGGTCAATGAGTGGAAAATTACAGAGCTTGGTTTTCATCCAGAAGATAATCGATTGGCAGAATCGATGACATCGATCGGAAACGGTCATATGGGAATGCGCGGAACGTTTGAAGAAGAGTACACAGGGGACACGCATCAAGGCATGTATGTCGCAGGTGTTTATTATCCGGATAAGACACGTGTCGGCTGGTGGAAAAACGGTTATCCGGAGTACTTCGCGAAAGTACTCAATGCTGTCAACATCATGGGTTTGAAAGTATCTGTCAACGGAAAAACTGTTGATTTGAATACGTGGGAAGTCATCGACTTCAAACGTGAACTTGATATGCAACATGGTGTGTTGACGCGGGCGATGTTGTTGAAGCATGGAGAAGAAGAGATAAAAGTCGAATCCAAGCGTTTCTTCTCGATCGTCGATAAAGAAATTGCTGCCTTGCAATATACGGTAACACCTGTCAATTTCGAAGCAGAGGTCATCATTGAATCATATCTCGATGCGGATGTTGAGAATGAAGACTCAAACTATGATGAGAAGTTCTGGCTTCCCGTTGAACACGGAATTGAAGAACGGTTTGGTTATGTCACATCAAAAACAAAAAAGCTCGATTGGCATGTGACGGCAGCTATGATCACGGACGTCGAAGGCGCACGGTGTGAGGTCGTCGATGGCAATACGCAGTACGTCGCGAATCGTTTCACGAAACAAGCCGCAGTAGGTGAGGGTGTCACTGTCGAGAAATTCGTTGCGCTCGTAACGAATCGCGATCATGAAATCGATGCGTTACTGGAGCAAGCGATGAAACGGGTTCACGTCGCATTCGAATCAGGCTTTGAACCATTGCTTGCGACACATGAAGCAGCTTGGTTGCACCACTGGGAAGAAGCGGATGTGAAGATTGAAGGTGATGTCGAGGCACAGCAAGGGATTCGTTTCAACATCTTCCATATGTTCCAGACCTACACAGGTGAAGACTCACGCCTCAACATCGGACCAAAAGGCTTCACGGGCGAGAAGTATGGTGGTGCGACGTATTGGGATACAGAAGCGTACTGCTTGAACTTCTACCTTGCGACGTCGAAACCGGAAGTGGCTTGGAATTTACTCAAGTATCGCCACAATCAATTACCGCAAGCAAAAGAAAATGCGGATAAGAATGTTGGGATGAAGGGTGCGCTTTATCCGATGGTGACGATGAACGGAGAAGAGTGCCACAACGAGTGGGAAATCACACATGAAGAAATTCACCGGAACGGTGCAATTGCGCATGCGATTTATAATTACACGAACTACACGGGTGACACATCGTATCTCGGACAATACGGATTTGAAGTGTTAGTCGAGATTGCTCGTTATTGGGCAAGCCGTGTCAATTATGTGGCGCATAAGGATGTCTATATGATTCTTGGGGTGACGGGACCAAATGAATACGAGAACAACGTCAACAACAACTGGTATACGAATTTGATCGCAGCATGGTGTCTCGAATATACGCAGACCGTTCACCGTCATTTGGCACAAGAAGAACCAGAACGTTTGCAAGAACTCATGCATCAATTAGCGTTGACGGATGAGGAACTGGCGAAGTGGGCAGATATCGACGCGAAGATGTATTATCCAAAAGATGAAGCAGCTCCTGGTATCTTCATGCAACAGGATGGCTTCATGGATAAGGAACAAATCCTGGTCGCTGAACTCGATCCAAAACATCTTCCGCTGAACCAGAATTGGTCTTGGGACCGGATCCTTCGCTCTGTATTCATCAAACAGGCAGATGTCCTGCAAGGTCTCTACTTCTTGACGGATCGCTTCAGTCTAGAAGAGAAGAAAGCGAACTTCGATTTCTATGAACCACGTACGGTTCACGAATCATCATTATCTCCGTGTATCTACTCGATCATTGCAGCGGAAGTCGGCTATGAGGAAAAAGCGGTCGAACTGTACCAACGTTCGGCACGACTTGACCTTGATAACTACAACAATGATACAGAAGACGGATTACACATCACGTCGATGGTTGGATCTTGGATGTCGATCGTCCACGGGTTCGCCGGATTACGGGTAGCGAACGATACGTTGTCCTTTAAGCCGATGTTGCCAAAAGGCTGGACGAGCTATGCGTTCCGGATGCAGTGGCGCGGTCATCATATCCATGTCCATGTTCAGCCAAACGCCGTCGAAATCACTCAGACGGAAGGCGAAGCATTCAGCTTAAACGTTCATGGAACGACTGTAGAAGTTCCGGCAGGAGGAAAGATTACGGTGCCTGCTTCGATGACAGTATAAATACGATGAAAAAGAACCGATGCCAAGTCGGTTCTTTTTTTGTGTAACACGAATTAGAGGACACCTTTGTCACAAATGAAAACGCCATCATGAAAAAGAACATCAATCTTTGGAAATCTTGACTATCCGGCGACATTTGAATGTGCTAAAGTGTTTCAAGATAGTTATGAATGAGAGGAGAACGGCGTGTGACAGCAGTAGTAAAGGAAAGTATGTTAAAAGTGATCGTGGCTACGATTGGAGGATTCGTCATTGCCGTTGCCATGAACTGGTTTTTGATTCCAAGTGGTGTTTATTCGACTGGATTTACAGGACTTGCCCAAATCTTGACGCAAGTCCTTCAAAATACAGCGTTTGCGTTTGGTGAAAACGTTTGGTTCTTAGCGCTGAACATCCCTTTGATCGTGCTTGCATGGATCATGTTAGGTCGGAGTTTTACAATCGTCACGTTGATTTCGGTTCTGGCAACGACGATTTTTATTGGCCTTATTCCTCAATATGCTGTCATACCAGGTGATCAGACACTGAATGCAGTGTTTGGAGGGGTCTTGCTTGCGATTGGTACCGGTATCACGATTAAATTCGGTGCTTCGACGGGTGGGTTTGATATCGTTGCCCTCATCTTTGCCCGTTTTTCCGATCGCAGTGTCGGCTTATATCTGTTCGTCTTGAACTTTTTGATCGCGCTATTGGCAGGTGCCTTGTTCGGCTGGTCGACTGCCTTATATACGATCGTCTTCATCTACGTGACTTCTAAGGTCGTCGATGAGATTCATACAAGTAACCAACGCTTGACGATGTTTATCGTCACGAATCATGCGGATGACATCACGACGGCTCTGCATCAGCACATCATTCGTGGAATCACGCAGATTCCTTCGATCGGTACGTATTCACGAGCTGAGAAAGCGACGTTGATGATGGTCATTGAGCGTCACGAATTGCGGGATATCGAACGGATTTGTCGGGAAGCGGACGAGACAGTATTCATCAACGTCGTCGCGACGGACTCGGTCGTCGGATACTTCCGAAAAGGATAATGAAAAGAGGCTGACTCAAAAGTCAGTCTCTACAAAGATAAGGGTGGCAGAATGATGATCTGCCATCCTTATCTCGTAACAAAAAGAATGACGCGTCACACGCCACTCCTACAGGGACAAGCGCATTTATGCGCTGTCAGAGACGAACAAGACCCGCTTTTCTGCTCCAACGAAGCAGGAAAACTGGCTTGTGTCTCGCCTGAGGAAAGGGCGTGAAAAGACGCGTCATTCTTTTTTGAGTCAGCCTCTTTATCTGTTTTCATGTGAGTCCAAGTACGTGTCTCAAGTAATACGCGATCCCGTCATCCTCGTTTCGCTTCGTCGTGCCGTTTGCCAGATGTTTCAGCGCAGGGATGGCATTACCCATCGCGACACCATGTCCAGCATATTCGATCATCTCTAAATCATTTTCCTCATCACCAAACGCGACGATCTGTCGGGAATCAATTCCGAGATGATGCGCGATGTGAGCAAGACCGACCGCCTTACTTGTACCTTTTCGCATCACTTCGACCATGAATTCAGGTTTCACCCATTGACGATTAAGTACTGTCTCAGCATGGACACCAGATAGTTCGGAACGAATCTCATCGACATGTTCTCCTTTAGCATGAATCAAAAGTGACGTTGGTTCGTGAAGAAGTACTTTTCGTAAATCTCCTGTTGTGACAGACAAGGCATGATCGGTATAAAATTCGTAGATACCGACTGGATCATATTGAAAATAGACATGATCCGTGACTTCACAAACGATATTTTGTGTCTTTGTTTCAGCGACGGATTCCAAAATATGTTGGACGGTCTTGAGTGGAATCGGATGGTGCTGGACTTCAAAATGAACATTCTGCGGGTGATGAACGAGACCACCGTTAAAATTAACGATCGGTGTCGTCAAACCGAGCTGTTCGTAATATTTCCTGGCGTGACGAAATGGTCGTCCAGTTGCGATGACGACTTCGTGACCGTTTGCACGTGCACGTTGAAGCGCAGCGATGTTCGCCACACTGATCGTTTTATCATCCTTTAAAAGGGTGCCGTCGAGATCGACAGCAATTAAGTGACGGGTCATGATGAAATCCTCCGCTTTCTTTTCGTTAATTCTACTGTATCATATGAAGCGATTGTCCTTCGTATGAAACGAGTAAGTTTTTCAAGGAAAAGAAAGCGCTTGAAAAAATTAGAGAAAAGCTGTTGCTTAGATTAAAAAATGGTATACTACAAATCGTAGGATAACTCTATAGTACGTTATGGAAACGGAGGGGAAATCATGCGTTTTCTCGTTACATTCTTTTGGTCATTCTTACTCGTGAACACAGCCGTGTTCATCGTATCAGCGGTTGATGCAGTATCGTATAGCTTTGGATTCGCGACAGCGATGTCTGTCGTCACTTCACTTGTCGTCTTCGCACTCGATGCCGTCAATGAAGATTTAGGTCTTGGTCAAGGGACTAAGGCAGAATAAGGAAAAGCGAGATATCGTCACTTGGACGATAGGCTCGCTTTTTGTCTTAAGGAGGAATGAGCGATGATCGTCATCGAACAGGTCATGTGGCAACAGATGCCGCAAAATGTCTACATAGCAGGAAATCAGATCATCGGAATCGGTTCCTACACCATAGATGAAGCACTGATTACACACCGAATTGATGGTCGCGGCAAACGGCTAGTTCCTGGTTTCATCGACGGACACTTACATCCAATTGGTGGAGGAGGGGAAGGCGGATTTGCGACACGAACGGCTCCGTTGACTGTTCGTGACATATTCGAAGGCGGTGTCACGACAGTCATCGGATTGCTCGGAACAGATGGCTGGACGCGAACCGGAATTGATCTACTGGCACACATACGAGGATATGCCGCATTCGGTATTCGTCCCTTTCTCTTGAGCGGAAGTTACATGGTGCCACCCGTCTTCCTGACACATTCGACAGGGCATGATATCGTCCTCATCAATGAAGTGATTGGCATCGGAGAGATTGCCATCAATGATCACCGATCGACACAGCCGACTGCCCATGAACTCGCGCGATTAGCATCAGAGGCTCGAATCGCCGGCATGGTCAAAGGAGTGTCGGGAACGATGAACGTCCATATTGGAGACGGGAAACAAGGGCTCGATCTGTTACATGAGGTGATTGATACGACGGACCTCCCTATCGGACAATTCCTTCCGACGCATATCAACCGGAGTGAACGGATTTTTGAGGCGGGACTCGCTTGGGCGAAACGGGGAGGTCGAATCGATTTTACGACGTGTACGACGGAAACTTTCATTGCGGAAGGCGAGATTCCAGCAGGACAGGCTGTTGCTCGTGCTTTAGCAGCGGGAATCCCACCCGAGCAGATCACGATGTCGAGCGACGCTGGCGCAAGTCTTCCGGCGTTTGATGATGTAGGTCGATTAGTGCGAATCGATACAGGAAAACCCTCTTCCTTGATGCAAGCCGTACGCGATGCAGTAGAGCGTGGTGTTGCTTTTGATCAGGCAATCTCGACGATCACGCGGCATGTCGCGGATGCATATGGCGTTTCGGGTGGGCGGATAGCGACCGGAGAACGTGCTGATCTGTTACTGATTGATGACGCTTTGCAAATCGATACGATTCTTGCGAATGGTCATGCTATAATGATTCAGAAAAAATGGCTTATACCAGAATGACGGAGGGATAGACGTGTCAAAGAAGTCGAAACGAAAAAACACGAAAAAACCGCAATCCAAGGCGAACTGGATTACAGCGGGAGTCATCGCCTTGATCGTATTGGTTGGAGGATTACTGCTCGTCTTCACGGATCGTGATGATTCCGCATCGAAGAATGGCAATCTAACAGCTACACAAGTCGCAGATAAAGTAAAATCCGGTGACGAATTCTATACGTATTTCTATCAAACGGGATGCGTGCACTGCGAAAAAGTAAAACCATATCTTGTTCCGCTTGGTGAAAAACAAGACATTCCGTTCGAACAGATCGATCTTGCTGTCGAACAGTCGGCTTGGGATACGTTTGGCATCGAGGGTACACCGACTGTCGTTCACTTTAAAGACGGTAAGGAAGTCGGACGGGTAGCTGGTGAACAAACAGAAGACAGCTACAAAGAGTTCTTTGCTGGAAAAGAAGTAAAGGATTCAAAAGAAGAATCATCCGGTGATCTCAATGATTAAAAAATGGTTCTACTCTCGCGTGTTCGAGTTAAATGGACACCCGCTTGTTGCCAAACAACTGAAACGTTTTGCGATGAGCCGTATCAGTCGTCCGTTTATCGGTCCGTTCGTTCGGGCATATGATTTGAATATGGCAGAAGCGACTCGGAATTTAGAAGCGTATTCGAGTTTACATGACGTTTTCATTCGTCATGTCAAACCGGAAATGCGACCAATTGATCAATCAGAAGGCGCATTCGTCAGTCCATGTGACGGTATATTGTCTGTCGTTGACGACTTGACGGCTGATAGCCGCTTTACCGTCAAAGGACAATCGTATACGGTATCCGAGTTACTCGGTTCCCATCATGAAGCACAGCAATATGTCGGGGGACGTGTGATGATCTTTTACTTGAGTCCGCAAAACTACCACCGTGTCCATGTACCGATGGACGGAACGGTCCGGACCAGTTATACGCTCGGTCGGGATTCGGCACCGGTGAATGAGATCGGTCTCACACATGCGCTTCGTCCATTGACACGGAATTATCGTCGCGTGACACGTATCGTCCAAGGAAAACATGCACTTGAACATGTCATGGTCGGCGCACTGAACGTCAACTCGATCGTTCGGACGAACGAGTCGAAGGACCTTCGTCGCGGGGATGAGTTTGGATACTTCTCATTCGGTTCGACGGTCGTCCTGATTTGTCCGAAAGAGGCATTGACGTTAGACAGTCAAGCGATTGGACCAGTTTTAATGGGGCAACGCCTCGGACAATGGCATTCATGAGAGCGAGGCGCCCGTTCGGGGCGTCTCCTTACGTTTAGGAGGAATGAATCATGCCGGCAATGGCATTAGCAGAAGTCGGAAGTACACAGGTCCAGACATATATCGCACTTATCATTTTTTTAGTGACCTATGGCTTCATCATCAGTGAAAAAGTAAGCCGGGCGATCGTCGCCTTGCTTGGAGCGCTCGCGATGGTCATCGTCGGCATTGTGGATCTCGAGACTGCATTATTTGAATACATCGAGTGGGGAACAATCGTCTTATTAATTGGGATGATGATTCTCGTTACGATTGCCAATCAATCTGGATTGTTTGAATATATTGCGATTCGTGCGGCGAAGACAACAAAAGGAGACCCAATCAAAGTGTTGATTCTATTATCCGCATTGACGGCACTTGGATCTGCCTTTTTGGATAACGTCACGACAGTCTTATTGATCGTTCCGATCACTTTCTCGATTACAAAGATACTTAAAATCGCGCCGTTTCCGTTCTTGCTCGCCGAAGTATTATTTGCGAACATCGGTGGGACGGCGACCTTGATTGGCGACCCACCGAACATCATGATCGGTGCCGCGAATCCACACTTAACGTTCAATGCCTTTTTGCTGAATCTTGCACCGATCATCCTGATCATTACGGTCGTGACGATCGGCATTCTGTACTTCGTCTTCCGGAAGCAACTGCACGTCGAGGCAGAAGATCGACAAAAATTGATGGAAATCGATGAAAAGAGTTATATTGTCAGTCGAAAACTCGTCACGCGGAGTAGTGTCGTACTCGTTAGTACGATTGCACTCTTCGTGTTGCATCCGATGCTTGATCGAATCGGACTCCATCTCGAAGCACCAGCGATCGCAATTCTTGGAGCGACCGTCCTGATGTTGCTAACGATTGAAAACGATCATCAGCTGGAAGGAATCTTTGCGCGTGTTGAATGGACGACGATCTTCTTCTTCGCCGGACTATTTGTACTTGTTGGTGGAATTCAGGAAGCAGGTATCATTCGATATCTTGCGGAGAAGACGATTGATCTGACAGGCGGTGACATTCAGACGACAGCAACTGCTGTTCTTTGGTTGTCCGGTATCGCGAGTGCGACGATTGACAACATTCCGTTTGTCGCGACAATGATCCCGCTCATCAATGATGTCGCTGCTGGGATCGGACTTACACCAGCAGATGCGAAAGTGGATGTTTTATGGTGGTCCCTCGCACTCGGTGCATGTCTCGGTGGTAACGGGACATTGATCGGTGCATCGGCAAACGTCATCGTCGCGGGTCTTGCGACACGACAAGGTGAAAAATTCACCTATATGCGCTTTTTGATTTACGGAGCACCGATCACGATCGTAACGTTGATCCTATCCCAACTCTATTTGTGGATTCGGTATTATTAAGAAAACGGGAGGTTCGCCTTCCGTTTTCTTTTGTGCGTCGCTCTTGCTACCTGATTGTGCTATAATCGAACGATAAGAGCATAACTGTTTCTTAAACTTAACTATAGAGCTAGACCATTATCTGGAGGTTTTATTCTTGTTCAAACGACTTTATCCGAAACATTTCGTGGCTTCGATCTACGATATCGACCTTGAAATGCTCAAACGAAACGGTGTCAAAGCTATTTTGACCGATCTTGATAATACGCTCGTCGCATGGAATATCGCAGATGCTCCAGACGAATTGGTTGCTTGGCTGGATATGGTGAATAATCAATATGGTTTTGACGTCATCATCGTATCGAACAATAACGGAGACCGCGTCAAGAAGTTCGCGGATCCACTCGGACTGCATTATATTGCGCCTGCTCGAAAACCGCTTCCTATCGGGTTTAAACGGGCATTGACGGAATTCGGCTATCACGCGAAAGAAGTCGTCTTCTTAGGAGACCAACTCTTCACGGATGTACTCGGTGCAAACTCCGTTGGAATCGAAGTCATCCACGTTCAACCCGTCGTTAAGACGGACGGTGTCGTCACGAAATTCAATCGCCTGATGGAACGTGTCATTTTCCACCGGATGAAACGCAAAGGAATCTATAAATTGACACAACGCGTCAAGGAAGATCCTTCTGCACTGGAGCATCCGATCGAAACACTTCGTCAGGATAAGCAACAATAACCCTGTCAGATCGGTAGATGAAAGGGAAGGCAGCAGTCGCAACATGTACGGCGAGAGGTCGGAAGTTACGCTCTTGGAGTAGCGAGCAGGGCGCTACGGTGAAAAGAGAAGGGATATCGTTCCCGCATGCGGCTCAACATAATATGATCGAAGAAATCCACTGCGCTGGTTGTGGTGTCGCCATTCAAACGGAAGACACGAAAGCACCAGGATACGCACCTAAATCCGCACTTGATCGTGAAATGGTCATTTGCCAACGTTGCTTTAAATTAAAGCACTACAATCAAATTCAAGATGTATCGTTATCGGACGATGATTTCGTTAAAATTTTAGACGGAATCGGTCAAAAAGATGCACTTGTCGTTAAAATCGTTGATATCTTCGATTTTAATGGAAGCTGGTTACCGGGATTACATCGGTTCGTCGGTAAAAACGATGTCTTACTCGTCGGGAACAAAGCCGATTTATTACCGAAGTCACTCAACCCGAACCGTCTCATGAACTGGATGCGTCAAGCATCGAAAGAACTTGGATTACGTCCAGTCGACGTTCATCTGATCAGTGCGAAAAAGGGGCACGGAGTCGATGAACTCGCTGAAAAAATCGATTATTATCGAAAAGGCCGCGACGTCTATGTCGTTGGTTGTACGAACGTCGGGAAATCGACACTGATCAACCAAGTCATCAAACGCTTCGGTGAAGAAGATGAAGCCGTCATCACGGTCAGTCACTTCCCAGGAACGACACTCGACTTGATCGACATTCCACTCGACGATAACTGTAACCTGTATGATACACCGGGGATCATCAATCATCACCAGATGGCTCACTATGTTGATGCAAAGGACTTGAAGCTGATTACACCGAAAAAAGAGATCAAGCCACAAGTCTTCCAAATCCATCCGCAACAGACACTCTTCTTCGGAGGTCTTGCACGATTGGACTATATGGAAGGGAACAAGCGTTCATTCGTCATCTACATGTCGAACGAATTGAAAGTTCACCGGACGAAGCTTGAAAAGGCAGACGATTTATACGCGAACCACAACGGTGAGCTGTTGTCTCCGCCAAACGAAAAGACGCGTGAGATGCTACCGCCGCTTGTCCGTCATGAATTCAGCCTCCGCGATAACATGAAGACGGATATCGTCTTCAGTGGACTCGGGTGGGTTGCGGTTCACGGAAAAGGTGGACGTGTCGCTGCTTACGCCCCGAAAGGTGTCGCTGTATCCTTACGTGAGGCGCTCGTCTGATGCGCTTTGCCGTCATCGGTCATCCGATTGCCCATTCACTTTCACCTGAGCTGCATACAGCTTGGCTGGAAGCGGCTGGGCTTTTCGGCTGTTATGACCTTATCGATGTAACGGAGCATGAATTGCCACGAATCATTACAAAATTACGTACACATCAGCTAGATGGAATCAATGTGACGATTCCCCATAAGACAGCAATCATTCCGTTCCTGGATCGGCTGGAGCCGGCAGCTCAAAAAGCGGGCGCCGTCAACACGGTATACTGGAAGAATGGGCAGTTGATTGGTGCGAATACAGATGGAATCGGATTCGTCCGTGCGTTGACAGAACGTCGTCCGTCATTTCAAAAGACACTTGTCCTTGGTGCGGGCGGTGCAGCGCGAGGAATCATTGCTGCGCTACCGGGAGATGTGACGCTCACGAACCGCACAGAAGAACGCTCTAGGGTGGTTGCCGATGAATTCGGAACACACGTCTTGCCATGGCACGAAACATTTGATTTAACGAGTTACGACGTCATCATCAATACGACTTCTGTCGGGATGGCGCCACATGTCGAAGCACGTCCGATCGAATTGACAGAGACGAACGCTTTGATTTGTGATATTATTTATCGACCGACGCCGACCCGTCTATTGCGTGAAGCGACTGAAAAAGGTCTCGACACACTCGACGGCGTCCCGATGTTCGTCTTACAAGCGGCTGAAGCATTTGAACGCTTCACCGGACAAGCACCTGATCTCGCACTTGGCGAGCAGGTGATACGAAAGCAATTGGAGGAGTTTTAATCATGTTAACAGGTAAACAAAAACGTTTTTTACGCGCGACAGCTCACGATCTAAACCCGATTTTCCAAGTCGGTAAAAATGGAGTCGGCGAAGCGATGTGTGCTGATTTGATGGATGCCCTTGAAAAACGGGAACTCTTGAAAGTACAAGTACTACAAAATTGTGCGGACGCACCAAAGGATGTCGCACAAGAACTCGTCGCAGGAACTAATGCTGAACTCGTTCAAGTCATCGGAAAAGTCATCGTTCTCTATAAAGAATCAAAAGAGAACAAGACGCTCGAATTGCCACGATGAAAATCGGACTGATGGGCGGAACGTTCGACCCTCCGCATATCGGTCATCTCCTGATTGCCGAACAAGCGCAGGAACAACTCGAACTTGATGCGGTCTGGTTTTTACCAGCGAATGTACCACCGCATAAACAACGTACTGTCACAGACGCAACTAAGCGTCTCCGTCTTGTAGAAGAAGCAATTGCATTGAACCCTGCCTTCTCTGTCTCTGCGATTGAATTTGAGCGAAAAGAACCTTCCTATACGTATGATACGATTCGTGCACTCAAGCACCGATACCCGGAGCATGAGTTTCTGTTTCTAATCGGCGCAGATTCACTCGTGAGTCTCGATACGTGGTATCAAGCCGAACGGTTATACGAGGAAGTCGTCTTTGGTGCCGTCGCTCGACCGGGCAGTCGGTATCTGATTCCGCGTGGTGCCCGTGTGAAAGCGGTCGATATGCCATTGTTAGAAATTTCTTCGACGGATATCCGGCAACGGGTCGCGCGCGGACGGAGCATTCGCTATCTTGTACCGGAAGCCGTTCGACAACGGATTGAGGAGTGGAATCTATATGCGCCTTGAAGAAGCACGTCAAATCATTGAAAACACATTGCCTGAGCGACGCTATGTGCATACGTTAGGTGTCGTCGAGACGGCACGACACTTGGCTCTTAAATATGGTGTTGACGAAGAAGAAGCAACACTTGCTGCCATGCTCCATGATTATGCAAAATACCGCGATACGAATGAGATGCGTTCGATTGCCGTTGAATTGAATCAACGGATCTTACTCGACTATGATGACGAACTACTTCATGCGCCAGTGGGTGCGGAGCTTGTGCGTCGAGAACTTGGTCTTGATTCAGACGTGATTTATCAAGCCATCGCGAATCATACAACAGGGGCACCTGGTATGCCGTTACTTGATCAAATCATCTTCGTGGCGGATGCGATTGAGCCGAATCGTAGTTATTCGGGTGTCGAAGCGCTTCGTGAAGTAGCCGAGCAGGATTTGACGGACGCCGTCATCGCAACACTCAGTCAGACGATTCATTTTTTATGTACGAAACAAGCTATCATCTTTCCGCGAACGATTGAGACCTATAATGCCTTCGTCGCGGCCAAACGAAAGGGGACCGTCCTATGACAGTCGAACAAGAATTACAATTAATCGTAAATGCCATCGACGATAAACGTGCTGAAGATATCGTCGTCCTGAATATGTCGAGCATCTCACCAGTTGCCGACTATTTCGTCATCTGTGAAGGAAATTCAGAAAAACAAGTACAGGCGATCGCGCGTGAACTCAAAGAAGTCGCGCACGAACATAACCTGCCGATCAAACGCCTCGAAGGATTCGATGCGGCACGTTGGGTGTTGGCGGATCTTGAAAACGTCGTTGTTCATGTCTTCCACCGTGACGATCGTGATTACTATAACCTCGAAAAACTATGGGCAGATGCTCCAAAGGTTGAAGTCGAGGTCAACTAATGGCATACGAACAGTTCGCCTACATCTATGATGAATTGATGCAAGACGTCCCTTACGATCAATGGGTTGACTGGGTCAAAGCATACGTTCCGATTGGAAGTACGATTGCTGATATCGGATGTGGAACGGGTACGGCGACGCTTGCATTAGCGGCACACTATGAGATGCTCGGGATCGATTTATCGGAAGAGATGCTCGAAGTCGCACAGGAAAAAGCGATGGAAGAGGGATTGACTATTCAATTCTGGGCGCAAGACATGCGCGAAATCGAATTGCCGACACCTGTCGATGCCGTGACGATCCTATGCGACTCCTTGAATTATCTCCGGACGGAAGAGGATGTCAGACAGACGTTTACACATGTTTCAGGAATCCTCAAAGAGGGTGGACGTCTTTTGTTTGATACACACTCTCCTTACAAGATGGAGACGTTGTTCAATGGAAAGACGTACGCGACACATGCGGAGCAAAGTTCATATATCTGGTTCGCGGATCCTGGTGAAGCACCGCTTTCTGTCGTCCATGAGCTGACTTTCTTCATCGAGGAGGAGGACGGTCGTTATGAGCGTGTCGATGAAACGCATCATCAGCGGACATATCCTCCAGCACAATACGTAACATGGTTACGCGACGCAGGATTCCGGGTTCTCGCGGTCACTGGCGATTTTGGACCGGATGCTCCTTCTGAGACAGCCGAGCGGATTTTCTTCGTTGCTGAAAAAATGTAAAAGTGATCTCATCCGTCTTCTTTAAGCGATACACGTTCGTGTTGCTTGAAGGATACGGATTTTTTGTTCGTCAAACAGAGGCTAATTCAAAGTAACGGTATGGATGATATGACCTTCATCCGACATAACATACCGTATCGTGTTGTAAAAGAGTGGTTAGTACGTATTCCTTCGTTTCCTGAAGTCCGTAGCGACCTGTTAGAGTCGTAGGAAAAGGAGGGATTCGTCTTGACCGTTCCACGTTTACAACAGATCGCAGGTCTCGTCGTCGTCCTACTACTCATCATTTTATTGTTCGTACCATTACCCTCTTGTTCGAATGAAGCGATGGTCGATCAACCGTCCTTAACGGATAAACAACAAGAGGCAAAAGCAGAGCCAGCAGAAAAGGATACCTCGATTCGTGACAAACTCATCATGGTCGATGTGAAAGGGGCGGTAGAAGCACCTGGACCCTATCAATTCCACCTCGGTGATCGAGTGAAGGATGCAATCGAAAAAGCAAAGACGACTGCGAAATCTGACATTCGACAAATGAATCTCGCGGCACGCCTCATTGATGGACAGGAAGTCATCGTGCCGGTAAAAAAGACGAAAGATCAGCCAAAACCAACGAAACGCTCAAAAGCAGAGATACCGAAAGGATTGATTGACCTCAATGCGGCAACGGCGGAACAATTGATGGAGGTTCCGGGAATCGGTCCTGCCAAAGCAGAAGCGATCTTGGCCTACCGTGAGGAGAAGGGAGGATTTGCGACGTATGAATCACTCGGCGATGTGAAGGGCTTTGGGGAAAAGACGTTAGAATCGCTTAAATCCTACCTGATCGTCTACTGATGCCACTTCATGCGCTGTTCGTCCTTTTATTCATTGTCGCCATCAAAGAATCGATCTGGTGGTTAGTGTTCCTGATGCTCTTTGCGATCATGAAGTCATGGTCTTTTTCAATCGGTCGTCTTTTCTTCTTGTTCATTCTGAGTTGTCTATTCATCGGAATGGGTCATCTGTCACCTGAACTGCACGACGTCTCGTCTGTTGACATCTTGTCAGGGAAGCGTAATGGAGATCGAATTCGTTATGAGGCAGAGAGTAACGGTCAATCGATTCTATTGACGGCAACGATTGCAGAAGAAGAGACGGGATACGAACGAATCGGGCACTCCTGTCGCATAAATACGGAACCGCTCGATGTCCGCCAACAATCGAATGCGGGAGGGTTTGATGAACAGCAATTCATGCATACACATCGTTACGCTGGAAAGTGGGAAGTCCGTTCATTTGATTCCTGTCATCGGACACCTGGGTATGCGGCAGAAGGAAGACGGGTACGTGAAGTATGGCTAAAACGGATCGAAGAATTGTTACCACAAAAGCAAGCATTCTACGTCGAAGCGCTTGTGTTTGGTGAGGATCGACTAATGGATCAAGTGACGCTCGAACGGTTTAAGAAATTCGGCTTATTACATGCAATCGTCATCTCAGGATCACATATCGCTTTTTTAGTATTTAGTCTGCTGTATGTCTTACGAAAAATCAGAATGACAAAAGAAAAACGACTTGATATCGTTCTGATCTTACTGCCGATTTACGGATGGTTGACGGAGTGGAGTCCTCCAGTCACTCGGGCTGTGCTTGTCGCGATCATTCTGTTGCTCGGTCGTCGTTTCCACAAACCGTTAGATCCGGTCGAGGTCATTGCGGGGGTCGCGGCTTTTCAATTAGCGATTCAACCAACTGTCATTTACGATATCGGATTTCAATTGACGGTCGGGCTGACGCTGTTTCTTGTGCTGTCGAGACGACTCATGGGTTCGGTTCGTCGTCCTTGGAACTGGCTGCTGATCAGTGCTTGGGCACAGTTTGGAACCCTCCTCTTTTTACAGGGGATTGAACAGACGACGGTTTCAATTTGGTCGCCATTGTTAAACCTATTGATTGGTAGCTGGATTGAATGGGTGATTCTGCCGGGATCGTTCATTCTTGCGACCCTCCCGTTCTTACCGATTCGTTCAACGTTTCAAATCGCGCATCAGTACGCGATTCAATGGATGGATCAAGCGTTACGACTGGCGGAGGATCTGCCGCTAGCAATGGTTGCCGTTCCAGCATTTTCTCCGATCGTCTTGACAATCGTCGTTGTCGGAACAGGAATCGCATGGTTCATTGCTGAGCGGAGATGGTGGGGGCATGCTCTCCCGCTGATTCTTTTACTTACGGCATGGGGCTACACCGAGTGGCGCGTACCTGAACAAATCACGTTTTTAGATGTTGGACAAGGGGATAGTATCGTACTTGAGAAAGCAGGAGAGACGTTCGTCGTAGACACAGGTGGTGTTTATCAGCAAACGACGCATCCACTGCTCCGTCCGTTTGATCCGGGTAGTCATATCGTCGCGCCCTTTTTATTCACACGAGGAGAAGCAGAAATCGACGGTCTCATCGTGACGCATGCTGATCATGATCACGTCGGTGGACTGCTAGGATTACTGCGTCAAGTTCGCGTGAAAACCATTTATTTAGGGGCGTATGACAACACGGATGAGAAGCGAAACGCTTTGATTCGTTCGATCGAAGCAACTGGGACGCGTGTCGAGTTCGTACAAAAGGGGCAAACGATTCGTCCTTGGTTGCAAGTGCTTGCACCGACTGAACGAAAAGAAGAAGAGAACGATCGGTCTATCATATTACTTGCGCAGATCGCCAAGCAACGTGTTTTACTGACTGGTGACGCTGGACTAGCAATCGAGGACGAGTTAACGATTGGTCCGATCGATATTCTAAAAGCAGGACATCATGGTTCGAACACATCGACCGGTGAAGAACTCTTGCAAAAGACGAATCCGAAGATTGTCATCTTGTCAGTCGGGCGAAAAAATCGATACGGGCATCCGCATCCGGACGTCCTCGAACGAATCGGAACAAATCGGATCGTCTTTCGAACGGATGAGGATGGGAGTGTAACTTGTTCTTCAGCGGGCTGTGAACCTATGATAAAATAAAAAAACAGCAACCCCCCAAGGTTGCTGTTTTACTGATTATAGACTTAAGAACTTAATTGCGACACCGATGATGAACAAGACTGCGAAGAAGCCGAATGATGCACCAAAACCAACGGCAGAGTCGAGCGCATCGTTGCGTTTTGATTGAATATCGTTCTCGAACGCGTTTTCACTTGGTGGGCGTACTGAATGTGCCATGCTGCATTCCCCCTTAATAGATTCCGCTTCTAGTATAGCGGAATAAAAGAGGATTATCTATGATGAAGTTAAGAACAAACTGTGAAATGTGGTGGGAATGATGAAAACTCCTTGGCTCGTCAACGGAAAATTAACGAATTTATACTTATTATATGGAACAGAACGACACTTGTTAGAAGAATGGGAACGTGAAATCGTGAAAGCGGCTCTGCCAGACGGAGAACGCTTTGATTATATGAAAATCGATTTGAACGACCAACCGCTTGATGCAGTACTCGATGAAGCGGAAACGGTACCCTTTTTAAGCGACTACCGTGTCGTCGTTGCAAAACCGGCAACGTTTCTGACAGGAGCGAAAGATAAAAAACAACATAACCTCGAACGGTTAGCAGATTATATCCTACAACCGGCAGACTACGCGGTCGTTGTCTTGATCGTCGAAGCAGAAAAGCTCGATGAACGAAAAACCGTCGTCAAACGATTGAAGGAGCGCGCGACGGTACTAGAGGCAAAAAAACCGACGACCGAAGAGTTGTTCCGCTTCGTTCTGGATGCTGTTAACGACAAAGGATATCGGATGGAACGTCCGGCAATCGAGCGACTCATTTTCTTGACTGCTGAGATGTGGGGGACATTAGCGCACGAACTGGAGAAGTTGATGTTGTTCGCAGGAGATCGCCCGACGATCGAAATCGAGGATGTCGATTTGTTGGTTCCGCGGACATTAGAGGACAACGTCTTTCAATTAACGGACTACTTGATGAAGCGTCAACTCGAACCGGCAATCCGCTTGATTCGCGACCTAGAAAAACAAGGACAGGAAGTGTTGGCACTTCTTGGACTGATGGCACGCCAATACCGGATGATGCTGTTATCGAAACGATTAGCAGAACAAGGGTACGGAGAACGACAAATCGCATCAAAAGTCGGAGCTCATCCATATGCGATCAAATTGGCATTACAGTCTGCGAAGCGGTTTACGTTTGCGCAGCTCGAGCAAGCACTCATCGCCATCACGACGACGGATGAAGGCATGAAGACGGGGCGCGGTGATAAGAAAATTTTATTTGATGCGTTGATCGTTCGCTTAGCGACGTTATAAGAGGAGGAAATCAAACATGAAAGTTCAGCTCATTACAGCAGAAGAAGTCATCCCATTACGGCATGAAGTGTTGCGTCCTCATCAACCACGTGAAGCGTGTGTTTATCCAGACGATGCGCGTGCCTCGACGTTTCATCTCGGCGGGGTAAAAGCACAACAAATCGTCGCGATCGGTAGTTTCTCGGAACAATCACATGCACAAGCGCCAGGAGCAACGTACCAACTTCGTGGAATGGCGTCGAGTGAACAAGTGCGTGGTGAAGGGTATGGTCGGGCGCTGATTGAAGAAGCCCGTCGTCTCTTGGAAGAACGACAAGTGACAGCTTGGTGGTGTAACGCCCGCATTACGGCACTTCCTTTTTATGAGCGTCTTGGACTAGAGCGCGTCGGAGAGCCTTTCATGATTGAAGGAATCGGTCTTCACTATGTCATGATCGACCGTCTAAACGACAAATAGGACAACAAATGGCGGACGAAGGAATCGTTTCACACGAGTCCTTCGTCCGCCATTTCACATCATATAAAAAAATCGCCACTGGAGATACCTCCTAGTGGCGACCCATCACCGTATTCTTCGGAAAGAATTAAAGTGCGTTTACGAGTTTAGCGAGACGTGATTTGTCACGACCAGCTTTGTTGCTGTGGATGAGACCTTTAGCAGCAGCTTTGTCGATTTTTTTAGAAGCTGTAGCGAAAGCAAGGACCGCTTGGTCTTTGTTACCTTCAGCTGCGAAAGTTTCGACTGCTTTAATCGCTGAACGCATTGCCGATTTACGTTGTACGTTAGCGACGCGGCGTTTTTCAGCTGTTTTAACGCGTTTGATTGCTGATTTAATGTTAGCCATGGATGATTCACCTCCAATAAAACTCATTCGAGATTTATATTCGCATATCTGCAGTTATCGTTCAACAGAACAAACACAATTGTAGCAAACGTTTTTCTTAAAAGCAATACGACGTCTAGGGAATCTTCACATTTTGTTTTTCGGGTAAAGCAAAACGAGATAGTACAGTGAAGCGCTTTTTGGTATAATGAACCGTATGTACGTTTGAAAATAAGGTAAGGTGACTCTAAACATGACGAATGAAGACCGTTTAAAGCGGCAGAAGAGTATTCGTAACTTCTCGATCATTGCCCATATCGATCACGGGAAGTCGACACTCGCTGACCGGATTTTAGAAAAAACTGGCGCGCTGACATCGCGTGAAATGAAAGATCAGACACTTGATGCCATGGAGCTCGAACGTGAGCGTGGCATCACGATTAAACTGAATGCTGTTCAATTGAAGTATACAGCAAAAGACGGGGAAGATTACATTCTTCACCTCATCGATACACCGGGACACGTCGACTTCACATATGAAGTCTCACGTTCACTTGCAGCTTGTGAAGGAGCTGTCCTCGTCGTCGATGCGGCGCAAGGCATCGAAGCGCAGACGCTTGCGAATGTTTACTTAGCACTCGACAACGATCTCGAAATCCTTCCGATCATCAACAAAATCGATTTACCTTCTGCGGATGTCGAACGCGTCCGTCAAGAAATCGAAGATGTCATCGGGCTTGATGCGTCTGAAGCCGTTCCGACTTCTGCGAAGGCAGGGATCGGCATTGAAGAAATTCTCGAACAAATCGTCGAGAAAGTACCAGCGCCGACGGGTGATCCGTCTGCACCACTCGAAGCATTGATCTTTGACTCCTATTATGACGCTTACCGTGGTGTCGTAGCATCGATTCGAATCGTCAACGGAACAGTTAAGGTCGGCGACAAGATTCGGATGATGTCGACAGGTAAGGACTTTGAGGTTCTGGAGCTTGCCGTTGCGACACCAAAACCATTACGTCAGCAAGAATTGACAGTCGGTGATGTTGGGACGTTGTCTGCTTCGATCAAAACGGTCGGCGACGTACGTGTCGGGGATACGATTACGCTCGCGAAACAGCCAGCTACTGAAGCACTGCCAGGATACCGGAAGATGAATCCAATGGTATACTGTGGACTCTATCCAATCGATGCTGCGAAATACAATGATTTACGAGAAGCACTTGAAAAACTACAACTCAGTGACGCAGCGCTCGAATTCGAACCAGAGACATCACAAGCGCTCGGATTCGGATTCCGTTGTGGATTCCTCGGGATGCTCCACATGGAAATCATTCAGGAGCGGATCGAACGTGAGTTCAACATCGATATGATCACGACGGCACCGTCCGTTATCTACCACGTGACGACGACAGCAGGTGAAGTCTTGCATGTCGATAACCCATCGAAGATGCCGGATCAGCAAAAAGTCGAATTCATTGAAGAACCATTCGTCAAGGCTGCCGTCATGACACCGAATGATTACGTCGGTGCGATCATGGAGTTGTGTCAGAAGAAGCGTGGAACATTCGTCGATATGCAATATATCGATACGACACGCGTCAAAATCACGTATGAATTGCCGTTGTCTGAGATCGTCTACGATTTCTTTGATCAGTTGAAATCGAGTACAAAAGGATATGCGTCACTTGATTATGAATTGATTGGCTACCAACAGTCGCGTCTCGTCAAGATGGATATCCTTCTTAATAACGAAAACGTCGATGCGCTTAGCTTCATCGTTCACCGTGACTTCGCGTACGAACGTGGAAAGGTCATCGTTGATAAGCTGAAGGAATTGATTCCGCGGATGCAGTTCGAAGTGCCGATTCAGGCAGCAGTCGGAACGAAGATCGTCGCGCGTTCGACGATCAAAGCATTACGTAAGAACGTTCTCGCAAAATGTTACGGGGGAGACATCTCTCGGAAACGGAAGTTGCTCGAGAAGCAAAAAGAAGGTAAGAAACGCATGAAGATGGTAGGCTCAGTAGAGGTACCGCAAGAAGCCTTCATGTCCGTTCTATCCATGGACGAAGATTAAACAGGTGGGGGGCGCTTGCGTCCCCTTTTTGGTTTTTATAGAGAAAGGATGAGGCGAAATGGGAATACGCGCCGCATATGTCCACATCCCTTTTTGTGAACATATTTGTTACTACTGTGATTTCAATAAAGTCTTTTTAAAGAATCAGCCCGTCGATGAATACCTCGATGCCCTCGAACGCGAAATCGAATTGACGTTGAAACAATACCCGACGGACCATCTCGAGACGATCTTCATCGGTGGCGGAACACCAACTGCTTTAAATGAACCACAGATGCAACGTTTGATGGAAATCATCCAGAGACACTTATTGCCACTGACAGGCGATGATTTAGAGTACACGGTCGAGTCGAATCCGGACGGTGTATCGGAAGAGAAACTTGATATTATGAAGACAGGTGGTGTCAATCGTGTCAGTTTCGGTGTCCAATCGTTTGACGATGGTTTGCTCGAACGCATCGGTCGAACGCACCGGGAAGCGAAAGTCGCCCAGACGCTCGACGCAGCAGCGAAACGATTTAATAATATCTCCGTTGATTTGATGTTCGGATTACCGAATCAGACGCTCGATCAGGTCCGCTACGATGTCACGCAGGCACTTCAATTGCCGATCACCCATATCTCTTCTTATTCATTGATTTTAGAACCGCATACGGTCTTTGCGATTCAAGAGCGAAAAGGAAAGCTACCGCTACCGACGCAAGATCTCGAGGCAGAGATGTATCAAGTGATGATCGATACGATCGAAGCAGGTGGTTATGCACAGTATGAGATCTCGAACTTCGCGCAAGCAGGAAAAGAGAGTCGTCATAATCGCGTCTACTGGGAAAACGATGAGTACTACGGATTTGGTGCAGGCTCACATAGCTACATCAATCAGACGCGTCGTGCGAACATTGCACCGATTCCGCACTATATCAAGGCAGAAGGGTTACCGGTTCGAAAAGAGACGCCGTTGACGAACGTTGAGCGGATGGAAGAAGAGATGTTCCTCGGCCTTCGAATGAAGGATGGCGTATCGTTCGAGCGTTTCCGGACGAAGTATGGAGTAGCGTTTGAAGATGTATTTGGTGACGTCATGAAACGGTTGTTGCCAAACGGTCTCGTCGAGCAGACGGAGACACATATCCGTTTGACGCCAGCCGGAATTCCGCTAGCGAACGAAGTCTTTGCAGAGTTCATCGGCGAAGCGCAAGTACAATGACATAAGAGTAACTGAAATCAATGAAAATGAGAGAAGCGGTGTTTCCCAAATGTGGAACACCGCTTCTCTCATTTTTTCGACTTCCTTAAAAAATACGCAGTCGTTCCGATGACCGCGATGAACAGCCAGACAAAGACTCCCGCCATTGCCAATAATTCAATCATCCGATTCATCCTTTCCATTCTTTGTTTCACTGTATCGCAGAATGGGAAACTGTTCAAAGGGACACGTAATTCAGTTGACATCGGGCGGACAATTCCTTATAGTAAAAGATGTAATTAGCACTCGTTAAAAGTGAGTGCTAACAAAATAAGGTGGTGAAGAAGGTGCTGACGGATCGTCAATTGTTGATTTTACGTGCAATCGTCGATGATTATATCAAGACTGCTCAACCCGTCGGCTCACGGACGCTCTCAAAACGAGACGACGTGACGTTCAGTTCCGCGACCATTCGTAACGAGATGGCGGACCTCGAAGAGATGGGTCTGATTGAAAAGCCACACACTTCCGCAGGACGGATTCCTTCTGAACTCGGATATCGTTTTTATGTCGACCATCTGATTCGTCCGGAAAACATCACACCAAAAGAAGCACAGGCATTGAAATCACTCTTTGCCCATTCCGTGAATGAGAATGATCGGTTGATTCGGCACACAGCAGACCTGTTGAGTGATTTAACCCATTACACGACACTTGTACTTGGACCAAAAGAAGACGGACAACGCCTGCATCATCTAGAATTGATTCCTCTTGCCGAAGGTCGTGTCGTCATCGTTCTCGTCACGGAGACGGGACATGTTGAACACAAGACATTGCAATTGAATCAAGCGTTGTCCCAGGAAGCAGCGAGCCGACTGATGGAACGTCTGAACCAGACGTTGCGCGGTACGCCGCTCTCAGCCTTACGCAGTCGTCTGCTTGAGGAAATCCGTCGCTTCCGTTCAGAGCATTCTGAGCAGACGGTATTGCTCTCGAAAGCACTTGATCTCGTCTTGACGGATCAAGAGGAGCGACCGTTCATTTATTTGGGCGGGAAAGCCAACATGTTCGATCAGCCTGAATTTCAGGACGTCGCAAAATTAAGACCTGTTCTCGAACTGATCGAACAGCAAGAAGCTGTTCTCGATTTCCTACGACCGAATCTCGATAATCAAATCTTGATTACGATCGGGAGTGAGAACAATATGGATGCATTAAAAGATTGTAGCGTCATCCGGGCCCATTATTCGGTCGACGGTGTCTCAATTGGGACACTGGCATTGATCGGACCGAAACGGATGGATTACAACCGGGGAATCAACTCGATCATCCATCTACTTCAAGCATTCCAAACCGAATTGCATAAGAACAATTTGGATTGAATATAGAAAGGGGCTCGATTCAGAGTGGAAGAAAAAGAACAGAATCAAAACCTCCAACAAGAAGAAAACGTGACAGAGCCGACTGAAACCGTCGAAGTCACAGAAGAAGAAGTCATCCAAGCGGATCTCGTCGAAGACGAGAAGCCAGACTTCGAAGCACAACTCGCAGAAGCAAAAGCTTCAGAATTACGCCTCCGTGCGGATTTTGAGAACTTCAAGCGTCGTAACCGTGTCGAAGCAGAGAACCGCGCGAAGTATTCTTCACAAGCGATTGTCGAAAAGCTGTTGCCACTCGTCGATAACTTGGACCGGGCGCTCCAAATCGAGACGGAAAACGAGGAGACGAAATCTGTCTTGACGGGTGTCGAGATGGTAAAACGTCAACTCGTCGAAACGCTTCAAAATGAAGGCGTCGTCGAGATTCCAGCTGTCGGTGAAGCGTTCGATCCGAACTTACACCAAGCGGTCGTTCAAGAAGCGAGCGAAGAACACGAATCAGGCGTCGTCATCGCTGAATTTCAAAAAGGGTACAAATTGCACGATCGTGTGATTCGTCCGAGTATGGTTAAAGTAGCTGAGTAATCAGCTTGCACTTTATTATTCCAATCATTGAAAGCGAGGAAATAGATCATGGCAAAAATCATCGGTATTGACTTAGGTACAACGAACTCATGTGTTGCAGTAATGGAAGGTGGCGAACCAGTCGTCATCGCTAACGCAGAAGGAAACCGTACGACACCATCTGTCGTCGCATTCAAAAACGGCGAGCGTCAAGTAGGGGAAGTCGCAAAACGTCAAGCGATCACGAACCCGAACACGATCATGTCGATCAAGCGTCATATGGGTACGGACTATAAAGTAGAAGTTGAAGGCAAAGACTACACACCACAAGAAGTCTCTGCGATCATCCTTCAAAAACTAAAAGCGCAAGCAGAAGACTACCTCGGTGAAAAAGTCACAGAAGCTGTCATCACAGTACCTGCTTACTTCAACGATGCAGAACGCCAAGCGACAAAAGACGCTGGTACGATTGCTGGTCTTGATGTAAAACGGATCATCAACGAGCCTACAGCGGCAGCACTCGCATACGGTCTCGAAAAAGGCGAAGATCACACGATCCTCATCTATGACCTTGGTGGCGGTACGTTCGACGTGTCGATCCTTGAACTCGGTGATGGCGTCTTTGAAGTTGTTTCAACTGCTGGTGACAGCCGTCTTGGTGGAGATGATTTCGACCAAAAAATCATCGACCATCTCGTAGCAGAATTCAAAAAAGAAAATGGCATCGATCTTGCTCAAGATAAGATGGCGCTTCAACGTTTGAAAGATGCAGCTGAAAAAGCGAAAAAAGACCTTTCAGGTGTTTCTTCAACACAAATCAGCCTTCCGTTCATCACAGCTGGCGCATCAGGTCCACTTCACTTGGAAATGACACTTTCACGCGCGAAATTCGACGATCTCACAGCAGATCTCGTTGAACGTACGATGGAACCAACACGCCGTGCTATGAACGATGCAGGTCTGACACCAGACAAAATCGACAAAATCATCCTCGTTGGTGGTTCGACTCGTATTCCTGCAGTTCAAAAAGCAATCCAAGACTTCACTGGTAAAGAATCGTTCAAAGGGGTTAACCCGGATGAAGTCGTTGCCCTCGGTGCAGCGGTTCAAGGTGGCGTATTGACAGGAGACGTCAAAGACGTCGTTCTTCTCGACGTAACTCCACTCTCACTCGGTATCGAGACAATGGGTGGCGTGATGACGAAATTGATCGATCGTAACACAACGATCCCGACTTCGAAATCACAAGTCTTCTCGACTGCAGCAGACAGCCAACCAGCTGTTGACATCCACGTCCTCCAAGGGGAACGTCCAATGGCAGCAGATAACAAAACACTTGGTCGCTTCCAATTGACGGATATTCCGCCAGCACCACGTGGCGTGCCACAAATCGAAGTTAAATTCGACATCGATGCGAACGGTATCGTTAACGTTTCTGCGAAAGATCTCGGAACGAACAAAGAACAGTCAATCACGATCCAATCATCAAGCGGTTTGACTGAAGCGGACATCGAGCAAATGGTCAAAGATGCAGAAGCAAACGCGGACGCAGACAACAAGCGTAAAGAAGAAGTCGAATTACGCAATGAAGCAGACCAACTCGTCTTCGCAACAGATAAAGCAATCAAAGACCTCGGTGAGCAAGTCGCTGACGCTGATAAAGAAAAAGCAGAAGCTGCAAAAGAAAAAGTAACGAAAGCTCTCGAAGGAACAGACATCGAAGCAATCCGTTCTGCAAAAGACGAATTGTCGACAGTCGTTCAAGAGTTGACACAAAAAGTCTACGAGAACATGGCACAGCAACAAGCTGGCGCTGAAGGCGCACAAGCTGGTGGTCAAGACGACAACGTCATGGACGCTGAGTTCGAAGAAGTCGACGAGAAAGACAACAAGTAATTCATCCGACCGATTTTTCGGGCGCTAGAGAGAGCCAAAGCGTATCCGCGCTTTGGCTCTTTCCATGTCGCACGAAGTTCGGTAAAATCAAACAGTATGAAATGAATCGGAATCGAGAGAGGAAGACTGCACGTGGAAAAACGCGATTATTATGAAGTACTAGGCGTCGCGCGCGATGCCTCATCAGCGGAAATCAAACGCGCGTACCGTAAGCTTGCCCGGACGTACCACCCGGACGTCAACAAGGAAGCAGATGCGGATGCGAAATTCAAGGAATTATCGGAAGCGTATGAAGTGTTGTCCGATGACAATAAACGAGCACGTTACGACCAATTCGGTCACCAAGATCCATCACAAGGTGGCGGTGGATTCAGTGGAGCTGAAGGATTTGGCGACATCTTCGACATGTTCTTCGGTGGCGGACGTCGTCAAGATCCAAACGCACCACGTAAAGGACAGGATTTACAATACGTCGAGGAAATCGACTTCATGGAATCGGTCACAGGCGTCGAGAAGACGATCACGATTCCAGTCGAAGAAGATTGCGGTACATGTCATGGTTCGGGTGCTAAACCAGGAACACATCCGGAAACATGTAAACGATGCGGTGGTTCGGGTCACATCAACGTCGAACAAAACACGATGTTCGGTCGTGTCGTCAACCAAACGACATGTTCGACATGTCATGGCCGTGGACAAATCGTCAAGGAGCCATGTGAAACATGTCGTGGAGCCGGTCGCGTTCGCAAAAACAAAGATGTCCGTGTCAAAATTCCAGCAGGGATCGACAATGGGCAACAAATCCGCTTAGCAGGTAAAGGGGAAGCCGGTGTCAACGGTGGACCAGCAGGTGACTTGTATGTCGTCGTTCGTGTCGCAGCACATGAACTGTTCGAACGTGTCGACGATCATATCGTCATGGATATGCCACTTACATTCGCGCAAGCAACACTGGGCGATGAGATCGAAGTGCCGACTGTTCACGGTAAGGTCAGTCTGAAGATTCCAGCCGGAACACAGACAGGATCACGATTCCGTCTCCGCGGAAAAGGGATGCCGAACGTTCGATCCGGTCACCATGGCGACCAGTACGTCAATGTCGTCGTCATTACACCGAAGAATCTGACGGAACGTCAAAAAGAACTCTTACGGGAATTCAATGAAATCAGCGATGAAAAAGGTGTCGAAGAGCAACACGAAGGTGTCTTCAGCCGGATCAAGACATTCTTTACAGGGTGATCACTACAGAGGAGCGTGACAAGAAATGAAATGGTCAGAGATCTGTGTCCATACGACACAAGAAGCCATCGAAGCAGTTTCAAACATCTTACATGAAGCGGGAGCAAGCGGAGTCGTTATCGAGGACGTCGAAGATTTCGAGATGATGTCCCACCGCGAAGATAACTTCGGTGAAATTTGGGATGAGACGAAACGAGACGAGTATCCGACACAAGGTGTACTCGTGAAGGCGTATCTTGCAGAAAGCAGCGATTTGACGGACACGATCAAAGGCATCGAACAGGACATCCAACAATTGACGAACTTCGGTCTGTCGATTGGCACGGGTGCTGTCACGCTGACTCAAGTAGATGAAGAAGACTGGGCACATTCATGGAAACAATTCTATAAACCGGTCAAGATCAGCCGCCACCTGACAGTCGTCCCAATGTGGGAAGACTACACGCCACAGCCGGATGAAAAGATCATCGAGCTCGATCCAGGCATGGCGTTCGGAACGGGAACACACCCGACGACGGTTCTTTGCATTCAAGCAATCGAAAACTACTTGCAAGAGCAAGATCGTGTCGTCGATGTCGGTACAGGATCCGGTGTCTTAGCGATTGCAGCTGCGAAGCTTGGGGCAAAGGATGTCTTTGCACTCGATTTAGACGAAGTCGCTGTCAAATCAGCGATGGAAAACGTCGCTTTGAACAACGTCAGTGAGCAGATCACGGTCCGTCAAGGCGATTTGATGAAGGAATTGAGTGAGCCGGTCGAGTTGATCGTCGCGAATATCTTAGCGGAAGTCATTCTCCTCTTCGTCAAGGATGCCTATACGCTGACGTTACCAGGTGGGCATTTTATCGCTTCCGGTATCATTAGTCAGAAAAAAGATATGGTCGTACAAGCGATGCAAGAAGCAGGATTTACGATCGTCGAGACGACGAAGCTTGAGGACTGGGTCGCAATCATCGCGAAACGGGAGGCATAAGCGCATGCAACGGTATTTCGTCGAACCTTCGATGCGTCAGGGAGATGTTTTTCATCTCCCGAAAGATGATGCACACCATATGAAAAACGTTATGCGGATGGAAGTCGGCGGAGAGATTCTCGTGCTCGATGGAACAGGTCTTTACCGGTGCCGCCTGGAAGCACTCGATAAACAAGCGGCTTCTGCCCGGATCGAAGAGACTCTACCGATCGAGACGGAATTACCGATTCGTGTGACGATCGCCCATGGATTGCCAAAAGGTGATAAGATCGAACTCGTTGCCCAAAAAGCAACGGAACTCGGGATCCATCATCTACGGATTTTCGAAGCCGACCGTTCCGTCTCGAAATGGGATCAGAAGAAGGTTCCGAAAAAGATTGAACGACTCGAAAAAATCGTCAAGGAAGCAGCGGAACAATCGTACCGTGCCCACTTGCCGACGGTCGACTTCGTGGCGTATGATGAAGTCTTACAGGATGCATCGAACTATACGGCTTGTCTGGTTGCCTATGAAGAATCAGCGAAACAAGGGGAGGCTTCCGTCCTCGCTACGACGCTTGCTGGGCTGCAAGAGGGAGATTCTCTTCTTGTCGTCATCGGACCTGAAGGTGGGTTCGCTGAAGCAGAAATCGCACGTTTGACGGATGCCGGTTTTAAAAAAGCCGCTCTAGGGCGCCGCATCTTACGGACGGAAACGGCACCATTTTATGTCCTTTCCGCCGTCTCGTATCATTTTGAATTGAAAGGGTGAACGAAATGGCAACTGTTGCCTTTCAAACGCTTGGCTGTAAAGTCAACCATTACGAAACAGAAGCTGTCTGGCAACTGTTCAAGGACGCTGGTTACGCACGCGTTGATTTTGCTGATCATGCGGACGTATATGTCGTCAATACATGTACGGTCACGAATACCGGAGATAAGAAAAGTCGCCAAGTCATCCGACGGGCGATTCGCCAAAATCCGGATAGTGTCATCTGCGTAACGGGCTGTTATGCCCAAACATCTCCTGCTGAAATCATGGCGATTCCTGGCGTCGATGTCGTCGTCGGAACACAAGATCGGCATAAAATGATTGGATACATCGAACAATTCCGTGAAGAACGCATGCCAATCAATGCGGTCGGAAACATCATGAAAGCAAAAGTCTATGAAGAACTGGATGTACCGGCCTTTACGGACCGGACAAGGGCTTCTCTGAAAATTCAGGAAGGCTGTAACAATTTCTGTACGTTCTGTATCATCCCATGGGCGCGTGGTCTCATGAGGTCTCGTCAACCAGAAGATGTCTTGAAGCAAGCACAACAGCTCGTTGATGCGGGTTATAAAGAAATCGTCTTGACGGGCATCCATACAGGTGGCTACGGAGAAGACTTAAAAGACTACAACTTAGCGAAATTACTTAAAGCACTCGAATCCGTCAATGGACTCGAACGTTTACGGATTTCGTCGATCGAAGCGAGTCAAATCACGGACGAGGTACTTGATGTCCTGAAGGATTCACCGATTGTCGTTCGTCACTTGCACGTTCCGATCCAGTCTGCATCCGATACGGTCCTTCGCCGTATGCGCCGGAAGTATACGATGGCAGAATTCGGAGAACGGATTACGCGTTTGAAGGAAGTCCTGCCTGACTGTGCAATCACGTCAGATGTCATCGTTGGTTTCCCAGGTGAGACGGAAGAAGAGTTCATGGAAACGTTCAACTTCATCAATGATCATAAGTTCAGTGAATTGCATGTTTTCCCGTACTCGAAACGGACAGGAACACCAGCTGCGATGATGGACGATCAAGTCGAGGAATCAATCAAAGAAGAACGCGTCGCGCGTTTGATCGCCTTATCGGATCAACTCGCGAAGGAATATGCTTCGAAATATGAGGGAGAACTGCTTGAAATCATTCCGGAAGAATTCTCGGAAGAAGCAGGCGGTCGTCTCGTCGGTTATACGGATAACTATCTGCGTGTTGCAATCGAAGGCGATGAGTCAATGATCGGACAACTCGTTCGTGTCAAAATCACGAAAGCGGGCTATCCGATGAATGATGGTCAATTCGTTCGTATCATGCAGACACTCAAAGATGCTGCAGTCTAATCGAAAGGGCAAAGGGAACCTCTGGTTTTCTTTGCCACTTTTTTTGTTTTCATTTCAGGAATGCGCTACACTGAATACAGTTCAATTAAGGAAAGAGGATATCATTCATGCGAATCAACAAATTCATTAGCGAAACGGGCTTTTGCTCAAGGCGTGCTGCCGATAAATTAGTCGAAGCAGGTCGTGTGACGATCAACGGTCTGACAGCAGAACTCGGCTCGCAAGCTGAAGAGACGGACGTCGTCGAAATCGACGGTCAGCCGCTTCAGACAAAACCAAAACCTGTCTACATCGTCTTAAATAAACCAGTCGGCATCACGTGTACGACAGAGCTTGATATCGAAGGAAACATCATCGATTTCGTCAATCATCCGAAGCGGATTTTCCCAATCGGTCGCCTCGATAAAGATTCAGACGGCTTGATTCTGTTGACGAATGACGGTGATATCGTTAACCGGATCTTACGAGCAGAAAACAATCACGACAAAGAATATATCGTAACCGTCGATGCACCAATTACGGATACGTTCATTCAAGGGATGGCGAGTGGTGTTGACATTCTCGGTACGACAACGAAGGAATGCATCGTTGAACCACTTGAGACACGGACATTCCGGATCATTTTGACGCAAGGGTTAAATCGTCAGATTCGCCGTATGTGTAAAGAGTTCGGCTACCGAGTTAAGCGTCTCCAACGCGTTCGGATCATGAACATCGAGCTTGGCGATTTACCGATTGGTTCTTGGCGTGATTTGACAGAAGAGGAATTACGCGAGTTGTTTACGACGCTTGACGGGCAATAAGGTTCAATGAAAGTCGCCACTGGCGGCTTTCTTCATACATAAGGGGGATGACCGTGGATAAAAGGGGTATGAGTGCGACATTCGTCGCTTACGTGATTGGTGGACTGTTGCCGATCTACAAAGTATTTGCAACTGGTATTCCAGCATGGACGGTCGTTTCGATTCGGATTTTGAGTGCGTTCATCTTCGTGACACTGTTGTTACGCCTGACGAAGAAATTCCAATTCGTTCGTCAATTATGGCAAAACAAACGTCAGCGCTATACCGTGCTTGCGGCAGGTCTCGTGTTAGGCGGGAACTGGTCGCTCTATCTGTACGCCATCGGGGAAGGGTATATCGTTGAGTCGTCACTCGGGTATTACATCAATCCCCTCGTCAGCGTCTTGTTCGGTTTGATCTTTTTTAAGGAACGATTGACGCGTCCGCAAGTGATTGCGATTTTATCAGCAATCATCGGTGTGATGATTTTAACGCTCGGTTATGGTCAATTTCCGATCATCGCCTTTTCACTTGCCGTCTCGTTCGCATTTTACGGTGTACTAAAGAAAAAGGCAGCAGCTGAACCATTATCCGGATTATTTTTAGAGACACTGGTCACGCTCCCGTTCGCTCTCTTGACGCTTGGTGTGACAGATAGTCAACCGCTTGCGATGCCGACGAGTGCGCTGATTGCGATCATCATGCTCGGAATCGCAACAGCAGTCCAATTGATGTTATTTGGATACGGGATGCCGAAAATCCCGTTTGTCTATGTCGGAATTCTGCAGTACATTGCACCAACGTTGACGCTACTACTTGGAATTTATCTATTTAATGACGTCTTTACGACGATTCACTTCATCGCTTTTCTGTTCATTTGGATTGCCGTTGCTTTGTTTACGATCAGCGGTTTATCAGCAGGAAAGATACGGATGAAGAAGGTATCATAACGAAAGAAGGGATTATGTGAATCTATCGGGATTTTTTGCGACGCTTGTCGCATATATCATTTGGGGGCTCTTACCGCTTTACTGGAAGATGCTCGCTAATGTACCGAGTGAAGAGATACTAGCGCACCGGATCATCTGGTCGTTTCTATTTCTACTCATCTTACTGTCGTTTCAAAAAGCACTTGGAAAATGGAAGACGGCATTGCGTGATCCGTTCACGCGCCGACTCTTTTTCTTAAATGGACTGATCATCAGCTTGAATTGGTTCATCTACATATGGGCTGTCAATCATCAATTCATTGTTGAGGCGTCGCTCGGCTATTACATCAATCCGCTCGTCAGCATCGTCTTTGGTGTCTTCTTCTTTCAAGAAAAGCTCTCACGGATTGAATGGATCTCGATTGTCCTTGCGACGATCGGTGTTCTGATTTTAACGATTGGCTACGGCGAATTTCCATGGATCTCGATTGCGCTTGCCTTAAGCTTCGGCTTTTACGGCGTCGTCAAAAAGCGGCGACCGCTGGAATCAACGGTCAGTCTGACGCTTGAGACGATGGCGCCACTTCCGCTTGCTTTGATTTTCCTCGGCTATTGGCAAGTACAGGGAACGTCTTCGATGACTGAATCGATCGGTACGATGACCGGACTTATCTTGACCGGGATCGTTACCGCCGTGCCACTTTTGTTATTTGGATTCGGGGCACAACGAATTCCGTTCACATGGGTCGGATTCCTTCAATTCGTCGCACCGACCTTGTCGCTCGGACTCGGTGTTTTGCTCTATCATGAACCGTTTACTAAAACACACATGGTGGCGTTTACATGTATTTGGACAGCAGCGATCGTCTTTACGCTCAATGGAGTCTGGATTCGAAAAAAACAGCTTCGAAAAGTCGCGTAAAAAGATAGAAGTCAGACCTCTTGCGTGATAGAATAAAATCAGAGTCTAAGGGATACCCTTAAGGAGGACAACAATCATGAATTTAGCAGGAATGATCGACCATACGGCACTGAAGCCAGAAACATCACGTGCTCAAATCGAGACACTCTGTAAAGAAGCATTAGAATACAAATTCGCAAGCGTCTGTGTTAACCCGACATACGTCGCGTTAGCAGCAGAACTCTTAAAATCAGATGATGACGTCAAAGTCTGTACAGTCATCGGCTTCCCACTTGGAGCAAACACGCCAGAAGTGAAAGCATTCGAAACAAAAGATGCCATTCAAAACGGTGCGACAGAAATCGATATGGTTCTAAACATCGGTGCATTAAAAGATGGCGATCTTGAGTTAGTTGAACGTGACATTCGTGCGGTTGTCGAAGCGGCAAACGGTACACTCGTTAAAGTCATCTTCGAAAACTGCCTTCTTACAAAAGAAGAAATCAAAACAGCTGCTGAACTTTCAGTTAAAGCAGGTGCTAACTTCGTGAAGACATCGACTGGTTTCTCAACAGGTGGTGCAACAGTCGAAGACATCCGTCTCATGCGTGAGACAGTTGGTCCTGACATCGGTGTTAAAGCATCTGGTGGCGTTCGTGACTTCGAAGGTGCAAAAGCAATGATCGATGCAGGTGCATCACGCATTGGTGCATCAGCAGGAATCGCAATCGTTACAGGTGGTACGTCTGATAGCGATTACTAAGAATATCTGACATGTCCCTCTTTTTTAGAGGGGCGTTTTTTTGTGTTATGGGACTATTCTGAATTTAAATTTTGTATTAAGAAGTCAGACATCGCTTCCGATAATCAGATGTAGAATGTCGGAAGGATGTGGAATGAATGAAACGGTGGAGCGGAATCATACTGGCATCGACACTAAGCCTTGCAGGATGCGGTAGTGTCATCGATGATCCAGAACGGGCAGTCAAGGAGCGAAAGGAAATGGCGGTCGTCTTATCGGACGTTGGTCTTGGCGATCAATCATTCAGCGATGCAGCGATGAGCGGTATGGCGTTGTTACGGGAGAAGGAAGGCTGGTCGATCGATTACCGGGAATTAAACGAAACGAAGACCTATAAAACAGCATTCGAAGCGTTAGCGAAAAAGAAGCCGACCGTTATCGTCGGACTCGGCTACATGGGGCAGACAGATCTTGAGACCGTCGCTAAAAAATATCCGAAACAACAATTCGCCTTGATTGATGCCGTCTCGACGTTACCGAACGTACTCTCGGTTACGTTCAAAGAGGACGAAGGAAGCTACTTAGCGGGTGCCGCTGCAGGAATCCAAACCAAGACGAATACGATTGGTTTCGTCGGTGGGATGAAGTCGCCTTTGATTGAGAAGTTCGAAAAAGGATACATAGCTGGCGCTAAAGCCGTCAATCCGAAAACAAAGGTACTCGTCGAATATGCGGAGGACTTTGCGGCGCCCGAAAAGGGACGGACGCTTGCAAACGAAATGATGCAGAAAAAGGCAGACGTGTTATATGCAGCTGCTGGATTAACAGGGAGCGGCGTCCTTGAGGCAGCGCAAACGAAGGGGAAAAAAGCTATCGGTGTTGATAGCGATCAGACCCCGATCGCGCCTGACGCCGTCATGACGTCGATGCTAAAACAAGTTGATCTTGCGATTACGAAAATCGGACAAGATGTGGATGCAAAAGGACTCCAATCTGGACAAGTCGTCCTAGGTGTCAAAGAAGGGGCAATCCAGTTGGCTCCAATCCGTAATACGAACTTTACGGACGGGGAACGAAAAAAATTAGAGCAGCTGCAACAAGACGTGCTCGAAGGTAAGGTGACGATCCAATGACGTTACGGAAACGATTTTTACTCTCAACATTAGTGACGATTTTGAGTGTCGTCATCTTGATGGGATGGACCTTGTTCCAACTCCGTCAAATTCAATCCTATAACGAAGACTACGGGAAACAACTCGTTGAAATTTCAGAACTCGAAACGAAGCTCTTATATGAACAGGCAGCATGGAACCGACTGGCAAGCCAACCGTCTGAGAGTCAGGCGGAGCAGGTTCAGGCTCTTAGTAGGAAGAACGAGCAAGCTTTGAATCAGCTACAGAAGACATATTTGATTCCAGCGTTTCAAGAAGAGTTGAACCGGGCGGATATGAAGTATAAGACGCTCGCTGCAAAACGGACGGAACTGACGGACGCGGTGAATCCGATTGACATTCGCTCCCATGCTGCACGAATCGAAGGTGTCCTTAGTGATCTCTATACGTTACATACGAAAAATGGGGAATTTTATGATGTCTTACAACGTGAGGCAAAAGAGGAGACATTGAATTTGACGCGGACCGTCCTAATCGCGACATTCCTCCTCCTGATTGGTCTAGCCTTATACAATTGGTACTTCGCACGTAGTATCACGCGACCGATCAGCCGTGTCGTCCGGACAGCAGAGCAAATTTCGGATGGAGACTTGTCACAGGAACTGGTCGTATCCGGTCGAAAAGATGAGATTGGTCGACTCGAGACGGCTGTTGCGCAGATGCAAGGAACTTTACATGAGGTCATCGGAACGATCAGTCGCTCGTCGAACACGATTCGTCAGATGAGTACGGAAGCGACGACGGAGAACGCGAACATCGTCGAAGTTTCTGGTAACATGACCCATGCGATTAATGAGATGGCGAGTGGTACACAAACGGTGTCGGATGATATCCAGACGACAGTCAGTACGATGTCCGATATGCAACAGCTCTTCGAGGAGAGTGAACAACGTGCACAAACCGCTTATGCAGAAGGACAAGCGGCCGATCACGTGATGGTTCAAAGTAGTTCCGTCATGGAACAGCAAGCACGGTCACTTCGCGCGTCAACAGAACAAAATCGCGAACTCGGTCAGAAACTGGAAGGTTTCTTAGAACAGACGCAACAAATCGAGCAGATGGCACAACTCGTCGCGGGAGTCTCTGCGCAGACGAATTTATTGTCACTCAATGCGGCTATCGAGGCTGCACGGGCTGGGGAAGCCGGTCGTGGATTTGCCGTCGTGGCAAGTGAAGTCAAAAAGTTAGCGGACGAGACAAATGAGGCGACACGCTCGATCTTCTCACTCGTCCGTTCGATTCGTCAGGACGGGGCTGTCTTACAAGAAGCACTCGTGCAAGCGGAGCGGGAGCAGACGAACCAGGTCGAGAACTTTACGCACGTCCAGCAAGCATTCGGTGAGACGCGTCAAAAAGTAGCGAGTGTGACCGAAACACTCGATTATGTGACGAAACAACTCGTACATTCGAAACAACAAGCCCGCCATGTCGTTGGTCAAGTCAGTACAGTCAGTGGTGTCATGGAAGAACTTGCAGCCGGAAATGAAGAGATCGCAGCTTCAATGCGTGATCAACAGGCCTCGTTCGAACAGATTCATCAATTGATGCAAGAACTCGAATCGACGACGACGTCGCTTGACAGTCAGACACATCAATTCAAAATTTAATGAACACAGCAAGAGGCTGACTCAAAAGTCAGTCTCTACAAAGATAAGGGGGGACAGATCATCAATCTGTCCCCCTTATCTCATAATAAAAAGAATGACGCGTCACACGCCACTCCTACAGGAAAAACGCATTTGTGCGTTGTCAGAGACGAACAAGACCCGCTTTCCCGCTTAAATGAAGCAGGAAAACTGGCTTGTGTCTCGCCTGAGGAAAGGGCGTGAAGAGACGCGTCATTCTTTTTTGAGTCAGCCCCTTTTTCTTGAATCGACTTAGAAGAAGCTTTCTGGATCGAGCTCATTCGTCCGTCCATTCGCATCATACTTGTATCCACCATCGTGGATTTCAAAATGTAAGTGTGGACCAGTCGAGTTACCGGTGCTTCCGAGAACACCGATTTGCTGTCCTTGTTTGACTTGTTGTCCCTGTTTAACGTTCAAGGCATTCATATGGGCATACACGGTCGTATACGTTTTTCCGTCGATATTATGAGAGATATAGACGTGGTTGCCGTAAGGGCCACCTGAACTTGCTAAAATGACTGTCCCGCTTGCAGATGCAACGATTGGCGAGTTGAGTGGACCAGCGAAGTCGGTTCCATTGTGGTACGCATAACCATTACTTCCGCTTGCTGCCCCCATTCCTTGCGAGATAGAACCTTGAGCAGGTTTGATGAATTTACCTTTTGCTTTTGAGATGACTTTCGTACTAGCCTTGCTAACAGATACTGGCGCCGCCGATTGTTTTGCAGCAGCTGCCTTTGCTGCTCGTGCTGCTGCTTTTTCAGCTGCTTCCTGTGCCTTCAGTTGGGCCGATGCCTCTTTCAGGCTGAGGATGTTGGATTCGATTTTTTTCTTTTGTGACGTCAGACGTTTCAAGAGTGCTGTTCGTTTTTGTTTTTCTTTTTTGAGTTCACGTTGTTTCTTTTTTAAAACATTACGATCTTCAATCAAGTCTTGGCGTGTCTGCTTCAATTCTTCTTTCGCAGCTGCCAGTTCTTTTTTGTTTGATTCGTAATCTTTTAATAAAGAAGCATCGCTTTCCGCAATCGTATTGAAGGCATTGAAACGACTGATCATATCACCGACATCTTTTGCACCGAAGACGGCTTCAAGCAGCGGGGCATTATCGGCTTTCGACTGACGGACCGCCAGACGATCACCGAGCATTTTTTCTTGTTTCTTGATTTTCTTTTGCAACTTCTCGATCTTATCTTCTAATCGAGCAATCTGTTTCGTGTTTTCGTCGATTTTCTTTTGATTCTCGACGACTTGTAATGTCAGCCCATTAATCTGTTGATCCAGGGCGTAGACTTGTTGCTGTGCTTTAGATAATTGATTCTTTTTTTGAGACAACGCCTCGCGTTGCTTCGATTGTTGTTGCTGATTTTGTTGTTGTTTCTCTTTATATGAACTTGCCGCATCGACGGGAGTCGTCGTCATGAGCGGACTTGCGAGTAAGGTAAGTGTCATGAGCGATAACCCGATTGACTTTCCGAAAGGTCGTTTCATAAACTAAGCGTCATTCCTTTCCCTTGTGAAGTGTTACCTATCCCACTCTAACAAGAAAATCAGAAAATCCACTTTACAATTCTTTTAAAAAAATACAAGAGAAGCTAGCAGAAAGTATGAAGAATTTATGAAAATAATGATGCGTGAACAGAAGAATAAATAGAATATGTTGATATGAAAGGAATAATCATTATGTAATTGATTGATTTCCGAATGATGTCAGAAGATATATTTTTGTAACATCGTATAAATTGAACGTTTATTAATGTTTGAAAAAGGTATAAATATAGTTTTTGTGAAATGAAAAAGTGCCCCGAAAGGCACTCTGTCCGAATCATTCTTCATAAATCATCTTTCGTGTCATCCCACCGTCTAGAACCAGTGTTTCGCCCGTCAAGAAATCGTTATCCGGGTGTGTTAGATAGAGAGCCGCACGAGCGACATCACTTGGTTTTCCGACGCGACCAGCTGGATGTTGACTGTGGTCTTCAGGTGATAATTCTTGATAGTCACCGGTTTCAATCCAACCAGGAGCAATCGCGTTGACGAGAATTCCGTCTTCTCCGAGTGAGACAGCAAGTGCATGGGTCAGAGCAAAAATGCCACCTTTCGTCGATGCATAAGATTCTGTATGCGGTTCCGACATGAAGGCGCGGGTCGAAGCCAGGTTGACGATCCGACCACCACCTTTACTTTGTTTCAAATAAGGTGTAGCGGCCTTAGTCGTTAAAAAGATACTACGCAGGTTCGTATGATGAACCCGATCCCATTCCTCAAGTGACAATTCGAGTAAGGGTTTTCGAATCATGATACCGGCGTTATTGATGACGATGTCGATACGACCAGTATGTTCAATCGCTTTTTCAATCAACAGTTGAACGTCTTTTTCGTGTTGGATATCGAGGTGATAGAAGTAAGCCGTCCCACCATCTTCTTCAATTTGTTGAACTAATTCGTCTCCTGTCATCTGATCGATGTCAGCAAGAACTACATTTGCGCCATGCGCAGCGTAGGTGCGGGCGAGTTCTGCACCAATGCCATTCGCGGCTCCCGTAATGATGACGGTTTGATTAACATGATTCATAAAAATCATCCTTTCTGTAACGCTTCTCTCCTTTTTTTACCGTTCCATCATATCCTGAAACCTGACAGGATTATCATCCGTAGGAACAGGGAAATAGAAAAGCGTTGAAGTTACTTTAGAATGGGGGAAAATAGGAATGAAATTCTCGAATCAACAATTAGAAAAACAACAAAATCAATATGCCGAAGATGCAAAAGATTATATCGATCGCCCGAAAAAGACGAACTCGCTGTTACAACGAGCAACTGCAAAGGTAAACGGTAACTCTCGTTTGTCCGTCGTCTTCTCACCGTTGACGTTGTTCGTCGATATGATTCGCGCGTACCAGTCAGGTGAATATCGCAACATTCGTCGTACGACGATCTTAAAAGTAATCGGAGCGTTGATTTACCTCGTGTCACCGATTGACCTCGTACCTGATTTCGTACTCGGATTTGGTTTCGCAGACGATATCGCGGTCATCCTTTTCGTCACGAAAACAGTCTTTGAAGAATTGACACGTTTCAGTGACTGGCAAGATGAACAACAAAAGCGCCGTACGCAACCAGTACAAAGTGAGGATGCGTATTAATCAAATAGATAATGATTCGAGCGACTTCACTATGAGAAGTCGCTCTTTCTGATGTAAAAAGAGCCGTTTCCTGTACGCCCTCTTGAAAGTTCGATACACTAGAAATAGTTGGTAAAGAGAGAGGGAGGGCGAAGATGGGACACCACTGGATGGAATCATACGGTTATATCGGGATCATGATGACGCTCATGTTTCCATTCATACCGAGCGAAGTACCGCTCGCGTATGCAGGATATCTCGTGCATACGGCACAGGCGAATCTGCTATTCATGGTGTTCCTCGCTGTAGTGAGCTTCGTCATTAGTCAGAACCTCTTCTTTACGATTGGTCAGTTCGGGAGTGAACGGTTATTGAATCGTTTGTTCAAATGGTTTCGGATTTCGGAAACAAAAATGCTCCAGTTTCAGACACAAATGGAGACGAAGGGACGCTATATCCTTCTTCTGTCTCCAATGTGGCGCATCGGATTTGCAATTGGTGCCGGTCTAACTGGTGTTTCACGCTGGACGTTTACCGTCGTGACGACGATTTCCTTTTTCCTTTGGTCAGCGATCTTCATTTGGGGCGGGAAAGCCGTCGGGCATGAATGGCGAAAATTGCACCATCTCAATCATCCGATAGTTTGGATTGGTTTAGGTGTGTTGATTACGGTTGGCTACTTGATTCAAAAAAAGAGAAAAGCAAAAAAAGAGATCTAAAAGGAGTGGGAACATGGCAATTATCTTATTCGATATTGACGGTACATTGATCGATTCAACGGAACAGATGACAGAAGCAATCCATCGAGCGATGGAGGACATGCCGCATCTTCCAAAACCATCTCAAGCAAGTGTACAAGCAAGCTATGGTTTAGCAGGAAGTGCCTTTTGGCGTAAGGCGATTCCGGAAGCCTCAGAAGAGGATATTCGGTTGATTCGTAAAAAAAGACATGGTCATCTAGAAGCGACGATGGCAGAACAGAACGTCTTGTTCGACGGAATTCGATCTTTATTAGAAGCGCTAGTGTCTGCGGGACATACCATTTCAACTGCGAGTAATTGTGGCAACCACTATCTAAACCTTGTGCTGGATAGCCAAGACATTCGTTCGTTCTTTACGAGTCCGAAATGCTTAGAATCCGTCAATGGAAAAGAAAAATCGGATATCTTACGCGCTCACCGCGATGAGTTTGGAGAAGGATCTTACTGGATGATTGGAGATCGGTCTTCTGATGTCGAAGCGGCTCGTAAGGAACATATGCCGGTCGTCTTATGTCAATATGGTTTTGGTACGCCATCCGAGTGGAATTCGGCAGATCATGTCATCGAGACACCGCTTGATTTGTTAACAGTGATTGAAAAATAAAGAAGAAAAAAGCCAAGCTAGACGCGTCGATTTTTTCAGACGGTCGGCTTGGCTTTTTTGTGGTTAAAATATCAAGCAAGATGCACTTACTCGAAATCGAGTCGGTATGGTTCTGCGCTCATCCATGGACGGAACTTCCGGAAGAGTAGATGGAACAATAAACAGAGAATAATGGGTAAGACGATAAAAAGACCAAGCACGAATGTCATATTGAAGAGCGTCCATCCTCCTGACATCAGGTGTAGCGCATTGATTGGACCGATTAAACCAGACATTCCAAATCCGGCACTAAACGGTGTACCTTGAACACCGAGCATTCCAGCTAATGCACCAAGGATAGCGGCACTACACATGACAGGTAGAATCATCAATGGATTACGAATGAAGTTCGCCATCTGGATTTTAGGAGAACCGAGAAAATGAGCAATCGACGTTCCACGTGAATTCGCTTGCCAACCGGCAATCGCAAGACCAAAACCAGCAGCACAGACACCTAGATTGGCAGCGCCGGCAGCAACACCCGATAAACTGATCGCGGTTGCAATGCCGACCGTCGAAAGCGGAGAGACGATGAGAACGGAAAAGGCGACCGCAATTAGAATGCCCATCAAGACGGGTTGAAGTGCCGTGAAGTCTGAGATGACATGTCCAATTGCTGTCGTAATCCGTGTGACGAACGGATACGTCAGAACACCAATTCCACCGGCACCGACAATCAAAATCGTTGGCATGACAAGCACCGTATATGTTTTGAAGCGTTCACCAATCAATAAGACGATTGCTGTTGCAATAGCTGCCGTCAAACCAGCATTGATGACATCACCTGTACCGACGAAAACGAATGTCGCATCCGCACGGGTCGCAACACCTGAGCCGACGACCGTCGCGAGTCCAATCGACGTGGTGGCAATCGGTGTCACTTTAAATTGCATCGCTACGGCGACACCAATCACCATTGGTAAAAGTCGCATCGCGAGTGTCGTTGCGTCTAAAACATGTTGGGCTCCGGACACATATGGCAACAATGCCTTAGCGAGTTCACCGAGTAAGGCTCCTGGAATAAGGGCAACGAGAATTCCAATACTGAGACCGTTTAAAACATGCACTGCAAATTGACGTGGCTGACGCAAAATAGATGAATCCATAAAATCCTCTCCTTATGTAACGCTTTTGTGCATAACAGTATAAAAGTTGTGAATTGTGTTTTATCTTACGGTAAGAACAGAAGGACGTCAAGAAAAAGTTAGAAAATTCCAAACGATCAAAGGATTCGTCTTTCAGAAACGGAATTGTTACAGTGAAGAAGTACATTGAATGAGGAGGTCATGAATCATGTCAGAACAACGTATCGTATTAGCGGAACGACCAAACGGAAAACCAACAGGGGAAACATTCCGTTATGAATCATTTGAGTTAGCAGATTTACGAGAAGGGCAAGTCGCACTGGAGTCACTCTATATCTCAGTCGATCCATATATGCGGGGACGTATGAACGATACGCGTTCTTATTCGCAACCGTTTGAGATTGATGAACCGATTCACGGGGGTGTCGTAGCGCGTGTCATCGAGTCTAAAAGTGAGGCGTTCAAGTCAGGTGATGTCGTCGTGGGGATGCTCGATTGGGCAACGAAAGCAGTCGTCGATGCGAAAAGTGTCCGTAAAATCGATGAGCAGATCGCTCCAATCTCAACAGCGCTCGGTGTTCTCGGAATGACAGGGATGACGGCGTATTTCGGGTTGCTTGATATCGGGAATCCACAGCCAGGAGAAACTGTTGTCGTATCGGCAGCAGCAGGGGCTGTTGGATCGATCGTTGGTCAGATCGCTAAAATCAAAGGTGCACGAGTAGTTGGGATTGCAGGAAGTGACGAAAAGTTACAGCACTTAAAAGTAGATCTTGGTTTTGACGAAGTCATCAACTACAAAACGGAAGACATCCGGGAAGCTTTAGACCGGACGTGTCCAGACGGCATCGATGTTTATTTTGAAAATGTCGGTGGAGAGATCGGCGATGCGGTCCTGGATCGACTCAATCCATTCGCGCGGGTACCAGTCTGCGGCGCTATTTCTGGGTATAACGCACAACAGGACATCGGTCCACGTGTTCAATCGAAATTAATCATTGCGCGTGCGCGTATGCAAGGTTTCTTAGTGGGGGATTATGGCAAACGATTCAAGGAAGCGGCTGAGCAACTCGGTCAATGGGTCAGTGAAGGGAAATTACGATATGAAGAGACGATCTTTGAAGGGTTCGATCGTGTACCAGATGCGTTCCTTGGCTTGTTCGATGGCTCGAACACAGGGAAACTACTAGTAAAAGTGAAGTAAACATGCCAAAAGAGGTTGCGGAATCATTTCCGCAACCTCTTTTTCTATGGCGTGAGATTCATGAATCTTTTCGATCGCGCTTGAGCTCTTCAGGATCAGGATCCGGATGTTGTGTTTCCGCAGGCTTGATGCCGGGATTTGATGTCTCAGCTGGATCAGGGTCCGGGTGAAGACCAACGTCTGCCTTTTCATCTGGTAAATCATGATTTTTTTCGTTTAACATGTCCAGTCATCTCCTTTTATCAGTACATAGTAATGTTTCCCCGTTTTTTAAATCCAAAACAATGAGGGTGCATAGGATTCGTTTTTGAAAACATGTGAATGACTTCCACGGACAAGAAAGCGAAACCGGTCGATTTCCTAGGAAATACAGGTTGACTGAAATGGAATGTAAGGAAAATCCAAAAAAGCTTCATGAAGTCTTTACAAAAACCTTGCAAGTCCTTCAAGTAGCCTTTGAACTGCTTCCGTAGACTAAGAAAGAGTTGAAAAGAGGAAGGGTGTTTACGTGTGAGTGATCAAAAATGGAAACGACAAATCATGCAACAACTGAACTGGGTCCGCGAAGAGAAAAAACGGCTGACAAGCGAGACGACCGCAAGTAAAGATGCACTCGAAAAACTCCGTCAGCTAGACGTCTTGCGACTACCGACGGTTCGAACTTCTAATAACACGACGACACGTTACCGACAAAATAGCCAAGCTTCACTACTAGATCAATTGGATGTCTCGGAGATTCCGGTCCGGACGACGACGCGTTACTATGAAAAGCGACCAATCGAGATGGCGATCGTCTGCTCGGAATTCATGTACGCCTATTATGAAGATGCCGTTCATCTCCACTACGTCAATGCGCATACATTCGAAGAAGTTTTCGAGCGCGAGATTGATCTCTTTTTAGTCGTCTCTTCATGGAAGGGGTTACGAGGGGATGATTGGAAAGGTGTCGCCACACCGAATTCAAAGAAACGCCAACGACTGCTTTCGATGATGCAGGAAGTCAAAGCCAAAGGAATTCCAGTCGTTTTTCAATCAACGGAAGATCCGAGCAATCATGAACGGTTTCAAGACGTGGCGCAAGCTGCCGATTATGTCCTGACTTCAGATGAGGCGATGATTCCTGAATATCGCGTCTTATGTGGTCATGATCGGATTATGGCGATGCCGTTTGGTATCAATCCATTGATTCACAATCCAATCGGAGCGACACGTAGCCGTAAGAAAGGCGTTTTATTTGCCGGTAGCTGGATGGCGAAATATCCGGAGCGCGTGAAAGATACGGAGATGTTGTTTGATGGGGTCATGCAGTCTTCGCACGAACTCGATATCGTGGATCGGAATTATCATCTCGACTTACCAGCCTATCAGTTTCCGGAGCGCTATCAATCACGGGTCGCACCAGCGATTCCTTATGATGCTTTACAACAAGTTAGTAAATGTTACGACTGGGTCTTGAACCTGAATAGCATCAAGTACAGTAAAACGATGTGTGCTCGTCGCGTCTATGAGTCGCAAGCACTCGGGAATTTGATCCTGTCGAATTACAGTATCGCCGTCAACAACGAGTTTCCGAACATCTTCACCGTGCATGACGCACAGGAGGCGACGGCGATCTTAGAACGTACGTCGCAAGAAGAAATCGAACGATTGCGAGCAGAAGGACTTCGTGCCGTCATGACGGAACATACAGTCTTCGAACGGATGGATCAGATTCTAGCGTTCATTGGACGAGTACCTGAAACACGGAAACATCGCTTACTCATCGTCGTCGCCCAGGATGGGGAAGCCATCCGTAACGCAATCGATCGCCAAAGTCTCACACCAGATGAAATCGTCTCAGCGGATACGTTGACGGAGCAAACCTATGATCAAGCCGATCTCGTTGCTTGGATGGATGGAGAGGAATCTTACGGCGAACATTATTTAGAGGACCTCGTGAATGGCTTTAAATATAGCGATGCCAGCATCGTCCGAAAGGGAAGCGAGCATCCGTATCATGTACAAGAGATGAGCGGTAGTCGAAACGGTGCGATTGTTTGGCGATCAGCTATCGGATATGACATGTTCCAAGCAGGTGAACTGAACGGAAAAACACTATTGCTCGATCAATTGGAGTGGAACGAGCAGGCGGTAGTTCCGACGAATCAGATTCCGCAACTGTCGGTCGTCGTTCCGATCTATAACAATGGAAAACACCTCACGTATAAATGTTTCGCCAGTCTAACGCGGATGGATCGATTCATGGAGTCGGAGATTTTACTCGTAGATGATGGATCAACGGATGTTGCGACACGTCAAGCCGTAGAGCGTCTCGCACGACGCTATGGAAATGTCAGAACTTATTTCTTCGAGACAGGCGGAAGCGGTAGTGCTTCACGTCCGCGTAACAAAGGAGTCGAGATGGCACGAGCTGACTATGTGACGTTCCTTGATCCGGATAACGAGGTACTCAGTGATCGATATGCCTTTTTGCTTCAAGAACTAGAAAAAGATCCATCACTTGATTTTGTGGCAGGGCATATGAAAAAGCTTGCCGAGAAGACGAGCATCATCGCCTTGCCAACGATTCGTAAACAAGGACGAACGGTTTGTGAGGATCCGAAAGCTTTTCTATTGAAACATCGGTTTGCGGTACAAAGCATTCAAGCACTCGTCGTCCGTCGTACCTTCCTGCTTGAACATCAATTGGAACAAGTCGTCGGTGCGGTCGGTCAGGACTCCTTGTTCTTCCAAGAATTGATGCTTCGCGCGAACCGTGTCTTACTCGTCAATCGAGTCATCCATTATTATTACGCAGCCGTTGCAGGGTCAACCGTGAATGCATTGACGGTGAAGTTCTTTGAACGAAGTGTCGTCCGAGAGCGGGCACGAGCTGAGAAATTCGCTCGTTATGGAGTGCTAGAGGAATACAAGGAAACTCGATTCGAGCATTTCTTTGAGCATTGGTATCTTGTCAAGTTACGCTACTGCAGTGATAAGGACTTTGCACCGAGTGTCGCATTACTACGCACGATTATCGGATTCTATGAACCAATCACGTTGACGAACCCGTTGATTCGTCGATTCATGGAGCTTGCAGATCGACAGGAGACGGATCGACTTCAACACTTACTACTCGAGGAGGTGCAAAAATGACGGCATCGATGAAAACAGTACGCCCCAAGGATCAAATCCGAGCTGCCTACTACGATCAGTTAGGCGGTGGATTCGGTAAAAAAGTCCGCGCGCGTGTTCACTGGATCGTTCGACAAGCAAAAGGAGAGCACATTTTAGATATTGGTTGTTCGGGTGGAGTCGTCCCGATTTTGCTCGGACGCGAAGGGAAACATGTCATCGGGATCGATGTGTTACCAGAAGCGATCATCGAGGCCAAACAAGCATTACTTGAAGAACCGGCATCCGTAAAAGAAAAAGTGGAATTACATGAAGCAAATGTCATGACGTACACACCTGACATTCAATTCGATACAGTCTTGATGACGGAAGTACTGGAACATATCGGGGAGCCAGAGCGCTTTATCGCCCGTGCCGTCTCGTTCATCGCACCAGAAGGACGACTCGTCATCACAGTCCCATTTGGAGTGAACGATTATGCGGATCACAAACGGACGTATTATTTAAACCGACTGCTTGAACAGTTGACACCCTTCGGTAAGATCGAGACGATCGAGCGGATTGACAAGTGGCTTGGGATCACGATTCAAGTCTATCCGGAACCTCGATCCGGTCGATCTATTCTACCGGCGGAAGTCGAATGGCTTGAAGACGCCTTTGAAGAGGTGGAACGATTGCATCTCGCAACGATCATTGATTTAAAACGCAAGCAACAGAATCTAGAACGAAAAGTTCAGCGGTTAGGGGAACAAACAGATTTATTCGAACAGGTACAATCGGAATCACTACGTCATGAACAGCAACTACAGGAACAGCGTGAACAATATAAGATGCTCGAAGAACAATATGCCGTACTGCTTGATCGATTCGAAGGATCATTGGTGGCAAATCTGGAATTGCTGGAGGCGAATGCATCATGGAAATCAAAATACCGCTCACTCGCACGATCAAAGCTCGGAAAAATCGTCGTCCGCTACTGGAAGTTCCGACGTCAACTCAAGCAGCGCCGGAGTCGTCGATGAACGTCTTGATGATTTGTCAAAATTTCTATCCGGAAATCGGGAGTGCGGCAAACCGAATGAAGAATATCTTCAAGCGGATGGAACAAGCAGGAAGTGACGTCCATGTGTTGACGTCAGAACCGGTCTATCCGACGGCAGAACTCTATACGGACTCGATGTTCTGGGATGAACCGAGCCTCGATACGGCACATGTGACTCGTATCCAACCGCGTGACGTCCGGGCGACGAATAATTTATGGCGGCGTCTTCGCTTGTTCGTGGAACAATTCGTGCTCGCGGTAAAAGAAGTGCGACATGACCCGAAATCCTATGCCTACATCTATGCGACGACGCCATCCATCTTCATGGGACTCGTCGGGGTCGTCGCGAAACACGTCAAAAAGGCTCCTTTGATTCTCGATGTACGTGATTTATGGCCGGAATCATTGATTGGCGTCGGCATCACGAATTCGCGTCTCTTATTGACGCCGCTCTACTGGCTTGAAAAGTGGATGTATCGACAGGCAGATCAATTGGTCATCAACAGTGAGGGGTTTCGATCATATATTGAAGGGCGGGGCATTGCACCGGAAAAAATTCATTATATCCCGAACTCTATCGAGGAAAATGAGTGGTTGATCAAACGCCGAAAAGTATCGGAACAAGTCCGCGTCGTGTATACAGGAAATATCGGTCTCGCACAAGATGTGTTCTTGTTGCTTGACGTCGCACAGGAACTTCAACAAGAGGAAGATATCTGTTTTCAAGTCGTCGGTTACGGTTATCACAAGCAAACGTTCGAACGACTCGTTAAGGAACGTGGGTTGACGAACATCGAATTTCTTGACGCGATGCCACGCTGGGATGCGTTGAAACAACTTGCGAAGAGTGATATTGCCTTTGCGACACTCGTCGAAAGTACAGCGTTCGATACGGTGACACCTGGAAAAATCATCGACTACATGGCGATGGGGTGTGCCATCGTCGGAGCGGTATCCGGACACGCGGCGCATGTCATCGAAGAGGCAGGAGCGGGTTACGTGTCTGTCCAGCGAAAAAAAGAGGAGATCGTCGATCATATTCTCGAGTTATCACGAAATCCAGAGAAACGTGCAGCGATGGGGCGTGCAGGTGTGGCATACGTCCAACATCATTTTGATTGGGAACAAAATGAACAGCGCTTGTTTGAAGCTATCGAACAAACGCAGTCACGAAAGGCGGTCGCAGAATGAAGCGAATTGGAATGTTTGTTTGGAATCCGTTTACGAATGACGCTCGTGTCTTGCGTGAATGTACAGCACTCGTCGAAGCAGGACACCGCGTGGACCTATACTGTCTAAATGACGGCACACTTCCAGAAGTCGAATACCCGATGTCAGGGTTTCGCGTCATTCGAATCGATCGGACGCCACCTTTTGCGAGGTGGCTCCCGTTCTTTCGTAAACGGAAAAAACGGACACTTGTCATCGGCGTGATGGGTGCGCTTCTTGCGCCATGGCTTATTCCCGTGATGCTCGTGCTCTTTTTGCTCATGCGAAGTCGATTCATCCGTTACGCCCTCTATAACAGTTTCGGCATTCTTCGTATGACACGTGCTGCCCGAAAGCATGATTATGACGTCATGCATGCGAACGATGTCAATACGTTACCACAAGCGATTGGGGCAGCGCGTGGTGCCCAAATCGTCTATGACTCGCATGAAGTCCAGACCGATCGGACAGGATACGGGAGCATGCAAGGGAAATTAGAGCGCTGGTTGCTTCACTTCGTCAATCAGACGATCGTTGAAAATGACACGCGTGCAGATTACCATCAGAAGTTATATGGAACGCGACCATCCGTCCTGCACAATTATCCGTTTTACGAACCGATTATTCCGCAACCGCGACCGTTACGCGAAGAATTAGCACTTGCACCAGATGAGCCGATTTTATTGTATCAAGGTGGCATCCAAGAAGGACGTGGACTAGAGCGACTCATCGAAGCGATGCCGTTCATCGATCGAGGAACACTTATTTTCGTTGGAGATGGAAAGTTAAAAGGGAAACTGATGCAACTGGCCACGCAATCATCGGAAAAGTCTCGTATCCGCTTCATTGATAAGGTTCCGCTTGCTGAACTACCCAGTTACACGGCAGCGGCAACGGTCGGCTTTCAGGTCCTCCAGAACGTTTGCTTCAATCATTATTCCGCTTCTTCAAATAAACTATTCGAATACATGGCGGCGTTGATTCCTGTCATCGCGGCCGACTTACCAGAAATTCGTCGTGTCGTCGATACAGAAGGAGTTGGATTAATCGTCGATGTCGAATCCCCGCAGAGTATCGCCGAGGCGGTCAATCGTCTAGTGAAGGATGAGAGCTTGCGACGGACGATGCATGAGCGGGCAAGCGTAGCAAGGAGACAATACAACTGGGAGCAAGAAAAAGGTCGACTGCTTGCTGTCTATGACTCGATTTTCATGGAATCGGGCGCAAAATAAGAAAAATAGTCAACGACTCGAAGGGAAATCCACGTGCAATGAAGGCGGATTCCTGACGAGTCGTTTTGTTTCATTCGAATAGACACGAAGGATTCGCGAAAGCTTCATAAGATTTACAAAAACGATAGAAAACACTGGAAATGTAAGGTCTGTGAAGAATGGTTTAAGAGATGGTTAGAAGCATTGGAAAGCAAAGGAAATGTCGTTATGGTCTAGTTACAGCCAAGCCACAGATCGTTCGTTGGCTAGTATGACTAACTCGATGGAGGAATGACAAAATGAAACTTTGCACAATCGGACTAGGATATATTGGATTACCTTCTTCTGCGATGTTCGCGGATCATGGCACGGAAGTCGTAGGTGTCGACATCGATCCACAGATCGTCAATCTTCTGAATACGGGAACGATTCATATTGAGGAACCAGGACTCGAGGATGTCATCAAACGGGTCGTCGCGAACGGAAAATTCCGAGCGACACTTACGCCAGAACGGGCCGATGTTTTCTTAATCGCCGTTCCAACGCCGAACTTGAACGATACGTATAAATCATGTGATTTGAAATATGTCATTTCAGCGGTCAACAACATGCTGCCATTCCTTGAAAAAGGAAATGTCGTCATCGTCGAATCGACGATTGCGCCACGTACGATGGATGATCATGTCCGTCCCTTAATCGAAGCAGCTGGATTTACGATTGGTGAGGACATTTATGTCGTCCATTGCCCAGAGCGTGTGTTGCCAGGACAAATTTTACATGAACTTATCCATAATAACCGAATCGTCGGTGGATTGACGCCAGCGTGTGCGGAGGCAGGGGCTGCCGTCTATGAAACATTCGTTCAAGGTGAAATCGTCCGGACCGATGCAAAAACAGCCGAAATGTCGAAGTTGATGGAGAATACATTCCGCGATGTCAACATTGCGCTCGCAAATGAATTAACGCAAGTATGTCATCAACTAGAGATCAACGTCTTAGATGTGATCGAGATGGCGAACATGCATCCACGGGTAAACTTGCATCATCCGGGACCGGGAGTGGGTGGTCACTGTCTCGCAGTGGATCCGTACTTCATCGTCGCAAAAGCCCCATCGCTTGCTCGCATCATTCATACGGCACGACAAACGAACGTTCAGATGCCACAATTCGTTGCCGAACAAGCAGCTCGTCTCGTCGGTTCGCGTGTCCGTCCAAAAATCGCCGTCTTTGGTGTCACGTATAAAGGAAACGTCGACGACATGCGCGAGAGTCCAGCTGTCGAAGTCATTGAACAATTACTCGACCGTGGACTTGACGTCGCTGTCTGTGATCCGCACGTCGAACGCTCGATTTCGACACGTTTCGAACTCGTCGATGAGTTGGAGGCGATTCAAGGCGCCGACCTAGCGCTTGTCTTAGTCGACCACGATGAATTCAAACAATTTGATTCACGTCGTCTCGCAAACTACATGCGGACACCGTTACTCTTTGATACGAAAGGGATCGTCAAAGCGCTCGACGCTGTCAAAGTCCTGAACTTCGGTAATTTGCATACGCACCGCGTGACGGAAGTGGATGCGAAAGCGATATGAACGCGATACGAACGATTGGGGGAGAGTTGAAGGATCATCTATATCTGATCTTTCGGCTCTCGCTTTATGAAACAAAGAGTCAATATAGCATGCAATACCTTGGTTGGTTTTGGGAGATCATGACGCCACTTCTCCAAATCGGTGTCTACTGGGTCGTATTCGGCTTCGGGATTCGTGGTGGTCATCCAGTTGATGGAATTCCGTTCGTCTTTTGGCTCGTCAGCGGATTGATTGCTTGGTTCTTCATCGGTAGTACGATTCCAAGTGGTTCCCGGTCGATTTATGGTCGGGTCGCTCTCGTCTCGAAGATGCATTTTCCACTAAGTACGATTCCAGCGTATGTCATTTTGGCACAATTCTACCGTCATCTCGCGATGATTGCTTTGACGATCATTTTAGGGTGTGCCTTCGGTTACTTCCCGGGATGGCATACGTTTGAACTCCTATATATCGTACCGGCGGGCGTCGTATTCCTCTATGCGGTTTCCTTATTGTTATCCGCACTTGCGACGATGATTCGAGATGTGCAAAACATGGTGACATCTGCGATCCGCATGCTGATGTATTTAACGCCAATCATGTGGATTCCGCCAGATCACTCGTTATTTAAGATGTTGTTGATGCTAAACCCACTCGTTTATTTGATTGAGGGGTATCGTTCAGCACTCATCGGAACGGGCTATCTGCTCGATCATATGTGGTATGGCGTGTACTTCTGGTGTATGACGCTTGCAATCTTACTTGTTGGAGCATCGATTCACATTCGATTCCGACGCTATTTCATCGATTACGTATAGGAGGGAGAACGATGGGTCATGTCGTGTTTGAGAATGTATCGAAACGGTACATGCTCTATGCCCGACCGATCGACAAGCTAAAAGAAGTGTTGTTCGGTAAGGTGAATGGAAAATCGTTCTATGCTCTGAAGAACGTCTCCTTTTCTGTGGAAGAGGGAGAAATCGTCGGTATCGTTGGCATCAACGGAAGTGGGAAATCGACACTATCGCATCTGCTTGCTAACGTGACACCACCGACGTACGGTCGGGTCACATTGGGTGGAAAGTCAGCATTGATTGCCATCTCTAGTGGATTGAATAGTCAACTGACGGGGCGAGATAACATTGAATTAAAAGGGCTGATGATGGGCTTGACGAAACGACAAATCGAGACGATTACTCCAGAAATTTTAGAGTTCGCTGACATCGGGGAGTTCATCGATCAGCCAGTCAAGACTTACTCGAGCGGCATGCGCGCTCGGATTGGTTTTGCAATCTCGATTCATATTAATCCAGATATCTTGATCATCGACGAAGCACTCTCAGTCGGAGACCAAACGTTTACTGAAAAGTGCCTCGATAAGATGCGTGAATTCCGCGATCAAGGGAAAACGATTTTTTTCGTCAGTCATTCGCTCAGCCAGGTAAAGAGTTTCTGTACAAAAATCCTTTGGTTGGAATACGGGGAAGTACGTCTATTTGGTCCGACGAACGAAACGTTGGCTGAATACAATAAATATCTATATTGGTACAAACAGTTATCAAAAAAGCAAGCCTCCCATTACGTAGCTAAGAAACGAACGGAACGGATCGGTTCCGTGGATCAGCAAATGATGGGCGAGACGATTGAACAATCGTCATGAAATGAGATAGGGGATGAAGTAAATGAAACGTGTCATGCTTGTATTCGGAACACGACCAGAGGCGATCAAAATGGCGCCGGTCGTTAAAGCACTTGAAAATCGTCAGGACGTCGAACCAATCGTCGTTGTTACAGCACAGCACCGAGAGATGCTCGATCAGGTCCTTGAACTGTTCGAGATCACTCCGGACCATGACTTGGATTTGATGCGTCCGCGTCAGACGTTAGAGGAAATGACGGCGCGTATTTTAAACGCGATGCGTCGCGTCCTCGAAAAGGAACAGCCGGATCTCGTCCTTGTCCATGGGGATACGACGACGACGTTCGCTGCTTCTTTAGCGGCGTTCTATCAACAGATTCCAGTCGGTCATGTGGAAGCAGGATTAAGGACATATGAAAAGTATGCGCCGTTCCCAGAAGAGATGAATCGTCAATTGACAGGTGTGTTGGCGGATTATCATTTTGCACCGACTGAACAGGCAGCAATGAACTTACGTGCTGAGAACAAGCAGACGCCAATCATCGTAACCGGTAATACGGTCATCGATGCGTTGAAGACGACTGTATCACCGACATATACACATCCTGTCCTATCGCGCCTAGAGAAGTCGGGACGAAAACTCGTTCTTTTGACGGTTCATCGCCGTGAGAATCATTTACAACTGGCAACGATTTTTGATGCAATCGAGCGACTAGCGAATGAACATCCAGAAATCGAAATCGTCTATCCGGTTCATCCGAATCCGGTCGTACTAGAGGCGGCAGCTCGCTTGGAGCATCATCCGCGGATTCAATTGATCGAACCACTTGATGTATTTGACTTCCATAATCTTGCGGCTCGGGCATCCTTCATTCTGACTGACTCAGGTGGGATTCAAGAGGAAGCACCTTCGCTCGGCGTGCCTGTTCTTGTCTTACGGGAGACGACAGAACGTCCAGAGGGGGTCGAAGCTGGAACGTTGAAGCTCGTCGGGACGAACCCAGAGATGATTTATACGATGAGTCATCAATTGTTGACGGATCAGGTGTTCTATCAATCGATGGCGCAAGCCGCGAATCCTTATGGCGATGGACAGGCAGCAGAGCGAATCGTCGATGCCATCATGAGTGAGGTACCTGTATGAGTCAACGTATTCCTCCAGCGATTTATCAGTTCTTTCCATTCGGAACGCAGGAAAAAATCTTGCTTGAGGATGCTACAGATGGTATCTATTTTGATTTTCAAGAAGCGACGGCAGATGACAAATTGTACATTCAGTTGTTTGATCAAGGATTTCAACATCCGCCTTCAAAGTTATACCGGTCAGACGCCACGATTACAGGAGACATCATCGAGGTGACCTGTCATTTCGAAGTCGATGCACCATGTGTCGTTCAGTTATTCAAGATGCAATATGGACAGAAAAAACGAATGGGATCGGAAACGGAGACCGTCACATTGACGAATGAGACAGTCGTTCATGTACAGATGAAACGAGTACCAGGAGCGAAGTATTTCAAGGTGGCATGGAAGTTCTTGCAAGAGGGGAGCTTCCGAGTCCATCTCCGGGACATTCAGATTGTGCAACATGTCACGGCAGGGGAGGAAGCGACGTATGTTATTTAGTTCGACGATATTCTTATTTCTGTTCTTACCGACTGTATTGATCGTCTATTACCTACTCCCACGCAGCTTCCGAAATGGCTGGTTATTAGTGACGAGTCTATTCTTTTATGCATTCGGAGAACCGCGTTTTGCATTGCTGATGCTACTGAGCGTCACGATCAACTACTTCTTCGCCTTGTTTGTCGATCTGTATCGATACCGAATCGGCGTCAAGTGGATCATGTTCAGTATGATTGCAGTCAATCTGGGGTTACTCGGCTGGTTCAAGTACAGCGGATTTTTTGTTCGTTCAGTCAACGAGACATTCGGATTAGGATGGTTCGTACCAGAAGTCGTCTTGCCACTCGGTATCTCGTTCTATACGTTTCATGCGATGAGTTATGTCATCGACATCTACAAAGGGAAGGAAGCGGTGCAAAAGAATCCGCTTGACCTCGCCCTTTATATCGCGTTCTTCCCTCAACTCGTCGCGGGTCCGATCGTTCGCTACAACACGATTGCGAGCCAAATCGAGTCACGAGAAGAGACAGTTTCCGATTTTGCCCGAGGAGTTCGGCGTTTTACGATTGGTTTAGCTAAAAAACTGATTCTTGCCAATGGATGTGGTCAAGTCGCGGATGCCATCTTCAATATGAAAGATCTCTCGATGGGGCTTGCTTGGATCGGCATCATTGCCTACGCCTTACAAATCTATTTTGATTTTTCAGGATACAGCGACATGGCGATTGGACTTGCTTTGATGTTCGGATTTCACTTTCTTGAGAATTTCAACTATCCCTACATTTCAAAGTCCGTTTCTGAATTTTGGCGTCGTTGGCATATTTCACTTGGATCGTGGTTCCGGGATTATGTCTACATCCCGCTTGGTGGAAATCGTGTCTCACCGTGGTTACAGTATCGTAACTTAGCAATTGTCTGGATGCTGACGGGTCTTTGGCATGGTGCTAGTTGGACGTTCGTCGCGTGGGGAGCCTATTACGGAATCTGGATCATGCTTGAGAAAGCATTTCTCGGGAAATGGTTGGAGAAAATTCCAGTCTTCTCGACCGTTTGGACACTCGTACTCGTTTTGGTCGGTTGGGTATTCTTCCGTTCCGAGACGTTCCCGGAAGCCGTTACGTACATTCAAGCAATGTTCGTACCAGATGTGATCTGGGATGAACGCGCGAGCTACCAGCTTGTCCAAAATGGTGTTCTACTGTTTGTCGCGTGTATCGCAGCGACACCGATTCCGAAAATCATCGGAGAGCGATTAGTCGTGTCACTCGGAAGAATTGGTACGACGATGCAGTATGGGTATGCGATGTTGATGCTGTTGCTTGCGACATCAGCACTTGTTGCAAGTACGTTTAACCCTTTCATCTATTTCCGCTTTTAAAAAGGAGGTCTACCGATGGCACAGCCACTTGAAACAGAAAATAAGCAGGGACAAAAACGGACGACCTCTTTTGAACGGATCATGATGTGGGTGACGACGATTAGTTTTCTACTCATTTTGTTAACGATTGGTGTCGGAACGCTCGTCCGAGAGGACCGTGTACGTTCACAGCTAGAAAATCGTACACTCGCTCAATCGGTCGATCCGACGATTGAAGGAATCGCGACTGGAAAAGACATGCTGAAGATGGAGACGTATTTCACGGACCAACTGCTTTTGCGAGGGACGTTCGTTGAGATGCAGGCGCTACTATCGAAGGATGTCTTCAGACAGCCTTTTCGTAATGGAATCTATACAGCTAAAAATGGCTATATGATCGAACCGAGTGCCTCGACAAAAGTTCAGATTCCAAACGCGTTTCGACAATTCGTTCAAGAAGTTGATCGTCCTGTCTATATGGCACTAGCTCCATCGAAGACGGTCATTGCTGAGCGCGATCAGTTGATCCCATCGTATGTTGCTTCGAACGCGCGGACACGATACGCAGGAATGATTCGGGACTTCAAGGCTGCCGGGATGACGAATTTGTCACTTGATCAATTAAAACTAACGGACTACTTCAAGACGGACCATCACTGGAATATCGACGGGGCAGCATCGGCATATCAGACGATTACGAAGGGGATGGACTTACGACCAGTCATGCCATCAAAATCAAATCGTAAAGAAGGTGAGCATGCCTATTATGGTTCATTAGCGCGAAAGACGACGCTTGCGTATGCGACGTCTAGTGATCAGTTAGCCTATTATGAACCAGCATTTTTCAAAGGAATCAATGTCTGTTACGACGGTGCATGCGATCGCCCAGTCATTGATGAATCCTTTGTTCAGCAAGAGGGAGATTACGTCGATCGGTATGAAGTATTCTTGCGCGGGAATCATGGCATCATGTCGATAAAGGAGCAGACGAAGAATGATCGACCAACGATTCTCGTCTTAAAGGATTCATTCGCGAATCCAGTCTTACCGTTCCTTGCTAAAAGTGCCAATCTCGAAGTCGTCGACGTTCGTTACGTCCCAAAATCATTCGATGTGTCGCAGTTCGCTAAACAAAAACAAGTCGACTCCGTGCTGTTCCTGCATAACTCGAACATTGCTGGATTGATGAAGACGTATGAAAACACACTATGAAGGAGTTCATGACATGAGATCCCGAATGGCGAAAAGAAAACCACGCCTTGTTTGGCGCGTATTGAGTGCGCTCCTACTAGGGTTCGTTCTGATTGCTAGTACATCAGCTGGTTTAGCTTTTTTAAAAGTGAAGCAAACGGCAGACGCGTTTTTAACACCGTTAGATGGAGAGCGGCCGAAGCCACTCGAATCGATGAAGCCGGTCAATGTCTTGTTACTGGGCGTGGATGAACGGAAAAACGATAAGGGACGTGCCGATGCCATCATGCTTCTTTCATTCAATCCAAAAACAAGACAAGCGACTTCCCTGTCCATTCCAAGAGATATGCAGGTAACCGTGCCGTCTGGCGAAAAGACTAAAATCAATCATACCTATGCCTATGGGGGGGTGAAAGAGACAGTCGAGACGGTGGAGCAGACGTTTGAGACCGATATTCCTTATTATGCGAAAATCAACATGGATGGATTGATTGAGTTGGTCGATGCTGTTGGGGGTGTCACGGTCGACAATCCATCTGCCTTCAGTTGGAACGACCGTCGTCTTCAAAAGGAGTATGAGAAAGGGAAAATTCATCTGACGGGTCTTGAAGCGAGTGGTTACGCTCGGATGCGAAAGCAAGATCCACTCGGCGATATGGGACGACAAATTCGTCAGCGTCAAGTGCTAGAAGCCGTCGGAATGAAGCTTGCTGGACCACAGTTATTGACGCAACTCGAAAAGATTACGGACGTCATGAAAAACAACTTTACGACGAATATTGGACTCGATGTCGCAGCGCAACTAGCGCAGGAAAATCAGCGGGGGTTCGAACAATTGAAGCCGCTGAAAATCGAGGGAGAAGGATATATCGCAAGTGATGGTGTCTGGTATTTCTTTGCATCGGACGAATCAATGGAACAGACGAAGCAGACGATCGCTAAACTTCTCGCACGATCATAAGTCATAATTAGTATTACCATCAAATAAACAAGGTTGAGCGTCTCTAGCAAATGATTGTGGAGGCGCTTTTTCCTATCTTTCTCTTAAGTAACGCATCATTCTTTTTGAAAAAAGTGCTTGGTTCAAAAGTCTTATTTTCGATCAAATCGATGAAATAGGCTTTGACAGGACTTGTAAACGGATGCAAAATGAAAACGATTACATACCAAAAGGAGATGGCTATCGCATGAAACGCATAAGATCCGTTTGTATCGTTGCGCTAACGTTTGCACTAATATTTAGTGGACTGTCTTTATCCGGTCAAGCATTGGAAAAAGGAAAGTCTACATTGGTCATCATTCATTACAAAGAAGACCCGAACGCCACGAAGGATTGGAACTTGTGGTTATGGGCGAACGGTCCGGATTATTTTCCGAATAAAGCCCACGCTTTTAACGGTGAGGATACTTACGGCAAAGTGGCAACTTATGAATTTCCAGTCGATCAGCCGGAAAAAGTCGGCTTTATCGTCCGAGATGATAACTGGAACAAGGATGGAGGATCTGAGAACGACCGCTTCATCACGAAAGACATGATTAAAAACGGAGTTGCTGAAATCTGGATCGAATCGGGAAGCAAGGACATCTCGACGGTCAATCCGACTAATGGAGCAGACGTCGAAAAAATCGACACGAACATCCACTATTATCGGTATGACAATGATTATGATAAATACGGCGTCTGGTCTTGGCCGGAAGCGCAAGATGGCAAGCGTTTCGAGTTCGATCAGCAAGATGAGTTTGGTGCCATTGCCAAAGTAACGCTTGATAACCCAACGAAAGCACGTCTTGCAGGCGTCATTCCTCATCTTGAGGGCTGGTCGGAAAAAGACGGAGCCGATCGTTTCTTTTATGCAGGTGCGAAGGACATCTGGTTGATCGAAGGGGACCAGACAGTGTACTACAGTAAACCGGAAATTGATCGCACGCCAAAAATCACGAGCTTTTTGGCTGATGACTTCCGGACGATGACGCTTAAAACGAATACACCGATGACGGCAGAAGACTTAAAGGCATTTACGTTCGAAGGTGTGACGAATCCAGTCGTATCATCGATCGATGCCAAGACGGCGAAAGTCGAAGTCGCTTCTGATATCGATTTAGCAAAAGTCGTCCGCGTGACGCATCCTGTTTTTGGAGAAGCAGTTCTTGAAGCAGGGAAGGTACTGCGTTCGAAAGCATTCGATCAAAAGTATGCCTATGGTGGTAAGCTCGGCGTCGACTATCAGAAATCGAAGACGACATTCAAGGTCTGGGCGCCGACAGCGCAAGCCGTTGAACTTGAACTATATCGCTTACCGAAACAACAAGCTGCTACGACAGAGGATATCACGCGTGAAATCAAGATGGAACGAACGGAACGTGGTGTCTATCAAGTGACGGTCAAGGGTGACCTTGACGGTGTCGGTTACACGTATGAAGTCAAGCACGCAAAAGAATCGACGCGTGCGGTGGATCCATATGCGACAGCAGTCGCTGTCAATGGAGACCAAGGTGTCGTCGTCGACTTACGCGAGACGGATCCAAAACGTTGGACGAATGGGAAAATGCCACTTCGTCACGCAACAGACGCGATCATTTATGAATCACATGTCCGTGATCTATCGATGTTTGATGTGACGAACTCGGGTTACGATTCAGGTATCAAACAAAAAGGAAAATATCTTGGTGTCATCGAACCAGGTACTCGCTTGACGAAGAATGGTAAGAAAACAAAAACGAAGACAGGACTAGATCATCTGAAGGAACTTGGTATCACGCATGTCCAGTTCATTCCTGTTTATGATTTCAACACAGCGTCCGTCGATGAGACGAATCCGCTTAAATCATACAACTGGGGTTATGATCCGAAGAACTACAATGCACCAGAAGGATCGTATGCGACAAACCCCTATGATCCAAAAGTCCGAATCACAGAAATGAAGCAGATGATTCAAGGACTGCATGACAATGGACTTCGTGCTGTCATGGACGTCGTTTACAACCACATGTTTGACGCAAAGGCATCAAACCTTGATAAAATCGTCCCTGGTTATTACTACCGTTATACAGAAGGCGGCGATTTAGCGAACGGAACTGGTGTTGGAAACGATACAGCATCTGAGCGTCAAATGATGCACAAATTGATCGTTGACTCTGTCTCATATTGGGCGAAAGAATACCACTGGGACGGATTCCGCTTTGACTTGATGGGCATTCACGACGTCAAGACGATGAATGCTGTCAAACAGGCGACAAAACGAATTGATCCGTCGATTCTTGTATTCGGAGAAGGGTGGAGCCTTGGAACACCGCTTCCGGAGATGGATAAGGCAAACCAAACGAATACAAAACAAATGCCAGGAATCGGACATTTCAACGACAACCTGCGCGATGCGCTTAAAGGTAGCGTCTTCATCGATTCAGATGCTGGTTTCATTAACGGAACAACGGGTCTTGAAACGCGCATCAAACGCGGAATCGTCGGAGAAATTGCTTATGACAAAGAGATTCAAGGATTTACGCAAGAACCAGATCAAGCCATCACGTACGTTGAAGCACATGACAACCATACGCTCTGGGATAAGTTGAACCTGACGAATCCGCAAGACAATGACGCAACGAAGACAAAGATGCATCGTTTGGCTTCAAGCATCTTGTTGACGTCACAAGGAACGACGTTCATCCATGCAGGACAGGACTTCATGCGGACGAAGGGCGGCGACCATAACTCATATAAATCACCGGATTCTGTCAACCAGCTCGATTGGAAACGGAAGATGGATCGTCAACAAGACGTCGATTATATGACCGGATTAATTGCATTGCGCAAGAAGAACCCTGCACTTCACTTAGCAACAGCGAAAGATATCCGTCGTTACTTGACGTTTGAAGCAGCACCGGCACAAGTCATTGCGTATCGACTAGATGACGACGCGCCACAACAGAAGAACGATTTATATGTCATTCACAATGCAAATCGAACGGTAGTTGACATGAAGCTACCGAAAGGGAAATGGAAGCTTCTCGTAGATGGTAAACAAGCAGGAACAAAAACGATCCGCACTGTTTCAGGTACGGTTCGTGTTGAGGGACTCAGCTCGTTCGTCTTAGCAAAATAATCAAACAAACGACAAAGGACGTTCCGCAGTTTGCGGAACGTCCTTTGTCGGAGTAAGAGACATACGATTACGCATAGCGTTCATCAGTTTCCTTACCTTCTTTGAGGTTATCTTCTTCTGATTTCGAGACGATGACGGCACATGCTGCGTCACCCGTGATATTGACGGCTGTACGCATCATATCCAGAAGACGATCGACACCGATGATCAAAGCGATCCCTTCGACGGGTAAATTGACCGACTGAAGAACCATCGTTAGCATGACGAGACCGACACCCGGAACACCAGCTGTTCCGACCGATGCGAGAACAGCTGTCAGAACGACCGTCGCAAGTTGCCCAGGTGTTAAATCAACCGCATAGACTTGCGCGATGAAAACAGTCGCAACTCCTTGCATGATTGCCGTCCCATCCATATTGATCGTCGCACCGAGTGGCTGAACGAAACTAGAGACGGAGCGTGGAACCTTCAGCTCTTTTTGAGCCGTTTGCATAGCGACAGGAAGTGTTGCGTTCGACGAAGACGTCGAGAAAGCAAACAACATGACAGGTGCGAATTTTCTAAAGAAGAAGAACGGATTCATCTTCCCAAGAAGTGAGACAGTCGAACCATATGTCAATACAGAATGAACGATCAAAGATAAAATGACGACACCCATATAAAGTCCCATCGCTTTTAAGGAATCAAAGCCTTGTGAACCGACTGCCGATGCAATCAAGGCGAACGCTCCGAGCGGCGCCATCTTCATGACGAGTGTGATCAAATATGTCATTAAATCGTTACCCTGTTCAATGAAAGTCCGTAACGTCGAGACCTTTTTACCGAGAAATGTGATCCCGAAACCGATAAAGACACTGAAGACGATGATCTGTAACATGTTGCCTTCCGCCATCGACGTGATCGGGTTCGTCGGGAACATACCGACGATCGTATTGATCAAACTCGTATCTGGTAGATTGCCGTTATCATATTCAAGACCTTGCGTCTCGAAGTTACCGAATGTACCCGGCTTGATCAATAATGATAAACCGAGAGCGATGACGATCGCGACAGCTGTCGTCGTCATGAAGTAAATGATCGCTTTTCCACCGACACGACCCAGTTCTTTTGGATTACCGAGTCCCATGACACCAAGGGCGATTGAGAAGAAGACAATCGGTACGACGAGCATCTTAATCAAGTTCAGGAAGATTGTTCCGATTGGTTGTAAAGCATATTTATTCAATCCTTCATAGATCGACTTATCCGGTATGCTAGCCAGAATGATTCCGAGAACTACGCCGAGAATCAAGCCCCAGATGATGCGTTTTGCTTCTTTCATACGTGATGTCACACTCCTTTGTTTGATAATTGCCTATATTTTGACACATCATCATCCTTTTTGACAAAACATTTTAAAAAATGATGATAACGCTTACGAAAAAGTTTCTGGATTTTGATGCAGGAATGATCAGATTTTGTTGTCAAACGGATGCAAGCATGAGAGGATAGAAAAGAACAAAAAGGAACAGCGTAGGGTACAGAAAAGTCGCTTGAATCAACTGTTGACCAAATTGTATATTCCTACTATAATGTTGTATGACGTGTCTGACACGTTTCCTTTAGTCGGTAATATCGGAGGGAGGGAAAACTAGTGGAAACTCGTGTACGTAAAAATGAATCACTTGAAGACGCACTTCGTCGCTTCAAACGTGGTGTTTCAAAAGATGGTACGCTTGCAGAAGTTCGTAAACGTAAACACTACGAAAAGCCAAGTGTAAAACGTAAGCTTAAATCGGAGGCTGCGCGTAAGCGTAAGAAGTTCTAACGTTAGAGAGGGTGTATCCTCATGAGTCTTCAGGAGCGTTTGACAGCGGATATGAAAGATGCCATGCGTCTTCGTGAAAAAGATCGTCTTACGACGATTCGCATGGTGAAATCATCGCTGCAAAATGAAACGATCAAACTCGGTAAGCAAGAATTGACAGACGAGGAAGAATTAACGATTCTTTCACGTGAAATGAAGCAGCGCAACGACTCCCTCCGAGAATTCGAAAGCGCTGGTCGTCACGATCTCGTCGCGAAAATTCAAGCAGAGATTGTCGTGCTCGAAGCTTATATGCCAAAACAGCTTTCCGAGGAAGAAGTACAGGAAATCGTCGACGCAGCTATTGCGCAGACGGGTGCCTCTGCTCCTTCGGATATGGGGAAAGTAATGGGTATCGTCATGCCGCAGCTTAAGGGCAAGGCAGACGGTGCGTTAATTAATCGACTCGTCAAACAACGGCTCGCTTAATACATGAAAAAGGTGTCCTTCGGGGCACCTTTTTTGTCGTTCCTGTCACAATTAAAAGTTTCTTAATGAATTCAGAATAGTCATGAAACCTTTTTGTTTTGAAAGCGTATATAATTATAGTAACGAATCAAAGTGCAAAAGAAGCAGCTTCTGACACGAATGAAAAGGGGTGAACGTACGCATGACGTTTAGCTTAGGGATGATTTTGACGGTCTTCATGATCGGGGTCCTCATGTTACTGGTCGAAATATTCGTCACAGGGTTCGGAATCTTTGGCGTCCTTGGGATCGGCGCTGTCCTTGCTAGTCTGATCATGGCAGGTGCTACAGTTGGTCAAGTAGGCATAGCGGTTGGACTTGCTGTATTTCTATCACTTGCGGCCGGATACTGGGCATATCGCAGAATTAAATCGAATCAATCCTTATTATGGAGAGGTTTGATTTTGACAGATTCCACATCGTCTGAAAAAGGCTATCTTTCTCATCAAGACAAAGTGCAACTGTTAGGACAAGAAGGAGTCAGTCTGACACCTCTCCGTCCGTCAGGAACAATTGAAATCGACGGAAATCGAATCGATGCCGTTACGGAAGGGACCTTCATTCAAGCGGGGGAAACGATCGTCGTAAAAGAAGTGACGCACGGACGCGTCATTGTTAGAGTCCAACATACGAAGGAGGAGTCCCACACATGACACCTGAATTATTGACTGTATTACTCATATCCGGAGGAATCTTAATTTTCCTCGCCATCTTCTTCACGCTCGTTCCGATTCCACTTTGGATTAGCTCGCTCGCAGCGGGAGTGCGCGTATCGATCTTTACATTAGTTGGGATGCGTCTTCGTCGAGTAACACCGTCTAAGATTGTCAATCCGTTGATCAAGGCAGTTAAAGCGGGATTGAACTTGAATACGAACCAACTGGAAAGTCACTTCCTTGCTGGTGGTAACGTTGACCGCGTCGTCAATGCCTTGATTGCAGCACACCGTGCGAATATCGAGTTGAGCTTTGAACGCGCAGCGGCGATTGATCTTGCTGGTCGTAATGTTTTAGAAGCTGTTCAGATGTCGGTTAACCCGAAAGTCATCGAAACACCATTCATTGCCGGTGTGGCGATGAACGGGATTGAAGTGAAAGCGAAAGCCCGGATCACGGTACGTGCGAACATCGATCGTCTCGTCGGTGGTGCTGGGGAAGAAACGGTCATCGCACGTGTTGGTGAGGGTGTCATCTCAACAATTGGTTCGTGTAATGACCAAAAAGAAGTACTTGAGAATCCAGAGATGATCTCACGGACGGTTCTTGCAAAAGGACTCGATTCGGGTACGGCGTTCGAGATTCTCTCGATTGATATTGCAGATATTGATATCGGTAAGAATATCGGTGCGGTCCTTCAAACGGATCAAGCGGAAGCAGATAAGAACATTGCGCAAGCGAAAGCCGAAGAACGTCGCGCAATGGCGATCGCAAGTGAACAAGAGATGAAATCACGTGTTGAAGAGATGCGTGCGAAGGTTGTCGCTGCTGAAGCGGAAGTGCCGCTTGCTATCGCTGAAGCGATGCGTGACGGTAACTTTGGTGTCATGGATTATGCGAACTACTTGAACGTGACAGCAGATACGAAAATGCGCCAAGCAATCGGTGGGCAATCATCACCAAATGACTCACAATAAAGGGTGAGACGGTATGGATATCATATGGGTCGGATTGATGATCGCATTCGGTGTCATCTCCGTCATCTCAAAAGCAGCAGATAAAAAACCGAAGCAGACGAACCGAACTCCTTCAAAGGAGTTCGGTGAATATGTGAAGCAAATGACCGAACAGGTCCATACGATGCGACAAGAGACGCTACCTCCACCTGTCGTTCGTAAAAAAGCACCCGCGAAGAAACAACCGGGGGTAACGCAAACGAAAGCGCGACCAGTTCATGAACGAACGGAATTGCAACAACGTTTGGATCAACGTCAAAAGCAACATTCGAAAAAAGGGATGTCCTCATCGACGATTGGCGAAATCAAAGATAGCGTAGCAGATAGTGCCATTGGATCGTCTAGTCGTTCAGCATCAGCAACGACAATTTCACAAGATGAAATGCGACGTGCCATCGTTTGGAGTGAAGTTCTTGGTGCGCCTGTTTCCAAGCGCAAACGCTAATATTTGTCTAGTGAGTCGATCCTACGAAACGCGTAGGATCGACTCTTTTTATTTCCTAAAAGGTGGGAACGGGTTTTTCTTTCCATCTTTTCGGCGGAAGTGCTAAAGTGGAAGAGATTAGATATGAAGCGATGACAACTTGTTATCCATGACTAGGAGGCCATTCACAACGTGATATTCAACGAAAGAATCCCATTTGCATTTTCGAATTCAGAACAGATTCAAGCATTCGTCGGTCCGAATGATGCAGTCTTACGTACGATGGAAGCAGAACTTGACGTTCAGCTGACCCATCGAGGAGATGAGCTGTTGGCACAATCCGAACAGGAGCAGTCTGTGATCTTAGCAGGACAGGTCGTAGGCGTCTTGAAACAACTTGTGAATCGCGGAGCTGTTTTAACGGAACGTGACGCGACGAGCGCCATTCAACTCGCACGTCAAGATCGTGTGGATGAACTACTGGAACTTTACGATACGGTCATTCATACGAATCATAAAGGAAAACCACTTCGTGCAAAGACACTCGGTCAAGCACGTTACGTTCGCGGAATTGATCGCTGTGATTTGACATTCGGTATTGGACCAGCAGGGACCGGAAAAACATATCTCGCAGTCGTGATGGCAGCAAAAGCACTGAAGGAAGGTCACGTCAAACGACTCGTCCTGACGCGTCCGGCAGTAGAAGCAGGAGAAAATCTAGGATTTCTTCCAGGGGATCTTAAAGAAAAGGTCGATCCCTATCTACGTCCTCTGTACGATGCGCTACATGACGTCCTTGGTGTCGAGCATACGGCTCGTCTGCTTGAACGTGGTGTCATCGAAATCGCACCGCTTGCTTACATGCGAGGACGGACGCTTGAACATGCTTTTGTCATTCTCGATGAAGCGCAAAATACGACACGGGAACAAATGAAGATGTTCCTGACGCGTCTCGGATTCCATTCGAAGATGATCGTTACGGGCGATTTAACACAAGTCGATCTTCCGCGTGGAAAAACGTCTGGTCTACAAGAAGCGTTACATTTGCTCGGCAATGTCAAAGGGATTCATTTTGAGCACTTTGGCTCAGCTGATGTCGTACGTCACCCACTTGTCCGAAAAATCGTTGATGCTTATAGTCAGGATTTGACCTAAGCCGTTACGGAAATAGAGGAAAAAGGGGGAGATGATATGCGCAAGGTTGGGGTCTGGGTCGGTCTTTTGACAGTAATATTCTATCTCATCGTATCGACGATGATGTATGTCAGCGTTCGACCAGAAGCCTTGTCCGCAGAACCATTCTCAATTGCAGAAGAAGATATCCGGTCACCCTTGACGATGGAGGACCGGGTCGCAACAAATCAAATCAAGGAAAATTCGGTTGCTGCAATCGAGAGTCAGTATACGATCAAACAAGAGTATGCAGCACAGCAAATTGATAAAGTAGAACAACTTTTTGCTAGTTTATCCGGTATTAAAAAAGCAAATGAGATCGGTAAAATCAAACAGCGTCTGCGTGGAACGGAGGCGGCGACACTGTTGAAGGATGATGAGTTACGCTTGCTTGTGACGTCGACGACAGCACTTCGGAATACGACACGTGACGTCGTCATTACAGCGATTGAAGAAGCGATGCGTCAACGTATCTCGTCCGATGGTGGTGAAGTAGCAGAAGCACGTGAGAATGCGCGGACTGATATCGAACGTTCGCCGCTCTCCTTCTCATTAAAAGCAGTCGCTAAAGCGCTGACCGATCAACTGATCGTGACGAATTACGTCTATGATCCGGAAAAGACGGAACAGCTTCGTAAGCAGACGAGTGATAAAGTCGAACCGGTCATCATTTCAGAAGGTGAAGTGATCGTCAAACGAGGCGAAGTGATTTCGCAAGATGCTTACCGCCAGCTACAACTCGTCGGCTTGATTTCTGACCGTCAGTCGTTGAAACCGTTACTTGGAGCGATGCTTGTCAGTGCATTGATGACTGCTTTCCTATTCGGCTTCATTCATCGCTCGAAACTACGGTATGCACAGATGGGGCGGATCCGGTTGTTTGGGCTTGTCTACCTCGTCGTCAGCTTACAATTGCTTGTCATGTATGGCATGGCGTTTTTAGCAGACGACATCAATCCTGCACTTTACTTACTCACACCGACCGCTTTTGCTGCGCTTGTCCTGCGCAATTTATTGAACGAACGGATTGCATTATCGAGTTCTCTTTTTACGGCGCTTGCTGGAACGTTCTTCTATAGTACGAATCAAAACTTCAGCTTCAATATCGCGATCTATTTGTTAGTCGGTGGTTTAGTCGCAACGTTTTTCCTACAGTCCAGTTTGTCACGTCGTCGTATTTTCATGAGCAGTATTTCGATTGCCGGAGCAAACATCGCGATTTTCTTTGCATTCGTTCTATTACGTAGTGGCACATTCGAATTACGTGAAACATTGACTTTAGTCGGTTTTGCGATTGCTAGTGGGATCTTGAGTGCCATTCTTGCGATTGGGTTATTGCCGTTCCTCGAAATGACATTTGGTATCTTAGCACCGACGCGTCTGCTCGAACTGTTGAACCCGACGCATCCCTTGTTGAAGAAACTCTTGGTCGAAGCGCCAGGAACGTATCATCATAGCATGATGGTCGCGAACCTAGCAGAAACAGCCTGTGAAGCAATCGGTGCAGATGGGTTGCTTGCGCGAGTCGGTGCCTACTATCACGATTTAGGAAAAACACGACGACCACTTTATTTCATTGAAAACCAGCATGGACGCAATCCGCATGATCGATTGACGCCGGAAGAGTCGGCACGTGTCATCTTGGCACATACAGAGGATGGTGTTGAATTGCTCGAAAAAGCAAAACTCCCGGCAGCGATCATCGATATTTGTCGCCAGCATCATGGAACATCGTTGCTCCGATATTTTTATGTCAAGGCAGCAGAACAAGGTGAAGTCGATGAGGATACGTTCCGTTATACAGGACCTAAACCACAAACGCGTGAAGCGGCAGTCATCATGATCGTCGACTCGATTGAAGCGGCTGTTCGTTCAATGAAAGCTCCTTCGGAAGAAGGAATTCGGGACCTAGTCGCGAAAATCATTCGTGAAAAGATGATGGACGACCAATTTGCGGAATGTGACATCACGACACGTGAGATTTATCGCGTCGGTGAAAGTGCGTGTCATACCTTATCCGGTTTGTTCCATGAACGAATCGAGTATCCAGAATTAAAGAAAGAGGCAACGAAATGAACATTTATATGACAGACGAAAATAATCGTCTAACGGAAGAACAACGACAGCTTGTCGAATCGATTTTGATTTACACGGCGGAACAAGAAGAAGTCGATCCGAACAGTGAGTTGTCCGTGACTTTCGTCTCAAACGATGAGATTCAAGAGATTAATCGTGAATGGCGTGGGAAAGATCAGGCGACAGACGTCATTTCCTTCGCGATGGAAGAACTCGGAGAAGATGAAATCGATTTTGGATTATTGGAAGATGAACCAGTCGTCCTCGGTGATTTGATCATTTCCGTGGAACGATGTCGCGAACAGGCGGCTGAATATGGCAATCATTTCGAGCGTGAACTCGGTTTTCTCGCCGTCCATGGTTTCCTCCACTTACTCGGATATGATCACATTGAAAAGGCAGATGAGGAAATCATGACGAAGCGACAGGAGGAAATCCTGCATCACTTCGAGTTATTCCGGGGCACGTTGTGAAAAGCTGGTGGCAACCATTTCGACATGCGATGCATGGGTTGCGCCAATCGATTCGAGAAGAACGGCATATGAAAGTTCATGTCATCATTGGCGGCATCGTATTACTTGTCGCCTTTTTATTACCGTTGACATCTGTCGAGCGAGCGATTCTTTTTCTGACGGTCGGGATCGTCATAAGTGCCGAGATGTTCAATACAGCGTTTGAGCGCGTCGTGGATCTCGTGACGCAGGAGTGGCATCCACTGGCAAAAGCAGTCAAAGATATCGCGAGTGGTGCTGTTTTAGTGTTGGCGCTTACATCTGTTGCGATTGCGCTATGCATCTTCATCCCATATTTGGTACAATAAGAATCCGGCCTTTTTGGCCAATACCGTTCCTAAAAAGGGGATACTCACATGAAAACAGAACAATTACTCGAACAAGCTAAACGTGCACGCGAAAAAGCGTATGTTCCATATTCAAAATTCCAAGTCGGTGCTGCTCTCTTGACGAAAGACGGACAAGTCTTCCATGGCTGCAATATTGAAAACGCAGCGTATGGTCTTTGTAACTGTGCAGAACGGACAGCTATCTTCTCTGCGTGGGCACAAGATGCGCGCGAGTATGCAGCGATGGCTGTCGTTGCGGACACAGAAGGACCGGTCGCACCGTGCGGACAATGCCGCCAAGTGTTATCAGAGATGTGTGATGCGGATATGCCAATCTATTTGACGAACCTTAAAGGGGATGTCACAGAAACAACAGTGGGCGCCCTCTTACCGGGAGCATTCACGAAAGGAGATTTACATGTTTAAAGAAGGATTCAAATCGGGCTTTGTCTCGATCATCGGACGCCCGAACGTCGGAAAATCGACATTCCTCAACCGTGTCATCGGACAAAAAATTGCCATCATGTCTGATAAACCACAAACGACGCGTAATAAGATTCAAGGTGTCTATACGACAGAAGATGTTCAGACGATTTTCATCGATACACCTGGGATCCATAAACCAAAACATAAACTCGGCGATTTCATGATGAAGGTCGCGACGAACGCATTGCGTGAAGTCGATGCGATCTTGTTCATGGTCAACGTGACGGAACCAAAAGGAAAAGGTGACGACTTCATTATTGAAAAATTGAAGGAACTCGATACACCAATCATTCTCGTCATGAATAAAGTCGATTTGATTCATCCGAATGATATTCCACCGATCATCGAGTCGTACAAAAATGAACTCGAGTTCGCGGCAGTCGTTCCGATTTCGGCGCTACAAGGGAATAATGTCGGACCGTTACTTGAAGAAATCGCAAAAATTCTACCAGAAGGACCGATGTATTATCCAGCGGATCAAGTCACTGACCACCCAGAGCGCTTCATCATCTCAGAGATGATTCGTGAAAAAGTCTTGCAAAAGACACGCGATGAAGTACCACACTCGATTGCCGTCGCGATTGATCAAATCAAGACACGTGAGAATGGAAACATGGTGGATGTCCATGCGACGATCTTGATCGAGCGCGATTCCCAAAAAGGAATCATCATCGGTAAACGCGGAGCACTTCTAAAAGAAATCGGCTCTGAAGCACGAACGGACATCGAGATGTTACTCGGGACGAAAGTTTACCTGAACTTGTGGGTCAAAGTCCAAAAGGATTGGCGCAACAAGGCCGGTCAATTGCGTGAACTCGGCTTCCGCGATGATGAGTATTAAGCGATGATCGATAAGGCGGAAGGGCTTGTATTACGAACGGTCGTATATGGTGAATCGAATAAGATTGTCACGCTACTGACACGTGAATACGGCAAGCTCGCCGTCATGGCGCGAGGAGCGAAGAAGCCGGGTAGCCGTTTTAACGCGGCTAGTCAGCCTTTCGTCCGAGCTGTCTATATCTATCCACGTTCACGGGGTCTCGGTCAGTTAAAATCAGCAGACGTCATTACAAGTCATGCGCATATTCGGCAAGATGTCGTGTTGATGGCTTATGCGATGTATCTATTGGAGCTTGCGGATAAAGCGCTTGATGAACGGGTGCCGCAACCGGCGCTTTACGATTTATTCGTCGAAGGACTAGAGGCGATGGATGAAGGACTAGATCCTGACGTCGTCTCTTTCATCATCGAATTGCGTCTGTTGCGTCATCTAGGCATTGCTCCACATTTGAATGGCTGTACGATTTGCGGGAGTGCTGAAGCACCATTCGCTTTTTCGTTACATCATGGCGGTCTACTCTGTCGCCGGCATCGCCATGAGGATGAACATGCTGTCTATATGTCAGAGGCAGTTGCGAAGATGCTCTATGTGTTTTCCGTATATGATTTCTCACGGATTGGTACCGTGACGGTAAAGCCAGAAACGAAGCGTCTATTGCGTCAAATCATGGATGCTTATATGGAACGCTACAGCGGATTACGTCTGCGTTCAAAACGTGTCCTCGACCAGTTGATTGATTTCGGCAATGATTGACAGCAACAAGCGGGTTCGGTAGAATGAATGCGGAAGAAGTAACTAAATGAACACGATGACGAAAAGGAGTACCGTCTTTTTTCTCAATCAAGCGATTCCAGGGTGGTGTGAGCTGGGAGTGAGAGGGGCGCGAACGGCGTTTCGGAGTGTTTTTTTGTCAAAAAGAGTGGCATGCGATGCATGCAAGTAGGGTGGAACCGCGGGCTCGTCTCGTCCCTATGTGCAACGATTGTTGTACATAGGGGCGTTTTTTGCGTTCCTTAATCATTTCGGAGGTGAAAGTCGTGAAGATGACAGTACAAGACATGATCTTGACATTACAAAAATTTTGGGCAGAACAAGGCTGCTTGACGATGCAAGCATACGACGTAGAAAAAGGAGCCGGTACGATGAATCCGATGACGTTTTTACGGAGTCTCGGACCGGAACCGTGGAACGTTTGTTATACAGAACCATCACGCCGTCCGGCTGACGGTCGTTATGGAGAAAACCCGAACCGTCTGTATCAACACCATCAATTCCAAGTCATCATGAAACCATCACCTGACAACATTCAGGAACTGTACTTACAAAGTCTCGAGTTGCTCGGGATCAATCCACTCGAACATGACATCCGTTTCGTAGAGGATAACTGGGAGAACCCAACGTTCGGTGCTGCTGGTCTCGGCTGGGAAGTATGGCTAAATGGAATGGAAATTACACAATTCACGTACTTCCAACAAGTCGGTGGAATCGAGTGTAATCCGATTGCAGTAGAGATCACTTACGGAATCGAGCGTCTCGCTTCTTACATCCAAGATGTCGAGAGCGTCTTTGATCTCGTTTGGACAGATGGTTTCAAATACGGTGATATCTTCTATCAACCGGAATTCGAACATTCGAAGTATACATTTGAAACATCAGATGTCGCTTTACTCTTTACGTTATTCGATCAATATGAAAAAGAAGCGAATCGTGCCTTGGATGAGAACCTCGTTTTCCCAGCGTATGATTACATCTTGAAATGTTCGCATACCTTTAACCTTCTCGACGCGAAGGGCGCGATTTCCGTCACGGAACGCACAGGGTTCATCCATCGTGTACGGAACATGTCGCGTCGTTGTGCGCAAAGTTTCATCGAAGAACGGGAACGTCTTGGCTTCCCATTGATCAAGTCGAAAGCAGGTGAGTCACATGCATGAATTATTACTTGAAATCGGTTTAGAAGAAATGCCGGCTCGATTCGTCCTTCAATCCGAAACACAACTCAAGGAACGCGTGACGCGTTTCCTTGAAGAAGCACGGATTGAGTTCACAAGCGTCGAATCCTTCTCGACACCACGCCGTCTTGCAGTATATGTCAAGGGTCTCGCAGCACGTCAAAGCGACCTCGAAGAGACATTAAAAGGACCCGCAAAACGAATCGCAATGGATGAAGACGGTAACTGGACGAAAGCAGCCGAAGGATTCGCGCGTGGTAAAGGGTTAACGACGGACGATCTCTTCCTTGGAGAAGAAAAAGGAGTCGAATACCTTTATGCGACACGTAAGGAAGTCGGACAAGCGACAGCTGATTTACTTCCTGGACTAAAACAAGTCGTCGAAGCGATGACATTCCCGAAAAACATGCGTTGGAGCACACAATCGTTACGTTATATGCGTCCAATTCGTTGGTTGATTGCCCTGCTTGACGATCAAGTCATCCCGTTTGAAGTCGCATCCGTCGAAACAGGTCGGACATCGCGTGGACATCGTTTCCTCGGGCAGGACATCACGATCCTACGTCCGAATGCCTATGTCGAAGCGCTCGCAGGAGAAAATGTCATCGTCAGTTACGAAGCACGTCGTCAATTGATCGAAGAACAAATCGCGGCGCTTGCGGCACGCGAACAATTCGAAGTGCCGATCGATGCGTCTTTACTTGAAGAAGTCACGAACCTCGTCGAGTATCCAACAGCCTTGTTCGGTGCATTTGATGAAGCGTATCTTGAGTTACCAGAAGAAGTCTTGATCACGACGATGAAGGAACACCAACGTTACTTCCCGGTCAAACGTGACGGGGCGTTGCTCCATTATTTCGTGACGGTACGAAACGGAAACGCAACACATCTTGAAAACGTCGCACGCGGAAACGAAAAAGTCATCCGTGCCCGTTTAGCAGATGCGCAGTTCTTCTATGAAGAAGATAAAAAAGCAGATATCGATGAACAGGCGAAACGTCTTGATAAAATCGTCTTCCATGAAAAATTAGGAACGACAGGCGAAAAAGTCCGTCGCGTCCGTCAGATGGCACTCGCACTTGCAGATCGTGTCGGTGCAGACAAAACACGTGTCGAACGTGCAGGACAGATCTATAAATTCGACCTCGTCAGTCAAATGGTCTATGAATTCACGGAATTACAAGGTCTGATGGGTGAACGTTATGCGAACATGAAAAACGAGGATCCGGAAGTCGCTGCTGCGATTCGCGAACATTACATGCCACGCTTCGCGGGTGATGCAAGTCCGGAGACACCGACAGGGACACTCTACGCGATCCTTGATAAGATGGACAGCGTCGCTGGATTCTTTGGTGTCGGTATGATTCCGAGTGGATCAGCGGATCCGTATGCATTGCGTCGTCAAGCACAAGGGATTGTTCAGATTTTATCAGATCGAAAGTTGAATCTGACATTGACTGAATTGATTGCCTTCGTCGTTTCAGAACAGGTGGCAGCAGGTCTTTATACGAAGGATGCCGAAGAAGTACAAGCCGCATTACAAGATTTCTTTGCGCAACGTTTGAAGTACCGTCTATCGGAAATGGACTTCCGTCATGATGTCGTCGAAGCCGCTCTTGACCATATGTTGACAGTCGAAGCGAATGAAAAGCGTGCTGCCATGCTCGAAGAGGCGACGAAAAAAGAATCGTTCAAGAAAACGGTCGAACAATTAAGCCGTGTCTTGAACATCTCGAAAAAAGCAGAAAGTGTCACAACTGTTAATCCAGCGCTCTTTGAAAATGATGCGGAACGCGAATTGCATGAGGCGATTGAGAAAGCCTTACCAGAGGTCGATCAAGCTATCGCGTCACTTGATTATGCACGTGCACTTGAGGCACTTGAGGCAACCGTTCCGTCGATCACAGCCTACTTTGACGGTACGATGATCATGACGGATGACGAAACGGTCCGTACGAACCGTCTTAGCGAAATGAAACGATTTGCAGAAGCCATCGAATCAGTCGCTCGGTTCAATGCACTCACTTTAGCGTAAAGAAAAAGGACGGATGAGCCGATGAAGTTAAATGAACGGCAAAAAAAGATACTCCAAATCGTCAAAGAGAATGGTCCAATCACGGGAGAGCAGATTGCTGCAGCGCTCTCCCTGACACGGGCGACATTACGACCCGATTTGTCGATTTTAACGATGACCGGCATGCTAGAAGCGCGCCCACGTGTCGGCTATATGTATGTCGGAAAGAAAAATGCTTCCATGCTTCATGAGAAACTGGACACCTTGACCGTCGGCGAATTCATGTCATCAGCAAAGGTCATTCATGAAGGGATGACCGTATACGATGCGATCGTTCACTTATTCCTAGAAGATGTCGGTTCGCTGTTCGTCGTCAGCAAGGACCATGCGTTGGTCGGTGTGCTATCACGTAAGGATTTTCTACGTGCGGCAATCGGTAATCAAGAATTAGACTCGTTACCGGTCAACATCATCATGACACGAATGCCAAATTTGACAGTCTGTGAAAAATCGGAAACGTTAATTGGTGCCGGCATGAAACTGATCGAAAAACAGATTGATTCGATGCCAGTCGTCGAAGAAGAGAACGGGGTCTTGAGAGTCGTCGGTCGAATGACGAAAACGAACATGACGAAAGTGTTGGTCGCTTTAGCACGTGATGAAGAAATTTAAGGGGGGCTCCTGATGCGTCAACGGATTTATGTCGTGAGTGATTCTGTCGGAGAGACGTGTGAACTCGTCGTCCGCGCAGCTGCTATTCAGTTCCCGGAACAAGCCATCGAAACGGTCCGCATTCCGTTCGTCGATGATGATCAAGTCATTTATGACTTGGTTCTTCATGCGAAAGAAGAACAAGCGACGATCGCTTTTACGATCGTTCATGCGACGCATCGTCGTCTGCTTGCAGACACAGCGCGTGCCCACGGTGTAAAGGCGATTGATCTACTTGGTCCATTGCTTGACACGATGGAAGATCGTTTGCAGATGCAACCGAAGGAAGAACCTGGATTAATCTATCGCTTAGATGAGGAGTACTTCCGGAAAATCGAAGCGGTCGAATTTGCTGTTAAGTATGACGATGGACGTGATCCAAAAGGAATTAAACGCGCTGATATCGTCTTGATTGGTGTGTCGCGTACATCTAAAACGCCGCTCTCGCAGTATTTAGCCTTAAAGCGATATAAAGTAGCAAATGTACCACTCGTACCCGAATCGATTCCACCGGCAGAGCTATTCGATATTCCAAAAGAAAAATGTTTTGGACTACTCATCTCACCGGAAAAGTTGATCGATATCCGAATGGAACGATTGCGTTCATTAGGACTCAAACCTGAAGCAGCCTATGCGCAGATGGACCGAATCAATCGGGAACTTGAATACGCACGGAATTTATATGAACGAATCGGATGCCAAATTATTGATGTGACGAATAAAGCAGTCGAAGAGACGGCGAATTTGATTTTGACCGGAATTTCCGGGAAAGCGCATGACTAGTCAAGCAGTCAGGAACATAGTATACTTGTTTAGCTGATAAATGAGATAATGCCCTTTTTCTAATGAAACGGAACGAGTCATCGTTCCGTTTCATTGCGGGTATGGTCATGTAAGGATAAGTTCTCGAGGAAAGGGGAGAGGACGGAATGAAGCGAATTCCTGATGAAATCGTCGATCAGGTCCGCCAAGCAACGGACATCGTCGAATTGATTTCAGAACGTGTAGAATTAAAAAAACAAGGGAATCGATATTCAGGGCTTTGCCCGTTTCATTCTGAGAAATCACCTTCCTTTTCTGTTTCTCCTGATAAAGGAATGTACTACTGTTTTGGATGTGGTGCAGGAGGAAATGCAATTACTTTCGTCATGGAAACAGAAGGAATGAGTTTCAAGGAAGCCGTTTCGAAATTAGCCGACCGAAGCGACGTCACACTTCCAGAGCTAGAACCGGACCGATTCGAGCAGTCGGAATCGACGCCTGAACAGGAAAAGAAGTTCCGCATGCGCGAAGCGCATCGAATCGTCACCGAGCTCTATCACGAGGTGCTGATTCAAACGGAAGCAGGCGACGCCGGAAGAATCTATTTAGAAAATCGCGGTATACGCGAGGGGGCGATGCGTGAGTTTCGACTCGGGTATGCACCGGATCAAGATCGTTTTACAGTGGATTCCTTGGCACGACGTGGGTTTGATTTAGATGAGATGGTCGAAGCGGGATTGATTTCAATCGGACGTGATGGTGATTATCGAGATCGATTCAACGGTCGGGTCGTGTTCCCTATTTCCGATCGTGATGGCACGATCGTCGGATTTAGTGGCCGTTCGATTGACGGTCGTGACCCAAAGTATGTTAATACAGCGGAAACCCCTTTGTTCAATAAAAGTGAACTGTTATTTGGATTTGCTCAAGCACGAGGGGCGATGCGTAAAATCAAACAAGTCGTCCTTGTTGAGGGAAATCTTGATGTTGTGCGTGTTGCTCAAGCGGGTATACCTTATACGGTAGCTTCTTTAGGAACAGCGTTAACGTCTGTTCATGCCCAAAACCTGGCACGCATCGTCGATGAAGTCATTGTTTGTTATGACGGAGACAAAGCAGGACGCGCTGCGACGCTAAAAGCCTTACAGTTGCTTGAAGCCGTTGCCGTCGACTGTTCCGTCATCCGCTTACCGGATGGCGAAGACCCTGACTCCTTTATTGGGAATCAGGGAGAAGAGACGTTTTTACACTGGATCGAACAAAAACGGGTTTCAAGTCTTGAATTTAAATCTTTTTATTTTCGACAAGGAAAAAACTTGCGATTAGAAGGAGAACGCGTTCGATATATTGAAACTATGCTTGAAGAGATTGGTCGAACATCCAATCCGTTGTTACGGGACATCTATTTAGGAAAACTTTCTGAGGAATTTAAACTCTCGAAAGATTCTTTGATCTCACAAGTGCGTCCAACCGTCCAACAACCGAAAAGAGAACAAATCGTTTCCGATCGCCCGACTGCTGTACCGACAGCACCTCCTGATCGAACGTTCGCGAACTGGAAAAAGGCTGAACGCTTCTTGCTTGCCTACATGATCCGTTCCGAAGAAGTATGTCTAGAAGTGCGTGAGCAGCTGGGTGTCCAATTCAATGATCCGGCACATCAATTGATTGCCGGCAAGTTATATGAATTTTATGGGACAGGTACGCAAGGAAGTCCAGATCGTTTTTTGACGATGCTCCATGATGCTTCCCTGCAACGAATCGTAGTGGATCTAGAGTTCATGCTGATGCCTGAATATGATCCTGACTTACTCAGTCATTACATTCGTGCCGTCCAGAACGAACAGCAACGTCGATTGCTCGAAGAAGAAAAATTACGATTGAATCAACAAACAGATATCCGTGCCCAAGCGGAACTGATGCAGGCGATCATTGAACGAAAGCGTCGTTTAAAAGATCGATGACCTGCTGCATGATGTGGAAGGAGTGTATGGTTCGATGGCAGAAAAAGCAAGATCAGAAGCTGAATTACTCCGTCTCGCGAAAGAGGAACTCATCGCGCTCGGACATAAGAATGGTGAATTGTCGCACCAGAAAATCGAAGACAAACTGAGTTCCTTCGAATCAATGGATGCTCAGCAATTCGAGGAATTCCTTCAATTGCTTGAAACAGAAGGTATCAAGGTTAACAATGACGGTACAGGGGACGAAAAAGAAGAGGCAGATTTGAACGATTTGTCTGTTCCACCCGGCGTTAAGATCAATGACCCTGTCCGGATGTATCTAAAAGAAATCGGTCGCGTTGATCTGTTGAATGCAGAAGACGAAGTCGAACTCGCGAAACGAATCGAACAAAACGATGAAGAAGCGAAAAAACGATTAGCGGAAGCAAATTTACGTCTCGTCGTTTCGATCGCTAAACGGTATGTCGGACGCGGTATGTTGTTCCTTGATTTGATTCAAGAAGGTAACATGGGTCTGATCAAGGCGGTCGAGAAATTCGACTATACGAAGGGATATAAATTCTCGACGTATGCAACGTGGTGGATTCGTCAGGCGATCACACGTGCGATTGCTGACCAAGCGCGGACGATCCGAATTCCGGTTCACATGGTTGAAACGATCAATAAATTGATTCGTGTCCAGCGTCAACTCTTGCAAGATCTTGGACGTGAACCATCACCGGAAGAAATTTCGAAAGAGATGGAAATCACGCCGGAAAAAGTCCGTGAAATCCTGAAAATTGCGCAAGAGCCGGTTTCTCTTGAGACACCGATCGGGGAAGAAGACGATTCACACCTCGGTGATTTCATCGAGGATCAAGATGCGACAGCACCACAGGATGCTGCTGCATATGAACTCTTAAAAGAGCAACTCGAAGATGTGTTAGATACACTCACGGATCGTGAAGAAAACGTCCTTCGTCTTCGTTTTGGTCTTGACGATGGTCGGACACGGACACTTGAAGAAGTCGGAAAGGTATTTGGCGTTACACGTGAGCGGATTCGTCAAATCGAAGCAAAAGCACTTCGGAAGTTACGTCATCCGAGTCGTTCAAAACGCTTGAAAGATTTCCTCGATTAATTCAAAGTGTGAAGAATATATGAAATTTTAGTGGGAAGGAAGAAAAAAGTTTCGTTTTTTTCTTCCTTCCCTGTTTTTTTTACAGTAGAATAGTAACGGGGAATACCATTCAGTCACCAACTTGGTTGGGTATAGAATATGGGGGGAATCCAAATGCGTAATCCATTAGTACCGTTCGCGGCGATCGCAGTCATCGCCATCATCGCTATGATTTCATTGTCTTACTTTGGGGTCGATCAGGTGAAGGAAGCTCGCAAAGGGCCGTCAACTGCAGAAATGAAGCCAGAAGACTTGTTTGCATCTAAAGGATGTACAGGATGTCACGGTGGAAACTTAGAAGGCGGCGTTGGTCCGAACTTAACAAAGATCGGCGCGAAGCTGAAAGAAGATGAAATCAAGGACATCGCAATGAACGGTAAAGGGCAAATGCCTGGCGGTCTTGCGAATGACGAAGAAGCAGCTGTTCTAGCTAAATGGTTAGCTGCTAAGAAATAAGAACAAGAGCATCTATCTCGTTACGAGATGGATGTTTTTTTATGGGCGGATGGTTTCTTTTTTACTGTAAATCCGCTATTTTAAAAGAGAGTTTTTCGGAAAATAGGAAGGATGAAGAAGATGCAAATGAACGTCGTATTGGATCAACGACTCCAAAAAGTCGTGTCGTATATTCCACAAGGAGCCATCCTTGCAGATATTGGTTCGGATCATGCATTCGTACCGTGTTTTTGTATCCAACAAAATAAAATCGAACGCGCCATCGCGGGGGAAGTGAATGAAGGACCGATGGAAGCCGCAAAAGGACAAGTGGCACTTGTAGGACTCGAGTCCCAAATTGATGTCCGTCTCGGGAGTGGTCTATCGGTATTGAAACCGGGAGAAGCGACAGCAATCACGATCGCGGGAATGGGTGGAACATTGATTGCCTCAATCCTTGAAGAAGGGAAAGATCGATTGTCGGGAGAAGAGCGTTTGATTCTACAACCGAATGTCGATGCAGTCGATGTCCGAAACTGGTTACTCGCACATTCGTATGCCTTATTGTCAGAAGCCATCGTCGAGGAGAATGGGAAGATTTATGAAATCCTTGTCGCGGAACGTGGCGAAGAAACCTTATATTCGGAAGATGAAACAACACGACAATGGGAACTCTTCTTTGGTCCTCAGTTGATGCGAGAGCGAGCGCCAGAATTCATTGCAAAGTGGCAAATGGAAAAACAAAAACGTCAGTATATTTTGGAGCAGATGAAACAAGGACAAACTACGGAAATCTTATCTGAAAAAATCATAGCGATCGAACGATTGATTCAAAAGATGGAAGAGGTGACAAGCTGATGGCGAATGGGAATTATGTCATTGAGCAGTTTGAAGCATTCGCTCCGAAAAAATTCGCGCTCGAGGGTGATCCGATCGGTTTGCATATTGGAACGTTGAACAAGGACGTAAAACGTGTGCTCGTGACACTTGATGTCTTGGAGTCTGTCGTTGATGAAGCGATTGAAAAAAAGGTTGATCTCATCATCGCGCATCATCCACCGATTTTTAGCAAGTTAGCGAATGTGACGGATCGTTCCGCAACAGGACGCATCGTCACAAAATGTATCAAGCACGATATTGCGGTGTATGCTGCGCATACGAACCTTGATGTGACACCAGGAGGGGTCAATGATTGGATGGCAGAGGCAATCGGTCTTGAGTCATGTGAAGTTCTCGCCCCCACATTTGAAAATACGCGCTACAAGTTGAGCGTTTTTGTACCAACAGAAGCTGCAGAGCGTGTCTCGACAGCACTTGCAAAAGCAGGAGCCGGGCAAGAAGGGGATTATAGTGACTGCCAGTTTCATGTCAATGGAACTGGGCAATTCCGACCGTCGCCTGAGGCTACGCCATATATCGGTGAAGCGAATCAACTCGAGCGGGTTTCTGAAGTCCGAATTGAGACGATCGTGACGGAATTGGATCAGAAACAAGTCATTCGAGCGATGAAGCAGGCACATCCTTACGAAGAGGTAGCCTATGATCTCATAAAGCAGGAATGTCCGGCAGCGCCACTTGGTCTCGGACGGATAGGTCGATTGCCGAAACCCATGACGTTGCGAGCATTTGCAGAGCATGTTCGGACGGTGTTTGGTGTTCAAAACTTGCGTTTCGTTGGAGACGAATCACGGGAGATCAATAAAGTCGCTGTTCTCGGTGGCGATGGGAATAAATATGTCTCGACAGCAGCTTTTGCCGGAGCCGATGTCCTTGTCACGGGTGATCTCTATTTTCATGTCGCCCATGATGCGATGGCACTTGGACTAGCGGTCGTTGATCCCGGACATCATGTAGAGTCGGTCATGAAGGAAGGCGTCGTCAACGAATTGAAGCGTCGATTCGAACAGAAAAAAATCGACGTCGAACTGCTGATTTCAACAGCGAATACGAATCCGTTTCAGTTTTTATGATGAATCGAATGGAATACGTCGATGCTACCGTCGTATTTAGTAATAAAAAACCGAGTCGCGAATGACGATCGCGACTCGGTTTTGCTGTATCGATTGTTAGGATTAAAGTACTTTGACTTTAGGCAAAATCCGTCTTAGTTCAAGGAATGGTGTCTTGTCATGCGTACTAATATCAGTAGGATCATATTGTTGTAAGAAGTCGATGACTTTTTTCGTGATCGGTGTTGGCGTCGATGCACCTGATGTGACGCCGACTTGCTGTACACCTTCAAGCCATGATAAATCAAGCTCCGTTAAATCGCCGATTCGATGTGCAGGAGTTCCTGCGATATCAAAGGATACCTGCGCCAAACGGTTCGAGTTGTTCGAACGTGGGTCACCGACGACGATGACGAGATCACAGTCTCCTGCTTGATCCGCTACCGCTTCTTGTCGGACTTGTGTTGCGTTACAGATTTCATTGTGTACTTCCACATGCGGATATTTTTTCCGAACGTGTTCCATCAAAGCTTGGACATCCCATTGACTCATCGTTGTCTGGTTCGTGACGATGATTTTTTTATGAGCAAGCTGAGGAGGAAGTTCATCGATATCTTCGACTTTTTCGATGAGGTGAACATGTTCCGGCGCTACGCCGACGGCACCTTCAGGCTCCGGATGTCCATGTTTCCCGACGTAGATGACTTCGTAATCATCTGCGACGACTTGACGAATCAAGTCGTGGGTACGCGTTACGTCAGGACACGTCGCATCGACGACGTGTAAGTTCTTCTCTGCAGCACGAGCATAAACAGCAGGTGAAATACCGTGTGCTGTAAAGATGACCGTTCCCTTTTGAATCGTCTCTAAGGCTTCGAGGCGATCAGGACCATCAACAGTGATGACGCCCATGTTTTCGAACTCACGTGTAACGTGAGCATTGTGGACGATCATCCCTAAAATATGGATCGGGCGTGGCAAATCTTTATTCAATGCCGCTTGTTGTGCAAGTTTCATTGCGTCGACGACACCGTAACAATAGCCGCGGGGGCTGATTTTTTTTACTAGCATAGTTGTAGATTCTCCCTTTGTGAAAAAGAATGATTAGTTAGAGTGTACCATTGATTGAAGCTGAATGAAAATAGAGGAGTCTGTTTCAGCCACAGAACATGCTATACTAATGAAGTTGTCAATTATTCAAAAGGGAGGCGAAGGGATGGAGTCAAAGAAAATGATGCGGTCGTATTTTTTCCAAATCACCGCCGTCTTATTCATCCTGATTTGTCTTGTCATTTCAGCGCTTGCCTTCACTGCGGACCGGGTCACGATTTCCCGAGTCGAACAACAAACAGAGAAACAGAGTGAAAAAAGTGTTGAAGTCTCTGGAAATGCGATTCGCGACAATGTCGGGAATTTGCATGAAGAAATCATGAGCTTGCAGTTGAATGTCAAAAACCCTAAAAAGTTGAGTCGGAAAATTGAGGAGTCTAAATTGTTAGACATTGATACAGGGTTTAAAAGTCTCTTTTATTTTGACCGAAAGACGAAACAAATCACCTGGTTCTCAAGCGATGATCGTCGAGTGGAGAATAGTACCATCCTAAAAGACGATGATTTTGTGCAAACGTTGACGAGTACGGATTTTCATATGAGCAAGCTATATACGATGGAGTCAGATGCTGTCACGTACATGTTCATCCCGATTCGAGACGGCAATGAGCGTGTCGGAGTCTTTGGTGGTGGATTAAGCATCATGAATTCGATTGTTTTTCGAAATTCACTTGAATCGTTCGACGATCAGACCATTGCTTACCTTTTCAATAGTAAAAAACAATTGTTAGCCACATCCAGTAATCTCGTGACAGATGAAGAGCGCGTATTATCGAGAAGTGTGGTTGACCGTGCTTTTAAATCGCTAGAACCTTCCGAGATTTTTAGTACGAATCAAGATATGTATTACTTTGCGAAAGATTTAAAAGTGACGGATTGGAAAATACTCGTTCGAACGCCGCGCAACGTCTTTTATGAACCGGTCTATACGACACGACAACAATATTTGATCATCGCGGCTTTGACACTTGTCCTCAGTCTGATTGTCGGTTACTTGATGTCGAAGCAGTTGACTGCACCGATGCTTGAACTTGTGAATAAGATCGAGAAAAGCACCTCACCCAAACCGATCGTCCTTGAGCGAGCGGGATCAAATGAGGTCAAGACACTCGTTGCCGCTTATAACGAGTACGCACAACGGATGGAAAATGCGCGTCTTGAGCAATTGAGTCAGCAACAAACGATGTTACATCAAGAAAAATTAGCATCACTCGGTCAATTAGCAGCCGGGATCGCGCATGAAATCCGTAATCCATTAACGCCTGTCAAGATGACCTTACAGTTGTTAGCGGCGGAAAAAGATCGTGATCCTGAAATGCTTGTGCTTGCCTTATCAGAACTCGATCGAGCAAATGGTATGATTCAAACGATGCTCGATCTGTCGAAAGGTGAGAATAATGCCCTTCAAAAAACGACGATCGATATGAATGATTTAATGAAGAAGTTGACATATATCCTCGAAGCTGAAGCCCATCATTACGAGGCGGATTGCAAGATCTATACACCATCCTTCATGCCGAAGATTTATGCGTCGGAAGAGGGAATCTTGCAGATTTTAGCGAACTGTGTCCGAAACGCCCTGCAAGCTGTTGCGTTTAAAGGACCGGACGGGATATGTCATCTGCATGTCCATGTTTATCCGGAAGAAGTCGTCTTCATTGTGCAAGATAACGGAATCGGAATGGACGGTGATCAAATTGATCATGTCGGTCAAGCGTTCAAAACTTCGAAAGTCGATGGAAATGGACTTGGGATCTTCATGTCGAAACAGATTGTCCGTGATCATAAAGGGAAAATGATCTTTGATAGTAAGCCGGGCGTCGGTACGACGATTCAAGTTCACTTGCCACGAAAGGAGCAAACGGAATGAAATTCAATAAGGCCTGGTTATTCGTCCTGCTTGTCTGGATTTCATCCGTTCTGTTCATTTCCAACTTGTTCGTCAATCCAGATCCTAGTCCACAACGTCATCTCGTTGGATTTACGATCGTCAATGATAAGCATGAGTTCGCACAACGGCTCGTAGATGCGTTTAAAACGCAAGCAAAAATCAATAAATACGAAGCGGTCGTCACGACTTCCCATAACTCACGCATCAATGAACGGGAGCAGATTCAAGAGTTCATTCGGATGAAAGTCGATGCGATCTTCGTGACGACACTAGATGACGTCTATATCGCTAATGCATTAGAAGAAGCGGCTCGTGCCGGGATTCCGGTTTTTGCCATCGATCGATTGATTCGTTCCGATGCAGTCGTCAGTTCAATCACTTCAAATAACCAATTGATCGGGGAGCAGCTTGCATCGTTCATTAAACACGAACGTATCAAGCAGACAGGACGAGCTAACGCCAACATCATTGAAGTCGCAGGTACAGCAAACGTCAACACGACGAATGAACGGCATCGGGGATTTTTGACCGGTCTTGAGCGTGAGCCGGAACTTCAGATTGTCGAATCCGTGAATGGGGATTACGACCCCGTCACTTCAGAAAAGGTCATGACGCATGTCATTGAGTCGGGCATTCCGTTTGATGCCATCTATTGTCATAACGACGATATCGCGCTCGGTGTCCTCGAAGCATTGAAAAAAGCAGGCATTAAAGGAAAAATAATTGTCGGCATAGACGGGAATCGTGCTATATTAGAAGCTGTTGACATGAAATCGATGGATGCGACGGTCGTCCAGAGTGCTGATGAGATGATGAAAGTCGCCTTCAGTGCATTGAAGCTTCATACGAAAAACAAAAAGATTCCAACTCGTTTTTATACGTACTCCTATCTGTATGACGGTAGTAGACCCATAACCATGTTGAACTAATCGAGAGGCAGATGCCTCAGCAAATAAGGAAAGGACGGTGTCAATTCATGAATGGATTCAGCCATTATCAATTACACCCGTTCGTCATCGAAGCACTCGATGACGCCCGCATCACAAAACCGACCGATATTCAGTCGCGAATCATCCCGGCTGCAGTAAAGGGACGCGATATTATCGGTCAATCACAAACCGGAACAGGTAAAACGTTATCGTTCCTTCTTCCGATCGTTCAAAATGTCGATCCAAAGCTTCAAGAATTACAAGCAATCATCGTTGCTCCAACGCGCGAACTTGCATGGCAAATTCATGAAGAACTGAAATCATTACTCGTGAAGGAACCAGATTTCATCAAAACGAGTCTTATCACAGGTGGAATGGATCGTGAACGTCAAATCGGTCGTGTGAAAGTCTCACCCCAAATCGTCATCGGAACACCGGGACGTATTTTAGACCTATTCAAAGAACAGGCTTTAAAACCGCATTTCGTGAAGCACTACGTCATCGATGAAGCGGATCAAATGCTCGACATGGGATTCTTGCCAGAAGTTGACCGGATTGCTCAAGCTCTTCCTGAACAGCTACAGATGATGGTCTTCTCAGCAACGATTCCTGAGAAATTACAACCGTTCTTGAAAAAATACATGAACAACCCACGTTATGCGCATGTGGATCCGAAACAACAGACAGCGAAGAAAATCGTTCACCATACGATTCCGGTCAAGCATCGTGAGCGCTCACAATTGACGTTGAAAGTCGCGAAAGCACTGAATCCGTATATCTGTCTAATCTTTACGAATACAAAAGCAGAAGCAATCGAAGTCGAAGCTTTGTTCCTAGAAGCAGGATTGAATGTTGGTTCCCTTCACGGTGATCTTCCAGCACGTCGTCGTAAACAAGCGATCAAGGAAATCAACGATGCGAAGTATCAATATGTTATCGTGACGGATCTTGCTGCACGTGGAATCGATATTTCAGGTGTCTCACACGTCATCAATCATGGTATTCCGAAAGATTTGGACTTCTACGTTCACCGTGTCGGTCGGACAGGTCGTGTCGATCAAGATGGATTGGCGTACACGCTGTTTGAAGATCATGAGAACGGTATGATCAATCGCTTAGAGGACCGTGGCATTCAATTTACGAACGTCGATGTCAAAGGCAGTCAAATCGTCGAAGTCAAAGAACGTCGCCGTGCGAAACCGCACATGAAGACTGCCGTCTCGAAGACAGCGCATAGTCGCCTTTCGGGTGAAGCAGCAAAAGCGAAAAAACGTGTTAAACCAGGTTATAAGAAGAAACATCAATATAAGCTGAAAGAAACAGCAAAACGTGAACGCATCAAAGAACAACGTGGTGTCGGTCGCGCGCAACGTAAAGAAAACGCCCGCAAATCAAAATAACTCCATTGATGACACCCTTGAAATGAAAAAACATTTTTCGGGTGTCTTGTCGTTTTCAAGATTTGGTACACTGTAAAAAGAGAAAGGTGGAAAACAACATGAAAATAGGTTCACACGTCTCCGTTTCGGGGAAAAAAATGCTGTTAGGTGCCAGTGAGGAAGCAGCGTCTTATGGTGCAACGACGATGATGGTCTATACAGGAGCACCTCAAAATACACGCCGTAAGCCGATGGAAGAGTTACGAATTCCGGAAGCGTTGCAACATATGAGTGCGAATGGAATTGAAGAAATCGTCGTACACGCACCGTATATCATCAACCTGGGAAATACGACAAAACCCGAGACATTCGAACTCGCGGTTTCATTTTTAGGAGCTGAGATCAAACGAGCAGAAGCGCTTGAAAAGGCGCAACACATCGTATTGCATCCAGGTGCGCATGTAGGTGCCGGGGAAGAGGTTGGAATCAAACGGATCGTTGAAGGACTCAATGAAGTATTGACAGGCGAAGAACAGGTGAAGATCGCGCTTGAGACGATGGCTGGAAAAGGATCGGAAATCGGAAAAACCTTCGAGGAACTTGCTCAGATCATCGAAGGCGTCACACATCATGATCGTCTGTCCGTCTGTCTTGATACATGCCACGTGCATGATGCGGGATACGATATCGTGCACGACCTAGATGGTGTTCTCGAACAATTCGACCGAATCGTCGGACTGGATCGTCTTGGTGTCATCCATGTGAATGACTCGAAAAATGTCCGCGGTGCGCGGAAGGACCGTCACGAAAATATTGGTTTTGGTGAGATTGGATTTGATGCCTTACACCGTGTCGTGCATCATCCTGCTCTGGCTCATTTACCCAAAATTCTAGAGACACCTTACATTGGTCTCGATCCAAAGAAAAAAGTAGCACCGTATAAACAAGAAATCGATATGTTACGTTCGGGTGCATTTGATGCAGACTGGCGTCTACCGATTCTAGGAGCACCGGTCGAATAACACATGAAGGGGTGTCAGTGATGTGTCATATACTCGTCGTCGATGAGACTAATTTTGCGATACGACAAGCTGTTGTCCACTATTATGAAACAAAGGAACCGTTTTATTTGCCGGCAGATCTGGCAGAGGGAGAAGAAGTATTTCTTGGGACGTCTGATGGAATCATTGCGTATGCAGAAGCCTTGTTCACGGAGTATACGACACGTCCAGAGGATCCGTTTTGGTTGACCGTTGCTGACGATTCGGAAGGATCTTATGTATGTCTTGATCTCATCAGTGTGGATTTACGACATCCGTTACTTGGACGACCACTCGATCAACTCGGGATTAAAACCGGACCAGTCGAAGGCGCGTTTCGCACACGTCTACTTGATTCATGGCAATATGGGTATTTCGAAACGGATGTACTGACACTCGAACAATCTAAACAACGTCGAATCGAGCGCTTCAAGGAGCGAAATCATCTAGAACAAATTGCGCGTCAATGTGTTCATTGTGAGGAGTCTCGGCAGTCATTACTTGAATGGCATTTGACACCAGAAGGATACCAGACGGTGTGTCCGACATGCCACCGGTGGTTGCATCAACAGATGCTCCATGCCGTGGATACGGCGGCCGCGACGGAAGAACATGAATAAAGAAAAGCTCTGCTTTCTCCTGACGTTGTTCAGGAAAGTAGAGCTTTTTTGTCGATACAAACACATTCGGTTGATTCATTTGGTGAATTCCTATGTAACTAAGGAAGTGATGGTGTTATAATCAGGAATGATAATTGTTATCAATGAATGTAAAGATAGATGGGGGAGCAGCTATGATGGATTTAGCTACGGTTCCAATGAACCAGCCTGTCGTGATGACGAACATGAATCATATCGATGATCGATTACGTCGGCGATTACTCGCACTTGGTTTTTATGAAGGATGTCCGATCATCGTGCGACGAAAAGCGATATTTCAAGGTCCTATGACGATTGAGCAACAGGATCATCACCAAATGGTTGCTATCCGTCGCAGTGATGCAAAACGAATCGAGGTGTATGTACCATGACAACACAACGCATTGCATTACTCGGAAATCCGAATACCGGAAAAACGTCTTTGTTCAATCGATTGACGAATTCCTATGCTCATGTCGGGAACTGGTCGGGGGTCACGGTGGACAAAAAAATCGGACAGTTGCGTGGAAATCGCGGGCAATTGATTGACTTACCGGGTGTATATGACTTAGATCCATTGTCTGCAGATGAAGCAGTCGTTGCTCGATTTTTAATGGAAGACTCATTTGACTCGATGATCAACATCATCGATGCGTCCCAGCTTGAGCGAAATCTACAATTAACTGCTCAGTTACTGGAAATCGGAAAACCTCTTCAAATTGGGCTGAACATGATGGATGTAGCCGATCATCGTGGGATGAAAGTCGATCCAGTACGTTTAGCAAGTGTGTTACAGGTTGATGTTTTCCCGATCGTCGCCCGAACGGGTGATGGATGTGATGTATTATTATCTTCCTTACAACAGGAACCACAGCCCGTCCTTCGAATCGATTACGGTTCAGAGACCGAACAGGCGATTGAGGATATCCTCGAAATCGTCGACATGCCGGAGATGGAACGATGGATGGCTGTTCAATATTTAGCGGGGAACCGTGTTTTTGTTGATGCGCTAGAGCAACGGACACCACAGGTCGCAACGATTCGTAAACAGCTAGAACAACAGCTAGGACGATTCGTTCATGCGCATATCACGGAGTGTCGCCGGCACTGGGCAGTGGCGACGAGAGCCGCTGTCGTCACGGAGGAACAGACGACAAGAACGAACTGGACGGAACGGATTGATGCGGTCGTCACACATCCGATTTTAGGATTACCCATTTTCTTTGCGATTCTTTATCTTTTGTTCCATGTGACGTTCAACTGGATTGGATCGCCAATGTCGGATTTACTGGATGGATTCATCGCTGGACCACTCTCAAAAGGGCTCATTAGTCTATTGAGTACGCTTGGTGCCTCACCGTTCATTCAAGATTTACTTGTTGAAGGTGTCGTGGCTGGGGTTGGTGGGGTACTTGTATTCGTCCCGCAAATCTTCGTCCTCTTCTTCTTCATCTCATTTTTGGAGGATTCGGGTTACATGGCACGTGTCGCGATCGTCATGGATCGATTCATGCAGATGGTCGGCTTAAACGGGAAAAGCTTCATTCCGATGATCATTGGCTTCGGTTGTAATGTACCAGGGATCATGGCTGCTCGTTCTGTAGAAGAAGAACGGGAGCGCTTAGTGACGATCTTTATCTCGCCATTCATGTCTTGTTCTGCTCGTTTACCGATTTACGCTATTTTTGCGGGAAGCTTCTTTGCGACGAATCAGGCACTCGTCGTCTTATCGCTCTATATCCTTGGGATTGTACTAGCCCTCATTGCAGCAAAAGTCTTTTCAAAAGTCTTAGCTGCAGAAGATGCGACGAGCTTGTTCTTAGTCGAACAACCACCATACCGGATTCCGCAAGGGTTGACTTTGTGGCGGAGTACATGGCAAAAAGGAAAAGGGTTTGTTCGAAAGGCGGGAACGTTCATCTTTGGGGGATCGGTCGTCATTTGGCTGCTTGCTTATACTGGGCCAGGTGGACTGGACGTCAATATGAATGATAGTTTTCTTGCGATGATCGGTGGCATCATTGCTACCGTGCTCGTACCGCTTGGATTCGGAACATGGCAGGCAGGTGCTGCCCTCATTACCGGATTTCTTGCGAAGGAAGTCGTTGTCTCAACGATGGCAATCATTTATGCTGTCAATGAATCGGAACTAGGACGTCATATCGCGCAACAGTTCACACCGCTCAGCGCGTATAGTTTCATGGTCTTCGTCTTGCTTTACGTCCCGTGCTTAGCAACGGTCGCTGTCATTCGTCGTGAAGTCGGAAGTGCGAAGTGGACGTGGATTGCTAGTTTATATGGCTTATTCGTTGCTTACGGGGTGGCGTTCATCATTTATCAAACAGGACAATGGTTAGGATTCGCTTAAGGGGGAGAACAGATGCATTTCATCGATATACTCATCGGACTGATCGTCTTTGGTTATGCAGGGTTTTCACTTGTTCGCTTTACGAAAAAAGCGAAAAAAGGAAAATGTGCGACATGTGAAGTAGAGCCGACGTGTGAGACGGCATGCGATGAGGTCAACTGGGATCGTGTGATCGCAGAAGCCTTAAAAAAATAATTAAAAACCGTTCTCTTTTCTGCTTCGGGCAGTCAGAGAACGGTTTTTGTTTGGATTAGAAAAAGCGTTCTACTAAAAATAGATAGATTTTCATCCCAAGGAAGACACCAAAGATTCCGACGACGGCTGGGAAAACGGGTGGAGCAGGGATTGGTAATTTCAATGCGGTGAACACGACTCCGCAGATGATGCCTGCGAGAAGGGATAACAAGATTTGCTGAAGCATACATTTCGTCCTTTCTACTGTAATCAGCATTTGAAGTAAAGTATATCTTAAATGTCAGGTGGCATTTTGATCAAGAATGACTTTGTCATCCTTCTTTTCGATTGTGATCCACTTTTGTTTCAATGGAGCTGTAAAACTTGGTTTTTGTTTTAGTTTGCCACTCGTATAATCTAGAATCAGCAACTGTGATTCACACCTCTGTTTTCCGTCTTTAACGTAATGATAAGATCCAGCGGCTGTCTGCTCACGCGCTTTGACATTATCAGCAAGGGCGAGGGCGAGACAATCCTTTAGATATTGTTTATGTTCTTCGTCCATGATCGGGAACAAGATTTCAATCCGTTTTCGCATGTTGCGTGTCATCCAGTCAGCGCTTGACCCATACATCAAATCCTGCCCGTTGTGATGGAAGTAGAAGATGCGTGAATGTTCCAAATAACGATCAACGATCGAGATGACGCGAATGTTCTCCGAAACACCTGGAATGCCAGGACGCAGACAACAGACGCCACGAACGATAAGTTCGACTTGTACACCGGCGCGCGATGCCTTATAAAGACGTAAAATGATGTCTTTCTCTGTTAAACTATTCATCTTGGCGACGATTCGACCGTTTCCGTGTTTTTGATGATGATGGATTTCTTCATCAATCAATGACAGGAACTTCTCAAGCATCGCGTTCGGTGAAGTTTGGATGACGTTCCATTCCGGTTGTTCCCCGTATCCGGACAACCAGTTGAAGAAGTTTGTCGCATCTTCGGCGATTTCTTCTCGAGCGGTCAGTAATCCGACGTCCGTGTATAGTTTCGCCGTCGAATCATTATAGTTGCCGGTGCCAAGATGGACGAAACGCTGAATCTTTCCTTCGTGGAGTCGGACGACGAGCGTGATCTTCGAGTGCGTCTTTAAATCACTATATCCGTAGATGACATGAGCGCCGGCTTTTTCTAGCTGCTTTGCCCACTCGATGTTCTTCGCCTCGTCGAATCGAGCTTTGAGTTCGACGAGGACAGTGACCTGTTTCCCGTTCTCGGCTGCTGTTTTTAAGGCTTTAATGATCGGTGAGTCACCAGATACGCGGTAAAGGGTTTGTTTGATGGCAAGGACGTTCGGATCATTCGCCGCTTGGACGATGAACCGGACGATCGGATCAAACGTATGATACGGATGATGCAAGAGATAGTCGCGTTCGAGTAATTGATTGAACAGATTTTTTGAACTATCGAGTGCGGGTGGGTCGACCGGCATGATCGTTTGATAGATCAAATGATCATATTCAACACCGATTTGACTGTAGAAGGCGAAGGAGAACGTCAAATCAATCGGACCATCCACAGCAAAGATATCGCGTTCCTGCAAATCAAGTACATCGCGTAGCATGTTGACTAGTTCAGTATTGATGGCAGCTTTTTGGACTTCAAGTCGAATTGCTACCCCCCAACGCCGTTTTTTTAATTCCTTTTCGATTAACTTCAATAAATCGTGTGTCCCTTCTTCGTGAAACGGAAGGTCGGCATTTCGGGTGATCCGAAATGGCATGGCAGACAACACGCGATAGCCTTTAAATAAACTGTCAATGAAGGCGATGATGACGTCTTCGAGTAAGATGACAGCCGTCGTCTCGTCATCTTCTACCGGTAAATCGACGAATCGCGGTAAAACAGCAGGTACTTGTACGAGTGCCAAATTTCGTTTCGTCCCGTCTTCTGCTTCAAGAACCGTTGCGATGTTAAGTGATTTTGAAGACAACATCGGGAACGGACGATAGGCATCGACAGCAACAGGCGTGAGTACCGGAAAAACTTGTTCACGGAAAAAGGATTTTACATAGGTCGTTTGTTCTGAAGTCAGGGCGTCGTATTTTAAGAATGTAATGCCTTCATCGGATAACGTCTGATTGATTGCTTGAAATGCTTCGTATTGCCGATCGACTAACTCTTTTGTTTTCAACGCGATCGCACGTAACTGTTGTTTAGGTGTCATCTGTTGTTTATTTTCCGGTTTATTGAACCCGGCGAGCACTTCATCCTTTAAGCCACCGACCCTTACCATATAGAACTCGTCTAAATTGGAACTAAAGATACCGAGAAACTTAAAACGTTCCATTAATGGATTGCGTGTGTCAAAAGCTTCAGCCAGTACACGTTCGTTGAACTGGAGCCAGCTGAGCTCACGATTGTTGAAATGTTCCGGTATGTCGAGCTTCATGAAGGAAGATCTCCTTTCGTTTCGAAGGTAATCGTACAATCAATGATTCGTTCCAGGTGTTTCTTTTGTTTTTCGGCTTTTTCGACTTCAAATCCATAATCGTGATCGCCTGTATCGAGGACGAATTGGAGTTGGTCCTTTTTAAGGAACAGTTCCAAATGATCGACAGCTTTTCGTTCCGTCACGTCGAGGGCATGGCTTAACTTGAGTAAAGAACCGAGTAAGTCGAAGCGGTCCAGTGATTCTTCCGTGAACCATTCTTTGAACGGCTTTGCTAATTGTTGCATCCGTTTCGCTGAAGAATAGGAGCTGACAAGGGAGAGCGCAACGCGATCCTTGTGCGTCATGCCATTCATTTCGGTGTTCGTCAACAAATAAAACGTTTGGTCTGATCGCGTATCCGGATTAATGTATTGACCGCAATAAAACAAACGACTTGCGGAATCGAGGAGGCGTAAATCGGACGCTCGTTCTGATACCAGGTCTAACGTGACGAGTTGACGGTACATCGATTTAGCAAGTGTTCCGATATACGACGCACGATCACGATTGACCTTATAATCACTTTCAAGCTGATAGAGGCTCTGCTCACGTACGTTTTCAATCCGGCGGTATGCTTCGTCCTGCACGTCGAACTCGTAAACAAGACCTTCACGAAGACCGAGATTGCTCATGATGAATTCTTCCGCTTCGATGTGTTGAGCTAACCCTTGGATCGCAATCAATGCCGGCAGGAAAATATCGATTCGATCCTTTGATAACCCTTCGATTTTCGATAGCTGTTTCGCTGATTTCCCTTCCAGATCATCGACCATCTTCGCGAGTTCCTTCGCCTTGATTTGATATTGATGAACGCTCCGAAGCGGATAATCCTGATTGGATTGATGGATACGAACGAAGTTTCGGGCAGAACCACCGACACCGATTAAAGGAAGCTTTTTATCACTTAGCCATGGTATCGATTCGAATTGTTCCCGTAAGAATTTCACCAACTTCTTCTTATCACTTGCACTAAGTGTCTCGTCGGAAACGAATTGCCGTGTCAATGTGACGGCGCCAAATGGAAAGCTATGATACGCTACCATCTCGCGATTTTCGATCAAGGTGACTTCCATGGAACCACCGCCGATGTCGACAGAAAACCCATCTGTCAGGAAGGTAGAATTGATGATAGCAAAATAACCATAGTATGCTTCTTGTTCGTCTGTTAGAACCTGAATGGAAAAAGGTGTGTTTTCAGTAACGGATTTAACAATTGCTTCTCGATTCGTCGCATTACGAATAGCAGCGGTCGCGACACAAATCGTCTCCTCGACCTCATGGGTGACACCGACTTCGTAAAATCGATGTAACGTTTCTTCGAGTAACGAGATGCCTGCGTCGTCAAGTGCTCCGTCTTTATTGATATGAGCAGATAAACGCGCGACGACTTTAATGTTAATCTTCTCGATGTAACGACCAGAAGCGATCGGATGGAAGATGACATAACGAATTGAGTTGGAACCGATATCGATGACTGCAAGTTCTTGTTTCAAGTGACCTCGACTCCTCTCTGCGATGCGTGCATTAAAAAGATTTCCCTTCCTGAACAAGCCGGAAACAGCTAGTTTCTGTCTTTATTGTACCTTGATTTTTTTCAAAGGAGGATAGGAAGTTGCTAGAGTTGCACCAATAATTAGCGAACGCTATAATAAGACAGTTGATTAAGACGTAATTATTCCGTTTTACGAAAACGGAAGGAGTGAAAATAAATGGAAACACCAATCATCGAGATTGATCAAGTCAGTTATGATTATCCAGATCGCCGGGTATTGAATCAAGTTTCGTTTCAGGTTCAACAAGGACAATTCTTAGCAATCGTCGGGGAAAATGGATCTGGGAAATCGACGCTGATCAAATGTATCTTAGGTTTATTGCAACCGAAAGGAACGATTCGCTTATTCGGACAACCCCAATCGCAATTCAATGAATGGTGGCGAATCAGCTATGTCTCGCAAAAAGCAGCTTCGTTTAACTCGGGTTTCCCGGTAACTGTCGCAGAAGTCGTCGAGATGGGGTTGTATGCTAAAAAAGGACTTTTTCGTCGTTTGTCACGCGATGATCGAGACAAAGTACGGACTGCCCTTGAAACAGTCGGGATGTGGGAACGCCGTGATTCAAAAGTCGGCGACTTGTCCGGCGGTCAACAACAACGCGTCTTCATCGCGCGTGCGCTCGTCAACGATCCAGACTTAATGATTTTAGATGAACCAACTGTTGGTGTCGATCAGCGATACGTGAAAGAATTTTATGAAATTCTTGAAGAACTGCGTCGAGATAAACGGCGAACGTTCGTCCTTGTGACACATGATATCCATTTCGTCAGCAAACTCGTCACGGACGTCATTCATTTGGTCGATGGACGCTTAGGTTGTAACTGTGGCATTAAAGAGTATTGGGAACTAGATGAACAGACGATCCGCTCCCTCTATCCAGTTCCGGGACGTGTCCTCGTTCACGAAGGGAAGAGTGTCCAATGATCGAAGCATTCATGACGTTGAAATTTTTACAGTATGCTTTAGTAGCTGCCATTTTAATTGGATTCACGGCCCCATTGATTGGCTCGTTCGTCGTCGTCCGGCGGATGAGCCTGATCGCAGATGCACTTTCGCACGTCACGTTAGCTGGGATTGCACTCAGTCTCTTGATTTCTGGTATGGTCGCGCAATTAGCGGACTTAAATCCACTGTACTTAGGAATCGTGACGTCGGTCATCGCGGCACTGACGATTGATTGGTTGCGCGCTAAATATAAGCATTTTCAAGAACTCGCGATTCCAATCATCATGGCAACAGGGATGGGGCTCGGTGCGACATTCATTAGTCTTGCGAACGGCTTTTCAATGGATCTCGTCTCCTTCTTATTTGGAACGGTTTCGGCTGTTGCCTTAACGGATGTGTATACGATTCTTATCGTGACGGTCGTGGTCGTCATCTTCGTCTTTGCCTTTTATAAGGAATTGTTGTTCCTCTCATTTGACGAGGAACAGGCACGTGTCTCGGGAATTCGACTTCGTTTAGTTCACATTCTCTTTATGATTGTCGTTGCGCTTGTGATCGCGATTAGTATGCGAATCGTCGGAATTTTACTTGTCTCAAGCTTAATCACGTTGCCGGTTGCGGCAGCACTTCGAATTGCCAAAAGTTTTAAGACGACGATTTTTTTAGCTATCATCTTCGGTGAGATTGCAACAGTACTTGGACTCATCCTGGCTTATCAGTTTGATTTAGCACCCGGCGGAATGATTGTCCTACTTGCCGTGCTCGAACTGATCATCGTCATGCTGTTAGAACGTTTTTGGATAGGAGGTAAAACACATGAAGACGAACATCGAACAAGCGCGTGAACGAATGAAGGCTTCGGGGTTTAAAATGACGCCGAAACGTCTGGATTTGCTATCGTATCTGTTTGAAGTGAATCGGTATGTCAGTGCGCGGGAAGTGGCAGAAGCTCTCCGGACGTCTCATCCTTCGTTAAGTTATGATACGATTTATCGAAACTTGAATGATTTTTCGGAAATCGACTTATTAGAAGTGACGGAATTAGACGGTGAGATGAAATATCGGGCTGCTTGTGCTTCCGGTCATCACCATCATCATTTGATATGCCGAATCTGCGGCAAGACGGAGACGTTGAATGTCTGCCCGATGGAGTGGATTTCACCCGCTCAAGAGACTGGTTTTGAAGTCGAAGATCATAAATTCGAAATCTATGGACGTTGTGCGAATTGTCAACGCTTGACGTCTTAAATAGAAGGGAACGTCCATTCGGGACGTTTCTTTTTTGTTTTTATACGACTAGTCCTGATTAAAACGGGAATAGTCGAACAGAGGTGATGAGATGATGATTTATGATACACAGGAAGCACGACAAATTGATGAGTGGGCACGGACATCTGGGCTACCGCTCGAGGTGTTAATGGAGCGAGCCGGAAGTCAGATCGCAACACAGATTAAAACGCGCCATTCGAAGGCAGAACGAATACTGATTTTGTGTGGAACCGGTAATAATGGTGGGGATGGTTATGTCATTGGTCGCGAACTGATACGTGACGGATTCGATGTCACGCTATTCACTCCGTTTGGAAAGAGTCGTTCGGATAGTGCGGCGATGCATACTCATTATGCAGAAGCGTTCGGACTTGTAGCCGAAAAACCATGTGGTCGATATGATGTCATTTTGGATGCCTTATACGGTACTGGATTTGATCCAGGTCGGATTAATCCGGAATTCGAGGCGCAGTGTGCATTCGTATCGGAACAAAAGCAGCAAGGAGCACGCATCTATGCAATAGATGTTCCGAGCGGTGTGCCGACGGACCATACTATAGGATTCAAAGAAATAGCGATTCGAGCAGATGCGACATTTCAATTGCATGCGATGAAACGATCTACCTTTTTGATACGGACGGCACCGTTTTATGGAGAATCAGAAACGCTAGATATCGGATTACCGGCTTTTGGTGAATGGCGCGTCTCACCTAAGGATCTGGCTTCCTTGTTTAAGCGGGAACCATACGGTCACAAGGGGACATACGGAACGGCATTATTGATTGGAGGAAGTGACACGATGCCGGGATCCATCCAACTCGCGACGCGGGCAGCCTTAAGAACGGGAGTCGGTAAACTACAAGTCGCGACGACGTCACTTGCGAAACAGGGGATCATCGTTCAAGCACCGGAAGCGATGGTCATGGACCAGACGTTACCGGCGATTCAGAACGTGCTATCTTCCATATCAGCAGTTGGAATCGGTCCTGGTTTATCGCAAGAAGTAGCCGAAACATGGGTGGATCATCTACTTGAAAGTGATCTACCGGTAGTGTTAGATGCCGGAGCACTAATAAAAGAAAGTTACCCAGAACGAACCGCGCCGATCATCGTCACACCGCATATTGGCGAATTCGCTCGGATGACGAATCAGACTGTTGCAAGTATTCAAGATAATCTATTCGGTCAAGCAACTGAGTATGCCGTCTTGCATCAAGTAACTGTCGTTTTGAAATCCCATGTCATTTTAATCGCTAAACCAGATGGAGGTGGGTTTGTCATCTCTGGTGCATCGAGTGGTCTCGCAAAGGGAGGGAGCGGGGATACCTTGTTTGGAATTTTAACGAGTCTCCTTGCGCAACATCCATCAGGAGATGTCGAAAGAACGCTAGCGCTAGGAGCAGAGTGGTATGCGCGTGCTTCAAAACAAGTTGAACGACGATTACATCCAAGTAGTTTGTTAGCAACGGATGTCATCGAAGAGTTAGGACGATTTGGGTTATAGGACAATAATTGTTAGAGAAAAGTCTTCCGCGACACGTATGAGGGAAGACTTTTCTTTTTAGGAAAGAATTGACACGTTCGATACGATAGGAGTATCATCAAGCGATGTCGAAACCTATATACGAAAAAACTAATGGAAAGGAGGGAAATACATGGAGGACATTGTTCGGAAACAACAATGGTGGATCGGAAATTTTGCCCTTTTCATGATGCTTGTTGGCGCTTTAATCATTTATACGACGACGGAAGAGACGATAAAGAATGCATATTTAAGTCGTTCTGTCATTATTTCATTTTTAGTCCTCATGGGGATTTTTATTTTTTATATCAGTCGTCGTAAGATGGACGTGGTGTTGCAAACCCACTTATTGTCCTTGATGTTGCTCGTTGTTCCAATCACTTCGATTAGTTTTTTACCTTATGCGGCGGTCACCGTTTGGGTTAGCAGTTTTTTGTTTTTAATGATCGCTTTGATTTCGTATCAACGAATCATGATGTGGTACGCCATCATCATTGCCATCGCAACTAGTTTTTACGTCATGTGGAATGCCGATACCGTGACGGTGAAAATTGATCCGACTGATCATTATGGACGAATTGGCATGATTATAATTGGTGTTTCAATCGCCCTTGTCATCAATCACTTGCATATCCGTAATTTAAATCGTTTGAATGATTTGGCGATACAACTACACGATACGGCACGCTGTGACGAAGAAACAGGTATTTTGAATCGTCAAGGATTGAACGAAGTCGATTTCCCAAGACCTGAAAAACAGCTCATTTTTGTCGGTATTCATTTAGAAAATTATTATGAGTTGGCACGGTATTTTGGAGAAGACATTCAGTCACAAGTGTTACGGGCATGTATCGAACGGCTCAAGCGAAAACTACCTCCATATCAAGCGTTTGCTCGAATCGAAGCAGGAACGTTATTGATCGTCATGGAAAAGCCGGACAAGGTGGCATGTAAGGAAGTGATGGAAAAATTGAGTCAAGAAATTTCCATACCTTACGAAATCGAAGGGCATCATGTCTACGTCAACATATCCATCGTCATCGATAATGGAGAAGGGGCGACGGACAATCGGAAGCGTCGAGTACAGCAGTTATTGACTGCGCTACAGGAAGCCGCTCAACAAAATGAACGTGTGATGTGCATTGACCAAGCCTGGCGAAAGGATCAAGAATTGCGAGTCAAAGCAGCACAATCATTAGCACAGGCTAATATTGAAACGGACTTTCACCTCGTCTATCAATTGCAGTACGATGTTCGATCAGAGCAATTCATTGGTCTTGAAGCATTGGTTCGCTGGAAGACCTCGTTGCAAGGAGCTGATCGACCATCCGTCTTCATCCCGATTGCTGAAAAAAGTGACTTGATGATTCGTCTAGGAGAATGGATTTTTGAGGAAGGGTGTAAGACGCGTAAAGCATTGATCGGTCTCGTTCCGGATGAATTTACCTTATCGGTTAATGTATCGCCACGACAATTGACGAGTGAGTCATTCATGCCATTCATTGAACGAACGCTACTCAAGTATGCACTAAAGCCGCAACAGATTAAGATCGAGATCACGGAAAGTCAGTCGCTTGATTTTGAGAGTCAATCGATTCATCGAGCGCTCAAACGCATCAAAACACTCGATTTTCCAGTTTCTCTTGATGATTTCGGGACTGGTCATGCCTCGTATCACGTCCTCGAACGTTTATTACCGTTACGTCAATTAAAGATTCCAAAGCAATTCATTGAACAAATCGGAGCATCAGAGAAACGACAATCAATTCTTGAGTCGATTTTTCAATTGAGTCAGTCAATGCATGTCGAATGTATCGTCGAGGGGGTAGAGACGGGAGAAGAAGTACGCATTGCCAAAGAAATCGGGATTCATTTATTCCAAGGCTACTTCTTCGCTAAACCTGTACCACTCGAAGAAATCATCTGTCTGCTACAAAAAACGAATGAAGGAACGATTCATTAATCCCTAAAAAGCCACTTCAGTCCGAATCTTTCGGAGAGAAGTGGCTTTTTCATACAGTATTTATGATTGATATAGTCGATATTGATTTCGACCTTGTGTTTTTGCCTCATACAAAGCAGCATCTGCTTGCTTGAAGACCGTTTCAGCGGGTTGATGATGAGCGTAAGCAATTCCAGCAGATACCGTGATCGATACAGCGTGATCCTGCATGACAAATGGCGTTTGTTGAACGGCTGCCACGATTGTTTCTGCTAAATGAATAGGTTCGTAAAGGTCACAATCTGGAATGATGACGATGAACTCTTCACCGCCATATCGACCAACTGTAACAGGTGCGGGACAACGTTCATTCAATACAATCGAAAAATGGCGCAAGACGGCGTCGCCGCCGGCGTGACCATGCGTGTCATTCACACTCTTGAAGTGATCTAAGTCAAACAAGATGACGCCCCAAGAAGCTCTGTTTTTTTCAAGCGTCGTGACCTTTTCCAAAATGACATGTCGATTCGCAAGCCTTGTTAATTGATCGGTCGAAGCGAGATAGGATTGATAAGAGTAAAGAACAAAATGTTGTTGCAGGAGTAGTGACAAACGATAAAACAAAACGGCTCCGCCAATCGTTAAGATGAAATAAGGAATATAAATCGTCCTCCAGGCATCTACAGGGGAATTACTCGTAATCAGTCGCCAAAGAACAAGTAGAGAACCGACTGTCACGATGGCGGTAAAAAAATATCCTTGCCGTGTAATGAACCGACGCCAAATAAATGACAGCATCAAAAAACCGAGTAGCGTCATGACAGAACTAAGTAGGGCATTTATAGAATCGCCATTATCGATTAACAAACGATAAATCAGAAGCATTAATTCCGTCACTGTGATACTGATGTTACCACCGAATAAAGCGGATAAAGCGAGAGGTAACAAACGCAAGTCAATCAGTGCGCCGTTTAAATCGATCGCATGATGCATAAGAAGAATACCGGTGATCCCATTAGCAAAACCAAAATACAGCCGAGTAGACATCATCGAGTCGGGTTGAATCGGTAAACGATCACGAAGCAGATAAAAGGCGAACGTAGAAACGAGAAAAATAATACAAATATTAATAAAAAAGATATTCACTGTAGCAAGCATCATGAAGCACTTCCTAGTTTAAAATTTAAAACGAAAAGCATTGTAAGATATCTCAGAGTTCAATAACGTAAAAAATGGAAAAAACAGCCTAATCGGCTGTTTTAACGAATCGGTGCAAATTTTTGAATCTCTTGAACGGCCTCATTCCATGAAGCGACACGAATAACATTATTCGGTACGGCTTTACGGTTATAAGGTGCGTCGAACAAAATCACAGGGATGAATGTATCTTCTGCGATCTGCACAGCATTCTCTAATCGATCTTCCATAAACAAATCGAGTGATAAATCACGGACGACTTGTACTTTGTCGTGTGATCCCGTCATGATTAAGGAATCAAGAGGAAGTTCATGTTGTTTGATCCACTCTTCAGTTACAGGACGAACGAGTTCCGATCGTGCTGTCACGTAATGGAGATCATATTGCTTCCGCAAATTCCATAAGTGGTGGCGAACATGTTCTTGAGGGATGGACTCACGATAAATTCCTGTCTCGTGACCGGAGTTCACCATGTAGTCCCAAAATTCGATTTGATTCATATCCGTATACGTATGCAATTCATATTCAGACGCCTGATTGAAGTCAATCGACGTTCCGAGATGTTTATTCATGTAAGTGAAGCAAGAGGATGGATGTGTGATCGTTCCATCGATGTCGATTCCAATTTTCATTTACAGTCACCCACGTTCTAAGAATTTTTCTTCACTTAGTATAACATAGTCGAAATCGAGATACGAAAAAAGACTCCTCATCAAAGAGGAGCCCCTATCTTATACGTGATTTGCTTTTTCGGCTTCTTTTTCAGCCTGTTTTTCGAGGACGATGGCATCAATCTCTTTTTTCAATTCTTCGACCATTGTTGCTTCTGGTACTTTACGAATGATTTCTCCGTGACGGAACAACAATCCTTCGTTGCGAGCGCCGGCGATACCGATATCGGCTTCACGTGCTTCACCAGGACCGTTGACTGCACAACCAAGAACAGCAACTTTGATGTTCGCTTGGATATTTTCGATGTAGTCTTCGATTTCTGCAGCGATCGACATCAAATCGATTTCGATCCGACCACATGTTGGACATGAGATCAATGTCGCCGCGTTGGCTGCGAGACCAAATGATTTCAAGACTTCTTTTGCGACTTTTACTTCTTCGACAGGGTCTGCTGAAAGAGATACACGAACCGTGTTTCCGATTCCGCGTGAGAGGATCGCTCCAAGTCCTGCTGCTGATTTTAATGAACCAGAACGAAGTGGACCCGATTCCGTAATCCCGACGTGAAGTGGATAGTCAAACGATTCAGAAGCAAGTTGATATGCTTCAAGCGCCAACTGAACGTCTGATGCTTTCAATGAAACGATGATGTCATGGAAGTCGAGATCTTCAAGGATCTTGATGTGGTGCAAGGCACTCTCGACCATACCACGTGCTGTTGGATAACCGTATTTTTCGAGAATGTGCTTTTCGAGTGAACCAGCGTTTACCCCAATCCGGATTGGGATGTTTTTCGCTTTTGCTGCTGTCACGACGGCTTCGACTTTTTCGCGGCGACCGATATTACCTGGGTTGATCCGGATTTTATCGACGCCAGCTTCGATCGCCATGAGCGCGAGTTTATAGTTGAAATGGATGTCTACGACAAGCGGAATGTTGATTCGGCTTTTGATTTCTGCAAGTGCGAGCGCATCACGTTCTTCTGGACAAGCGACGCGGACGATTTGGCAACCAGCTTCTTCAAGACGTAGGATTTCAGCGACTGTCGCTTCGACGTCGTGTGTTTTAGTTGTCGTCATACTTTGGATGATGACTTCATTATTTCCACCAATGACAAGGTCCCCTACACGAACGGGACGAGTCTTAGAGCGATGGACCATTTTCGGCATATCGAAAATCTCCTTTTGTGGCATACCGCCATATTGTTTATGTTTACCTTTTCTATCATATCGAACTATTCCCTAAAAATCGAGAAACAAGAACGAAAATCGAACATTTACAATTGTTTAATGAAAGTAAGGCGTCCGTCAATCCGTCGGACGCCTGATTTTGATACTCATCGAGATTTACGTGACGCGCGAGGTTTCGGGGAACGGGCGATCCATAATGGCGCCAACGTGTAAACGAAGTGCCCGAGGATAAGTAAAGCGACTCCTATTTGATGATGCCCCAATTGGTAAAGAAGCATGCCAAGGGGGAAGGTCCATAGATTCGTTGCAACTGTGTAAGGGAACGTCTGACGATATGCCCATGTGCGGGGGAGTAACAGACGAACGAATCCTTTCGTCAGATATGCCATCAAGAGCAAATACAGCAAGACGGCAATAGCGATGAAGATGAAGTGAAGAACGAACCAAATCACGATTGGGATATCTTTTTGTAAAAAGAAGGAATCAATAATCGTCGTCCACAGTGAAATCCAAGCTAATCCACAAAAATACAAAGAAACATCTGCTAGGCGAAGGCGTAAAAATGAGCGATTTGGAATTAGCGAAGTGTGTAAGTAATTAATTAGTTGACGTAAAAAAGACAAGAATATCACTCTTTCCGTTGTTTTATAACAGGTTTTTTTGGTTGACTTTTTGTTGATGAATAAAGGAAATATTGTAGTGGTACAGATTAATAAAACCTTAATAATTGGATGTCGGGAAAACTATTTACAAGTTCATTGGACCTTTACATAATAGGGGAGTCGAAAAAATAAACTTTACAAACACATCAATCCACATCAAATAAAGGAGCTGGCAAGATGAACTATGATTTGCAGGAAATGATTTTTACCTTCATCGGTGGACTTGGGATTTTCCTTTTCGGTATTAAGTATATGGGAGATGGTCTCCAAAAAACAGCGGGAGACCGATTACGTTATATCCTCGATAAGTATACGACGAATCCACTATTAGGTATCTTAGCAGGTATCGTCGTCACGATATTGATTCAATCGTCATCCGGTACGACTGTCATCGTCGTCGGACTCGTGAGTGCAGGTCTGATGAATTTACGACAAGCAATTGGTGTCGTCATGGGAGCGAACATCGGTACGACGATCACGGCCTTTATCATCGGCTTCAACGTTAAAGAAGCGGCACTTCCGGCAATCGCCATCGGTGCTTTCTTGATCTTCTTCTTCAATAAAGAACGTGTTCAGTATATCGGACAGATTTTCTTTGGTTTCGGTGCATTGTTTTACGGTCTCACATTGATGGGGGACGGGATGGCTCCGCTCGAATCAAGTGCCTGGTTCCGAGAGTTGACTGTCTCGATGTCGGATAACCCATTGCTTGGTGTATTCGTGGGAACTATCTTTACAGTTCTTGTTCAGTCGTCATCTGCGACGATTGGTATCTTACAGGAGTTGTATGCTGGTGGCATGATCGATATCAAAGCGGCACTACCGGTCTTGTTCGGTGATAACATTGGAACAACGATTACGGCAGTACTTGCAGCACTTGGTGCGTCGATCGCAGCCAAACGGACAGCCGCCGCACACGTCATCTTCAATATCATCGGAACAATTTTGTTCTTGATCGCATTACCAGTGTTCTCAAGCTTCATCGCATGGATTACAGACGCGCTTGGTTTAGAACCGAAAATGCAAATTGCTTTTGCACACGGAACGTTCAATGTCGTCAACACATTGATTCAATGTTGGTTCATCGCACAAATCGCATGGCTCGTTCAAAAAATCGTACCAGGTACGGATACGACGATCGATTCAAAACCGCGTCATCTCGATCAAAACATCTTAAATCAATCTTCTGCGCTTGCCTTAAACCAAGCGAAACTTGAAGTTTTGCGTATGGGTGAATTCTCGAAAGACGCACTTGCGAAAGCGCACCGTTACACGCAATCGCATGATAAGAAGGATGTATCGGAATCAGAGCAGATTGAATACGCGATCAACCACTTAAATACAGAAGTCACGAGTTATCTTGTCAAAGTAGCCGCACATGATTTATCAGAGCGTGAATCAAATGATCATTCGCTACTGATGCATGCTGTCAATGACTTCGAGCGGATCGGTGATCATGTCGAGAATATCGTTGAATTAATCGACTTCCAGATCGTCAACCGGATTCAGTTCACCACATCTGCGAAGCGAGAGCTTGATGAGATGTATGTCCTGACACAAGAGATCGTCGCTTGTGCGATTCGCGCCGTCGAAGAAGATGATGTCACGCTTGCACGAAAAGTTCTTGAACTTGAAGGGAAACTTGATGCACTCGAACGTTCATTCCGTAAACATCATGTACTTCGCGTGAATGCTGGTGAATGTACAGGACAGGCGGGAATGATCTTCGTTGACTTACTTTCAAACCTTGAACGAATCGGCGATCACGCTGTGAACATCACGGATCTCGTCCTTGAACAGCGGACAGCATTAACGAACTAAGCGTAGACGTATTTTATAACAGCTGATTTCGAAAAAAATGAAATCAGCTGTTTATTTTTTTGAAATAGCATATTGACAAGTTTCGTCACATCTCGTAATCTAATAAGAGTAAGAAACATACATCATGGCGGTGTAGCTCAGCTGGCTAGAGCGTACGGTTCATACCCGTGAGGTCGTGGGTTCGACTCCCTCCGCCGCTACTATTACTTAAGGACCCTTAGCTCAGCTGGTTAGAGCTGACGGCTCATAACCGTCCGGTCGCAGGTTCGAGTCCTGCAGGGTCCATTTGGTGGAACGCTTCTCGTTGAAAAACGGGAAGCGTTTATTTTTGTTCGCTCAGGGAATAGTAAAGGTATTGTAATAATATTCATACTATAGTAACTAAGGGAGAGCGAAGAGAGATGGAACGTAACCATACGATGATGCAGTTTTTCGAGTGGCATGTAGAGAATGATGGAAAGCACTGGCAACGTTTGAAAGAACGAGCGCCTGAATTGCGTGCTGCCGGCATCACGTCCGTGTGGATTCCTCCAGCATCGAAAGGTCAGTCGGATGAAGATACAGGATACGGCATCTATGATGTCTACGACTTAGGCGAGTTCGATCAAAAAGGAACGGTCCGGACGAAATATGGCACAAAGGATGAGCTGGTCGAAGCAATCGAAGTTGCCCATGAGAACGATATCGCTGTTTATGCGGATGTTGTCATGAACCATAAAGCTGCAGCAGACGAACTCGAGACGATTAAAGTAGTGGAAGTCAATCCAGAAGATCGATCGAAAGAAATTTCAGAAGAGTTTGAAATCGATGCGTGGACGAAGTTTACTTTCCCAGGTCGTAATGGAAAGTATTCGGATTTCGTCTGGACGCACGAATTCTTCAATGGAACGGATTTTGACGCACGCGAAGAAAAAACAGGGATCTTTAAGATTTCCGGAAACAATAAAGATTGGAACAACCAAGTAGATGATGAGTTCGGCAATTATGACTATCTCATGTTTGCAAACATCGACTACAATCATCCGACGGTACGGGAAGAAATGATCCGTTGGGGACACTGGTTCAAGGACACGATCGATTGCCAAGGCTTCCGTCTTGATGCGATCAAGCATATCAACTATGAATTTGTCCGTGAATTCGCGAAATCGATGATGGAAAGCAGCGAAGGCGATTTTTACATGGTCGGCGAGTTTTGGAAGTCAGATCTCGACGATTGCCGTCATTTCCTGGACAGTGTCGACTACACGATCGATTTGTTTGATGTTCCGCTTCATTATAAATTCCATGAAGCTTCCAAGCAGGGAGAAAAATTTGATTTAACGACATTGTTTGCGGATACGCTCGTCGAGTCGCATCCGACGAATGCCGTGACGTTCGTCGACAATCACGATTCACAGCCTGGCGAGTCGCTAGAATCATGGGTGGATGACTGGTTCAAGCAACATGCCTATGCAGCGATCTTGTTACGTAAGGACGGATATCCATGTGTCTTTTATGGGGATTACTATGGCGTCCAAGGACCGACCCCTGTCGAAGGGAAAAAAGAGATGATCAATGCCCTGCTCTATACGCGCTATCATAAAGCATACGGAGAACAACAGGATTATTTCGATGATCCGCACTGTGTAGGCTGGGTCCGTCTTGGTGTCGATGAAATCGAGAACTCAGGTTGTGCCGTGTTGCTTTCGAACGCCGACATGTGCGAGAAACGCATGTTCGTCGGTGAAGAGCGTGCGGGTCAAGAATGGTTCGACTATACGAACCATCAAGATCATCCAGTCGTGATCGACGAAGAAGGATTTGGTGTCTTCCCGGTTCCGGGCGGAGGCGTCTCTGTTTTTGCTCCGCGAGAAGTCGAGTGAATCCGAGGGTCTTGACTTGCGTCAACACAGATACTTTTGCTAGTCTTAAAGGGTATTGAAGTTTTCGAAAATAGCACAAAGGGGGACATGAACATGTCAAAATTTGAATTACCAGAACTCGGCTACGCTTATGATGCGCTTGAGCCACATATCGATGCTCGTACGATGGAGATTCACCACACGAAACACCACAACACGTATGTCACGAACGTAAATACGGCGCTTGAGGGTACAGAACATGAAGGAAAGTCACTTGAAGAACTTCTTCAAAACTTGGATGCTCTCCCAGCAAACATTCAAACTGCAGTCCGTAACAACGGTGGCGGTCACTGGAACCACTCATTCTTCTGGAAGTTGTTGAAGAAAAACGATGGCGCTGCTCCAACAGGGGAACTTGCAACAGCAATCGACGAAGCATTCGGATCATTTGATGCATTCAAAGATGCGTTCGCAAAAGCAGCAACAACTCGTTTCGGTTCTGGTTGGGCTTGGTTGATCGTTGACGGTGGAAAATTGGCAGTCGTTTCGACTCCAAACCAAGATACACCAGTCATGGAAGGCAAAACGCCAATCCTCGGTCTTGATGTTTGGGAACATGCATACTATCTCAACTATCAAAACCGTCGTCCGGATTACATCAATGCATTCTTCAACGTCGTTGATTGGGACCACGTAGCGAAGCTTTACGCTGACGCGAAGTAATGGAAAGAAGTGTATCGTTCAATTGTGAACGATACACTTTTTTTAATGCGGAAAATCATGGGATAGGTTGTTATGGAAAGTTTCCTTCTATATAATGAAACAAGATGACTTTTGAACGATAGGGGAGTACGCCATGGCTAAACGAATCACCGTACGAGGAAGACGGCGTAATCATCTGCCGCTTCGTCTGAATTTAATGTTCTTCGTCGTTTTTTTATTGTTTGCGATTTTGATTTTCCGTCTAGGAGTCGTTCAAATCGTCAATGGTGAAAAAATTTCGCGGGAAGTCCAAAAAACGGAGATGACTGCATCAAAATATGAAGTACCACGTGGTAAGATTTATGACCGGGATGGTCGCCTGCTTGTCGACACAATTTCTAAATACTCCATTGTATATCGTCGCGCACAATCGACGAAAGTAGATGAACGTATTGAAATCGCGCAGCGTCTTGCAGCAATCATTGATCTGCCTAAAAAAGACTGGAAAGTCACGGAACGTGATATCAAGGATTTTTGGGTCGCGACGAACACGGAAGAGTCGGATCGTCGTTATCAAGCAGCAGTGAAAAAGAAGTATCCTTCAACGGAAGCACAAAGTAAGCTTTCGATTGCGGAACAAGATCAAATCCGTCTGGATGCGATCACGAAAAAAGATATTGATTATGATGACAAGACAATGGAAGTCATTGCGATCAAACATAACATGGAAGTCGGTTACGCACTTGATCCACAACTCGTCAAGCTCGGTGCGTCTGCAAAAGAGATGGCAATCATCGATGAAAATTTAGAAGATTTGAAAGGTGTATCGGTTGAACCGTTTTACGAACGCTCTTATCCGTATGAAGGAACACTTCGCAATATCTTCGGAAAGTACTCGAAGATTCCGGCAGAACAACAAGCGGAGTTCAAAGCAAAAGGATATAGTTTGAATGATCGTGTCGGGACTTCGTTCCTTGAGCAACAGTACGAAGATCTTCTGCGCGGGAAACCGGCATACGATGTGTACGAAACGTTTAATGGAGAACCGGTCGGTGATCCAAAACGTGAAGAAGGCGAGTCCGGGAAGGACCTCGTTCTAACCGTTGATGCGGAATACAATAAAAAAGTAGATCAAATCATGCAACAAGCGATCAAAATGGGTCGTGGCATGGGTAGTCGTTATTTAAAAGAAGGATATGCCGTCGTCATGAATCCACAAACTGGTGAGATTTTAGCGATGTCAGGTCAAAAACTTGATCCTTCGACTGGGAAGTTCACGGATGTAGCGATTAATAATGTCTTGACGTCTCTTCAAATCGGTTCAACGATCAAGGGTGCGACAGTTGCGATGGGACTACAGGAAGGTGTCATTCGTCAAAACGAAGTCATCAACGATGCGCCGATCACAATCGGAGGTACAAAAAAAGGATCATATGTTAACATGGGACCGATTACGGATTTAACGGCGCTTGAGCGCTCGTCGAACGTCTATATGTTTAACATTGCGATGCGGATGGCGAAATATCCGAGCAATGGGATTGCTGGTGCGAGCGTGGATGGAGCAGCTGCCATCATGCAGAATTACTATAGTCAGTTCGGTCTTGGGGTGACGACAGGTGTTGATTTGCCTTACGAAGCAAAAGGTGTTCAAGGGACGCCAGACCGTGTCACGTTGTTGATGGACCGAGTCATTGGTCAGTACGATGCCTTTACGCCGCTTCAAGTCGCGCAGTACATTTCAACACTTGCCAACGGTGGTTATCGAGTTCAGCCTCACTTCTTAAAAGAAGTATTGGCGTCGAACTCGATTGAAAAGGGTACGAAAAAAGTCGATTACAGCTTTAAAACGAATTATCTGAACCGGATTGAAGTCAGTCAAGATAATATTGATCATGTCCGGGAAGGGTTGCACCGTGTTGTAAAAGGTGAGCGTGGTACAGCCAAAGTTATCGCACAAACTGGAATCGATGCTGCAGCAAAAACAGGTACTGCACAGGTCAGTGTCTATGGGGATGACGGAATCGCCTTACGTGACGGAAGCGGGCAACCGGTTCGTTCATTGAACTCGAATCTTGTCGGTTGGGCACCATATGACAATCCAGAGATGGCGTGGGCCGTGTTCCTTCCTTACATGGAGCAAGAGACTGTTAACTCGAAAATCGGTCATGATCTTGTCAAAGCGTACTTCAACGTTAAGGACGTACCGTGGCAAACTAAGCCAAATTAACTAGAAACTAAGCGAGAGTGAGCAATCACTCTCGTTTTTTTTGTTTGTATTGACCTTTTTTTGTAATGGATTTCGAATTGTAAACACTAAAAAACACGCCTTTACAATTCTTTTACGTTGGATTCATTTCGTTTTAATAGTTCATCCGTAGTATAAGTCTTGTAAGGAAAACGGATAAAAAGTCGTAGCATCGTCAGCGACATACTTTCGAGGAGGAAAATTAATCATGTCTTGGATGAAAAAAACAGCACTCATTACAACGGTAGCATCAATCGCAGTAGTGGGGGCAGCATGTGGTAACGATAAAGGCGGTTCTGCTAGTTCATCTGATTTAAAAGGGAAAATCGCAATCGACGGTTCTTCTACAGTCTTCCCGATCATGGAAGCTGTCGGTGAAGAATATTCAACGGAACAACCTGACGTAAATGTCACAGTCGGTGTCTCTGGTACGGGTGGCGGATTCAAACGCTTCGTCGTCGGTGAAACGGATCTCTCGAACGCATCGCGTGAAATTAAAGAAGAAGAAGCAGCTGAAGCTAAGAAAAACAACATCGAATATACAAAACTTTCACTTGCATATGATGGTCTAACTGTTGCAGTCAGCAAAGATAATACATGGGTAAAAGAACTCTCGCTTGATCAACTCGAAAAGATTTGGCTCGACCCAAACGTTAAGACTTGGAAAGATGTTGATTCTTCTTATCCGGCTGAACCACTGAAGTTCTTCAGCCCAGGGAAAGATTCAGGAACATTCGACTTCTTCTCTGAGAAAGTACTTGAGAAGAAAGACATGCGTAAAGACGTTCAACTGTCTGAGGACGATAACGTACTCGTCAAAGGGGTTGAAGGAACGAAAGGTGCGATCGGTTACTTCGGTTATGCCTACTACGCTGAAAATAAAGATAAGTTAAAAGAAGTACCACTTTCAGCTGAAGGAAAAGATGCTGTCGATCCAACACCAGAAACAATCAAAGATCTATCTTACCCGTTGTCACGTGAAATCTACACGTACGTCAACAACAAATCATTGAACGATAAAAAACAGGTGGCAGACTTCGTGAAATTCGCGAACGAAAACGCTGGAGATTTAGCTGAAGAAGTCGGTTATATCAAAATGCCACAAGATCGTTACGATGAAAACACAAAAGCAATCGAAGATGCAATGAAATAATCATCGAGTCATGAGGATGGCCCAACCGGGGAAGTCTGTACCGGTTGGGTCCCGTTCTCATGTCAAGAAGGAGTAGGGAGCGAAGAAGGATGAATTCAACACCCAATAAATCGGTTCGCGAGCTGATTCAACAGAACCGACAGCAAAAATTCAGTGTGAAAAACGTCATGGAACGCATCATGCCGATCGTTTTATTTCTGTGTGCGTTCGTCTCGGTCGTTACGACCATCGGCATCATTCTCACGTTAGTCATTGAAACCGAGCATTTCTTTGAAGTCGTTCCGTTCAAGGAATTTTTCGGCAGTACGAGCTGGTATCCACTGAACTCTCAACCAGAGTATGGGATTTGGCCGCTTGTCGTCGGTACACTTGAGATTACCGTGATTGCGATGCTAGTTGCCGTGCCGATCGGCCTCACGTCTGCGATTTATTTAAGTGAGTATGCGTCAGACCGTGCACGCCGTATCTTAAAACCGATTTTAGAAGTCTTAGCTGGTGTTCCGACGATCGTTTTCGGATTCTTCGCGTTGACGTTCGTCACACCACTACTCGTTAAATTAATTCCAGGCATTCAAATCTACAATGCGCTCAGTCCGGGGATCGTCGTCGGAATCATGATCATTCCAATGATCGCCTCGATTTCTGAGGATGCGATGAGCTCTGTTCCTAAAAAAATTCGTGACGGTGCGCTCGCTCTTGGTTCGACACGTCTTGAAGTCGCATTAAAAGTCGTTGTTCCCGCTGCCTTGTCCGGAATCATTGCTTCAATCGTACTCGGAATGTCTCGGGCAATTGGTGAGACGATGATCGTGACGATCGCTGGTGGTTCGAATCCGACAGCTGCTGTTAATCCACTCGAGCCGGTCCAGACGATGACTGCGTATATCGTTCAGGTCGCTTTAGGCGATGCTGGATTTGGAACAGTTGAATATTACAGTATCTATGCGGTTGGTACGCTCTTGTTCGTCTTTACGTTATTGATGAACTTACTCGCGAACTGGATCACACGCCGCTTCAGAGAGGAGTATTAAGATGGCCTTACCAGAAAAACAACTTGTCACAAAAAAATTCATCGACCCGGTCGCAGTTAAGAAATCCATTAGCCAACGCCTCGTCGTCAACAATGTAACGAAAGTCATTTTCCTCGTCGGTCTGTTTTTCGGTCTCGTCGTCTTAGGTATTCTCCTATTCGGCGTCATCCGTGACGGTGCTTCGTGGTTATCACTTGAATTTCTACAAAACGCACCATCTCGTCGTGCGGAACGTGCCGGAATCTATCCAGCGTTAATGGGATCGATCTTCTTGATGCTCCTGATCATCCCGATGATTTTCATCATTGGTGTTGGAGCAGCAATTTATTTAGAAGAATATGCAAAAAAGAGTCGGATGACATCGTTCATCGAGGTCAATATCTCGAACCTCGCAGGTGTTCCGTCGATCGTCTTCGGATTACTCGGATTAACGTTCTTCGTCCGTAATATGGGCTTCGGTTCGACGTTGATTGCTGGAGCTTTGACACTCGCATTGATGAGTCTTCCGGTCGTCATCGTTTCTTCTCAAGAAGCAATTCGCGCCGTGCCACAAGCGATGCGCCATGCATCACTCGCACTCGGTGCATCGAAATGGCAAACGACGTTCAAAGTCGTTCTTCCGGCATCACTTCCGGGAGTCATTACAGGAATCATCTTAGCTGTATCCCGAGCGATCGGTGAGACAGCACCGTTGATCATGGTCGGAGCTGCCATTTTCATCGCCCGTGCGCCAGAAGGGATCTTCTCAGAGTTCACGGCATTACCGATTCAAATCTACAACTGGACAAGTCGTCCACAAGCGGACTTCCAAGGTCTTGCAGCAGCAGGAATCATCATCTTGATGGTCATTCTCTTGACGATGAACTCGCTTGCGATCTGGATCCGGAACCGATTTTCTAAACGCTATTAATCGAACGAGATAGAAGGGATTTCTTTTAAGGAGGAAGACAGATGATGGATACGAAGCTGAATACGAAATCAGTCGTCACAGAAGGGGCAGAGCGTATGAACCAACCAGTAGTAGCACGCGAGAGCGTCTATAACGTTAAAAATTTAAATTTATGGTACGGTGACGATCACGCGCTTAAAGATGTCAATCTTGATATCAAAAAAAATGAAGTTACGGCAATTATCGGACCGTCAGGATGCGGTAAATCGACATTCATCAAAACATTGAACCGGATGGTCGAACTCGTTCCGATCGTGCGGACGAATGGTGTCATTGAGTATCACGGACGTAATATCTTTGAAAAAGAGTATGGTGTTGAAGAATTACGGACGTCTGTCGGAATGGTCTTTCAGCAACCGAATCCATTCCCAAAATCAATTTACGATAACATCGCATATGGTCCACGTGTCCATGGCGTTAAAAACAAAAAAATCCTTGATGAGATCGTGGAACGTAGTTTACGCCGAGCAGCGATTTGGGATGAAGTCAAAGATCGCTTAAATGAAAATGCCTATGGTCTTTCGGGTGGTCAACAACAACGTCTCTGTATCGCTCGTTGCCTCGCGATCGAGCCGGATGTCATTTTGATGGATGAGCCGACATCGGCACTGGACCCGATTTCTACATTAAAAGTAGAAGAACTCGTCCAAGAGTTGAAATCGGACTACTCAATTATCATCGTCACGCACAACATGCAGCAAGCTGCACGTGTATCTGACAAAACAGCATTCTTCTTGAATGGTGAAGTCGTCGAGTTCGATCAAACAGACCGGATCTTTGGAAATCCGACCGACAAACGGACGGAAGATTACATTTCAGGACGATTCGGATAAGAAGGGGAGACGAGACGAATGGCAGCGAACCGTACAATTTTTGGAGAAAACCTTGCAATACTCGATCAAAAAGTCTTTTTACTAGCACGAAAAACGATGCAACAAATCGCAACGACAGCAGAGGCGCTCGAAAAATATGATCAAGATATCGCACGTGGTGTCATTGCGAACGACAATGAACTCGATGATCTTGAACTCGAAATCAACGATGATGCGATCCTCTTAATCGCGAAGCAACAACCAGTTGCGACGGATTTACGACGGATCATCACGGCGATGAAGATTTCATCGGATCTTGAACGGATTGCAGATTATGCGGGGAATATCTCAAAAGCGGTTCTACGTGTCGAAACATTCCCGTATGTCATCGATATCTCGTTGTTGAAGGAAGCGTTCGAGACATTACTGGATATGACGGAAACTGCAATCGTCGCCTATCGTGATGGAGATGTCGAAAAAGCAAAAGCACTGTCTGATCTCGATAACGTCATTGATGAGACGACATATAAGGCACTTCGCCAGTACATGCGTCATATGTCACTTCAGCCGATCGTCGTCGATGAAGTCATGCAATTCACGAATATTTGCCGCTACATCGAGCGGATGGGTGATCATTTGACGAACGTCGGAGAGCATCTGATCTATCTCGAAAAAGGAAAACATTATGATTTAAACGGATGAATCAAGTAGGCAGGAGGAATTTCCTCTGCCTACTTTTTTTGTAAAGGGATTCGAAACACGTTTGTAGAATAGGAAAGAAGTGAATAATGACAGAGAGGTGATTGGGAATGGGAATGCTTGAGCAAATCATTAAAATGAAGGAACAAGGGCTGACAACAAAACAAATCGCAGCTCAATTGGATACGACTGAAGGAAAAATCAAATATGCTTGGACCAAATATCGTAAATCGTTAACAGAACAACCTTCTGTAGCAGCGCCGAAAGTAAAATCAAAAACGGTCAAGCAGACGAAAAAGTCGACTGCACCGGTATTAGACGTCGTACCGTCTGTGCAAGTGGTACCTTCGCTCGAACGCGACGCGTTTGGAATGGCGACACATTACGAGGATGATATCCTCCATGCCATCGTTCAGTCACCGACAGCGTTATACGTCTACTGGGAATTATCTGAACTGTCGAAACAGTTGCTAGAGACGCACTATCACACGACGTTTGATTCGTTTCGTAAAGAATTACGCATCATTGATGTCACGCTTGTTGAATACGAACAAGGACAGGCAAATCGGACGTATCAATTCGAGCTACCGGAAATGACGAATGCTTGGTTCGTTCGACCAGTCGCCCCGAATACTACATACATCATTGAATGGGGCATTCAAACGATCGACGGGGACTTTGTTCCAGTACTGCGTTCAAAACCAGTCGAGACGCCACGCGACGAACCGGTCACGGATGGACGGTTCGCGGAAGTCGTGCATCATTGGCAATACGGAGAGGTCGAACAACCGGAATGGGTCGAGGTATTACGTCCTTATTCCTATTTCGATCGCGTCCGGTAATGGAATTAGAGAGAGGGAAAGGAAGAGAAGCTATGCGAAAAGGATATTTTTCACTCGTCTTACATGCACATTTACCATATATCCGTCATGAAGAGGCGCATCGTCTAGAAGAACGGTGGATGTATGAAGCGATTTCAGAAACCTACATCCCATTATTGTGGGAGGTCGATCGCTTGTCACGTCCGCTCGACTGGACGGTCAGCATTTCGCCACCCGTCATCGAGATGCTTGCCGATCCATTGATTCAAGAGCGGTATATCGAGCATATCGAGGATACGTTACGTTTGATTCGCCAGGAACTAAAACGAGAGCTTGCTCAAAAGGAACGAGATGCGCTTCTTTTCTATCAAGACCGTTATCAAGACTTATTGAATACGTTCCTTCACTGGGAAAAAGATTTGAACCGCGCATTCCGTCATTACAAGGAGCAAGGTTATCTTGATTTGATTACCTGTACGGCGACGCACGGATTCAGTCCGCACATGTTGTCCGAACAAGCGGCACGTTCTGAAATTCAGACAGGATTGAACTGTTTTGAACGTCATTACGGATTCCGTCCAACTGGTCTTTGGATGCCAGAGTGTGCGTATACGCCAGGACTTGACCGTATTTTGTACGAAGAGGGCATTCGTTATACATTCGTTGACGAACATTCAATCTTAAACGCGGATCCGTCACCGAAACACGGAATCGGAGCACCCGTCTATTCGCCGCACGGTGTGGCACTCTTCCCGCGTGATCAAATCATTTCCGGAAAAATCTGGAGCTCTGTCATCGGATACCCGGGTCATCCGGATTACCGCGAGTTTTATCGTGACCTTGCGTACGATCGAGAGTGGGATCAAATCGCTGAGTTCATGCACCCAGAGGGACTACGTTATGATACAGGGTTGAAATTACATCGCGTAACAGGAGAAACGGATCAAAAAGACTATTACGTCCGTGATTGGGCATGGCAACGGACAAGTGAGCACGCAGCAGACTTCGCACAAGCACTCGGTGAACATTTAGATGCGCATCAAGGACAAAACTTCCCACCATTCCTTGTCACAGCACCATTTGATGCCGAATTGTTCGGTCACTGGTGGTTTGAAGGTCCCGACTTCCTCGGTAAAGCGATGGAACGTTTAGAAGATCAAGGAATTGAGTCGATTTCACCGGCGATCTTCCTCGAACGTCACTTCCAAGACATCGACACGGCACATGTCGCGATGGGAACGTGGGGACGAAAAGGCTACGCGGAAGTCTGGATCAATGAACGGAATGACTGGATGATTCGTCATCTCCATCAACTTGAGAAGAGACTAGCAGGTGTCGTAGCCCGAAATCGTCATCAAGATGCGTTGACTGTCAAAGCAAAGCGTCAACTCATTCGAGAATACCTCCTCGCTGTCTCGAGCGACTGGCCGTTCATCCTCGATGGACAGACGACAGCTCAATATGCTGCGAATCGTTTCCGGGAGCACATCCTACGTTTTGAAGAAACGGAGCGTCGCCTGGATGCTGAGGAGCTGACGGTGGAATGGTTGGATGATCGATATCGCGAATATCCTTTCCTTCAAGATTCAGATATTGAACCGGATGTCTTCTTGACAGCACATGATTACTACGTGGCAGTGAAGCGTGAGAAATCTTGGAATACGGACGCCATCTTGTTGTTCGTCCGACAATATGATGCGTCAGACCGGCCGGCTTCGGAGCTCGCTCGACGACTTGCTGCTGCTGGTGAGAATGTCTATGTCGTCACGGAACATCCAGAAGCGTATCGATTTGAAGAAGGTGTTCATGTTTACGGAGTGCAAGTGACGGGTCTACCGCTCGTTCAGACCTATAACCAACTGGCGGCACTAAATTTAGCATTCTTACGCCAAGCGCAAGCCTTGAGTAAGATCGTTGATTTCGCAGTCATCCACAACTTCAACATGGAGACCGCATCAGCTGCCCAAGCTATCGCGAAGATGAAAGAGTTGCCACTCGTAAGTAACGTCTACGATGTCGAAAGTGAGCGTTCTCCTGATCGTTCAGGTGGTCTGGTCGTTGCCTTAAAACGACTTGAAGGAGATGCGTTGCGCCAATCAGCGGTCGTTTATCTAGAACGAGAAGAGTCACGTCACGGGGTGGAACAAGAGTATCACGTCGAAAAGAAGCCACTGCGTTTTGAAGAGAACCTTGAAAAACCATATCAACACGTGACGAATCCGAAAAAGAACGGATGAACAGTTGCAATTCCTTTCCTTTCTTGGTACGATACTTGAGTATGCTTAACCTTATGTAAAGCAAAATCACTTGATACATCGAGAGCTAGATAGGAGGGAATCCCATGCGCGTTAAAATCACATTAGCTTGCACTGAAACTGGTGACCGTACTTATATCACTAAAAAGAACAAGCGTAACAACCCAGAGCGTCTTGAGTTGAAGAAATACAACCCACGTCTCCGTAAGCACACACTTCACCGTGAAGTGAAATAATTGAGATGGAAGCCGTCACTTCGTGTGATGGCTTTTTTTGTGGAAAGGAAGACAGTCATGAACAAACAAGAAGTACGCCGTCTGATCAAAGAAAGATTAGATGTAATGGAGAATCGTACGGAGAAGGAACGGTTGATTTACGAACATGTTTTGTTGTTGCCTGAGTGGCAACAAGCGACATGTGTCGCGATCACATTAGCTTTTCGAAATGAATGTGATACAAGAATGCTGATTGAACAGGCGTGGCAAGAGGGCAAGACGGTCTTGATACCAAAAGTAGTGGGAGACGAGATGGTCTTTTATGAACATGGACCAGAAGATCAACTTCAAGCAAATCAGATGGGAATTGCTGAACCGACCGCTTCAGCACGTCGGGCTTCACTTGCTCAAGCAGAGCTTTGTCTCGTTCCGGGTCGTGCCTATCGACGGAACGGATATCGTTTAGGGTGGGGAGGAGGCTATTACGATCGTGCACTCGTGACCTATGCAGGATGTAAAGTATCGATTGCCTTTTCCGAACAACTTCTTTCCGATTTTGAAGTAGAAGCCTTTGATATCCCCGTTGACCTGATCGTCACTGATTTAGAGGTCATCCGATGCTGAGCGCGACCATTTTGTTTTGTCTATTGCTTGCTTGGACCGGACGATCTTTTCATTTATTGACGACAAGTGGTGCGATCATGACCCTGCTCGTCGGTAGTGGTGTCTCATTTGGATTTGGATGGCAAGGATTAGTAGTACTCTTACTATTCTTTGGTAGCTCGAGCTTGTTATCGAAGGTTGGACGATCCAGAAAACAATCGGTCGACTCCATCGTTGAGAAAGATGGCGCGCGTGACGGATGGCAGGTTCTTGCGAATGGAGGGGTAGCGTTCGTTGCTGCCTTAGCGTATGCCATGACGATGGATTTTGCGTATCTCTTGTTATTTCTATTCGTCATCGCAGCATCGAATGCTGATACGTGGGCATCCGAAATCGGGCCGCTCTCAAGACGTGATCCGTGGTCGCTCAAAACGTTACAGCGGGTACCAGCAGGGACGAGTGGAGCGATGTCGCTAATTGGAACGGTCGGTACGATTGCAGGAGCTGCATTCATTGCGGTAGCAGCGCATTGGATATTTTCTCTTTCTTTAAGAGACGTCTTACTCGTAACAAGCATCGGTGTACTCGGGAGCCTACTGGATACACTATTTGGAGCAGTAGGGCAACGCGTTTACCGATGTTCGGTTTGTGGGGAATACACGGAAAAGCGAGAACACCATGGTCAACCGACCGTTTACGTTTCAGGCATTCGACTTTTAGGGAATGATGCTGTCAATGTCTTAACAAGTGGTTTAGCGAGTGGAATCGGGTTTATCATCATTCGATTCTGGTAACTGGAAAGTATATGAGTGTGTAATTCCTTATGTTAGGATATCAATGACACAAAATGGACAAATGTGATTAATTTCACATGATACAAAGAATGTGAAAGATGTTACAATTTATTTGTGAGATAGTTAACAAACTTTTAGGACGAATGAAAGGGTGGACATAACGATATGGAATTACATGCGAAAGTGACACGGGTAGCCCTCATTGGAGCTGGTGCAGTTGGTTCAAGCTTTGCTTATCAGATGTCAACAGCTGGACTTTGTGAAGAACTTGTCATCATTGATGTCAACAAAGCCAAAGCAGAAGGCGAGGCAATGGACTTAAACCACGGAACACCATTTAGCTCTTCACCGATGCGAATCTGGGCTGGAGAGTATATGGACTGCCGAGAGGCGGAGGTCGTCGTCATCACGGCGGGAGCTCCTCAAAAACCAGGTGAGACGAGACTTGATCTCGTCGCAAAGAATGCATTGATCATGAAAGAAATGATTCGTCAGATTATGGATTCCGGTTTTGACGGTATCATCGTCGTGGCTTCCAATCCTGTCGATATCATGGCACATCTGGCTTGGAAGTATTCCGGTCTTCCAAAATCACGCGTATTTGGATCAGGAACGGTACTCGACACAGCACGTCTGCGTCAAATGCTTGGAGAATACTTTCACATCGATTCTCGCAATGCCCATGCCTACATTCTTGGAGAACATGGAGATACGGAATTCGCTGCCTGGAGTAATAGCCGTATTTACGGAAAAACGATTGATGAACTGCTTGCTGAGGACAATCGTTATTCTCAAGCAGACCTTGATCAAATCTATATCAACGTTCGGGATGCTGCCTACCATATCATCGAACGTAAAGGAGCAACTTATTATGCGATTGGACTTGGACTTGTTCGAATCGTGCGTGCCATCCTTGGGAACGAGAACTGTTTGTTGACGGTCGGGGCATATGTGGATGGGCAGTACGGGATTTCCGGCATTCACATCGGAGTACCGGCGATCATCAATCGTCAAGGTGTGCGGGAAATCATTGAAGTCGCGTTGACGGAAGAAGAAATGAAGAAGTTTCATCATTCTGCTGATGTATTGCGTCAGACGCTCGAACCTGTCTTGCAAGGTTAACGGCGCGAAGCATGACGAAAACCTCATAAATAGAGAGCTTAAAAACTCAAATGGTGATCCTGTATCTTAGTGTCCACCTTTGAGTTTTTGTTATGAGAAAAAAGAAGAGGCAAACATCACTACTGTATTTAAGTGAAATTAAAGAGAAAAAATCTAGGTTTTATTTTACTAGAAAAAGGTTAAGTAAGAGATAGAAGCGTTTTTCCGTTATTTTTTGTACGTCATGAAACCCAAAAAAGGAGAGAATCGACAGTCATGTATACTTTTCGAAAATTAACTAAAGAGGATGCAGAACAATACTGGAATCTACGCCTTGAGGGATTAAAGAATCATCCAGATGCTTTCGGTCATTCGTTTGACGATGAACAGCAAACCCCGCTCCGCGAAGTACGAGAAGGTCTAGAAGGAGAACCCGACTCCGATGAGATTTGGCTCGGTATGTTCGACGGCGATGTATTGTTTGGGTTTGGTCAGGTCAAGCCATACGAACTGTCACGTGAGTCGCACAAAGCGATGATTTCCGGAGTATATGTTTCGCCTGAATATCGTGGAGGGACCGGTCGTGCTCTAATGGAGGCCTTGATCGACGAGGCGAAGAAGTTACCAGACGTTGAGCAAGTCATTCTTGCCGTATTGTCAGGAAATGAAGCAGCGCAAAGTCTTTACGAATCGCTCGGCTTTGAAGTATATGCCGAAGATCCAGACTCTGTAAAATTAGAAGACGGCACATACCGCGATGATATTTGGATGAAAAAATACGTCTAAGTTCATTATATGGTGTGGACAAAAAGCTGTAGCAAAAAAGTGCTACAGCTTTTTCGCGTAGTGCATATAGGATATCAGTACCGACAAAGAATGAATATTTGTTATCATGAAAACAAAGCGGATAGTACGGTGTAGTCCGATTGAAAGGGAGCGAATGAACATGAAAGAAGTCATACGTACGATTGAAGAGCTGGTCTCGATTCCAAGTCCGACAGGTTCGACGAAAGAAGCGATTACATATGTAGAAAAGCGTTTGGTTGCAGACGGGATCACGTATCGCAAACTTGAAAAGGGAGCGATCTTAGCGACTTTGCCTGGCGCTTCAAACCGAACACGATTGCTGACGGCACACGTCGATACGTTAGGTGCAATGGTAAAAGAGATTTTGCCAACGGGGCGACTCAGTTTATCACAGTTAGGTGGGTATGCTTGGACAGCGATCGAAGGAGAGAACTGTCTCATTCATAAGATGGACGGTCAAACGATTTCCGGTACGATTGTTTTCCATCATTCAAGTGTCCATACGTCACGCGAGACGAATAAAACGGAACGGTCCGCTGATAATATCGAAGTCCGACTTGATATTCGTTCGACGACAGCAGAAGAGACGCGGGTCGCGGGGATTGAAGTAGGAGACGTCGTGACGTTTGATCCGCGTTTCCTCTATACGGAAACTGGGTTTGTGAAATCGCGCCATCTCGATGATAAAGCATCGGTTGCTTTGTTGCTCGAATTGATTAAAGAATGGAAAACCATCGACCTGCCACACACGGTCCAGATCCTGATTTCAAATTACGAAGAGGTTGGGTTCGGTGGAAATGCTGGATTCACGGAAGAAGTCGCAGAATATATCGCGGTCGACATGGGTGCGTTAGGAGATGGTCAGCACTCTGACGAATTCACGGTCTCGATTTGTGCAAAAGACGGTTCCGGTCCGTATGACTTAGGGTTACGTCATCAGCTAACACGTCTAGCACAACGCAATAGTATCCCATATAAAGTTGATATTTATCCGTTCTATAGTTCGGACGCTTCGGCAGCAGTGCGTGCGGGCCATGATGTTCGACACGGACTATTTGGTCCGGGGATTGAATCGAGCCATTCTTACGAGCGAACACATGAGACGTCATTACAAGCGACCTATGATTTGCTACATGCGTATGTAAAGGAGCCGATGGTCGATGAAGACACTGTATGATGTACAACAGTTACTTAAGACGTACGGAACATTCATCTATCTAGGAGATCGAGCATCAGATATTGCGATGATGATGCTCGAACTTGATGAATTGCAAGAAGCAGGCGTTTTAGAGCAACGTCAGTATGATTCAGCAAAACTCATCTTACGACATGAGTTAAAACGTTCACAATCCGATAATGTTTAAGGTTGCGCAACCCTTTGCGCAATACGAGTGTGTCCGTTAAAATGAACAAGTAGACATTATATGAGCATAGGGGAGACAGAGCAATGAAATGGTTACTCGGCATTGATATCGGTGGAACGACAGTGAAGATGGCAATTTTGGATTTACAAGGCATCATCGTGGAAAAATGGGAGATTGAGACGGTGATCCTGAATGATGGGGCACAAATTCCAGGAGATATTGCAAAATCATTCTTTGAGAAGTGTCAAGAAAGCGATAAACGACCAGAGGATTTCGTCGGAGCGGGAATCGGCGCGCCGGGATTCATCGACTTCAATACAGGTGTCGTCGAAAAGGCGGTCAACATCGGTTGGCATAATTTTGAACTCGTCGGTGAATTCGAACGTTTGACAGGTTTACCGGCAGTACTTGAAAATGATGCAAATGCAGCAGCGATCGGTGAGATGTGGAAAGGTGCCGGTAGTGGCGCAACAGAATTACTCGCTGTCACACTTGGTACGGGTGTTGGTGGTGGTCTAATCACGAACGGACAAATCGTTCACGGTACGGTCGGAATGGCAGGAGAAATCGGTCATATCACGATGTTGCCTGAAGGTGGCGTCCTATGTGGATGTGGACGTAAAGGATGCCTTGAGACGATTGCTTCAGCAACGGGTATCGCCCGTCTTGGTCTTGAGAAACGTAAAGGACAAGAAACACTACTGAATGACATTAAAGCAGTGACAGCGAAAGATGTATTTGAAGCATATGAGAAAGGCGATCGTATCGCAACGGATGTCGTAGAGGAAGTGACGTTCCACCTCGGACTTGCGATTTCGAATCTAGCAAATAGTATCAATCCGGAAATCATCGTCATCGGTGGTGGTGTCTCGAAAGCAGGTGAAACACTGCTTGCACCACTACGTCAGCAATTTGAACGGTTTGCGTTACCCCGTGTCTTTGGATCAACGACGTTCAAGATCGCTGAACTCGGAAACGATGCTGGAGTCATCGGCTGTGCATGGCTTGCTAAGCAAATGTTCTTGAAAAAATGATAATATTCAATTTCAATGAAAGGTTCGCTCCGGCGAATCTTTTTTTTGTTTACAAACGTATAGTAATTGTGTGATTGTTAAGTATCTTCCGGATTCCGGTTGCATTTTTGTAAAACTAAGCGTAAAATTTTCACGTGATATGGGTATATGTACATTATGATGTAAGTTGTGTGAACTGAAAGCAGAAAGCACATGTAAATTAGGAGGCAGGTTTTTATGCAGCAAGACGCAAACATCTGGTCGCGAATGCGCCTAAAGATGGGTCAAGGCGTTCGCAGTACTTATAAAGAGCATAAGCTTTTTTGGATTGCGACCTTATTGATTTGGTTAAAAACGTATTTAGCGTATACACTTTTCTTCAACGTTCCCGTAACGAACTCCGCGCAAGCATTCATTCTACTAATTAATCCTATTAGTTCAGCGCTCTTCATGTTTGGATTTAGCTTCTTCTTCCGAGGAAATGTTCAAAAATGGTTCATTTACGGTACACTGTTCGTCGCAACCATCATTTTATATGCGGACATCATTTTTTTCCGCTTCTTTAATGATTACTTGACGTTGCCAGTATTGTTCCAAACTTCGAATGCGGAGACGGTTTCAGCTTCACTCGCATCGCTTTTAAGTTGGGCTGATTTACTGATCGTCGGCGATTTGATCATCTTACCATTTTTCTTACGGAAAATGGATATGTCTAAAAACGTCGCGTCACGTGGACGCGCGATTCTTGCATTCGTCGCAGCAGTCGTCGTCTTCCTTGGAAACTTGACGCTTGCTGAGACAGAACGTCCAGAATTATTGACACGTGCCTTTGACCGGGAATTACTCGTTAAGAACATCGGAACATTTAACTTCCATATGTATGACGCACTCATCCAGTCGAAGACATCTGCGCAAAAAGCACTTGCGGATAGCTCTGAGTTATCAGAAGTCCAAAACTTCATCGATTCGAAGCATGCTGCAGCCAATCCGGCGATGTTCGGCAAGTATAAAGGTAAGAACGTCATCGTCATCTCGTTTGAGTCAGCTCAATCATTTGCCGTTGGTTTAAAAGCACCAAACGGTCAAGAAATTACACCGAACTTGAATAAATTGATCAAGGAATCCCATTCATGGGATAACTTCTATCACAACACAGGACAAGGGAAAACGTCAGATGCTGAGTTCATTCTTGAGAATTCGATCTATCCACTTGGTCGTGGATCTGCATTCTTTACGAACGGAGAGAACGAATTCCGTGCAACACCTGAGATGTTGAAAGAAGATGGCTATTACTCAGCTGTTTTCCATGCGAATAACAAGTCATTCTGGAACCGGGACATCGTCTACAACAGTTTCGGCGTAGATCGTTTCTTCTCGGAGACGGATTATGATTTAGGGGATCCGGCAGATTTGACGGAGTGGGGCTTACTCGATGACAAGTTCTTTGAACAGTCACTTCCGATGTTAAAAGATTTACCACGTCCGTTTTATTCGAAATTCATTACGTTAACGAACCACTATCCATTTGAGATGCCAAAACCAGAAGATGAACTCGTACCACCGCTAGAAACGAGTTCTACGACACTGAACCACTACGTTCAGGCGCTAGCGTATCAAGATATGGCACTCGGTAAGTTCATCGAAGGTCTCAAAAAAGATGGTACGTGGGATGATACGATCTTCATGGTATACGGTGACCATTACGGTATTTCAACAAACCATAATGCTGCGATGGCAGAACTCATGAACAAAGATGAGTTGACTCCGTATGATGTTGCGCAACTGCAACGTGTACCGTTCGTCATTCATTTACCGGGTCAAACGAAAGGTGTCAAACACGAAAATGTTGCGAGTCAAATCGATATCAAACCAACATTGCTTCACCTGTTAGGTCATGATTTCAAGAATGAGATCTTGTTCGGTACCGATCTCTTCTCAAAACAACATAAAGACTATGCGTTGTTCCGTGACGGTTCTGTCGTAACAGATAAGACGGTCTACACGCAAGAAACATGTTATGACCGTAAGACAGGAGAAGAAGTGAAGGACGGGGAACAAGCGGAAATGTGTAAACAATCTACGAAACAATCTGAGAAAGAATTAGGACTCTCAGATAAAGTCATCTATGGCGACTTGCTACGTTTCCTTCAAACTTCAAAATAAGTAAGATAATACTGAGAGTAGGTCTACGTTCTAGTAGGTCTACTCTTTTTATAAAATAACAAAAAAGAGAGATGCTCGAGGCACCTCTCTTTTAGCGTACTCTGATTACGATGGAATACCACCGTAAATCAATGTCGCAATCCCAAACCAGCCGAATAAGACGACAGTTAGGGCCGCGAATACGAGTGGAAACATTTGGCGTTTCTTAAGTGAACGAACGACGGCCCAAACACCGACGAGTGCGACGAAGAAGAAAAGCCAACCGATTGGTTGATCCAAATGCATGACGTACTCCCCCTTAAACAATCACATTATGAATTTCACGAAGATTTCACTTAAATCTCACTTTTTAGTTTATCCGACTCTCGGGATAAAGTCGAGAGGGCGTTGCAGGAACTTTCGACAATTTCGTGTATAGTAGGGGAAGAGTCTATTGAAAAGGGGTTTTATAGAATGGAAATCGTCATGATCACTTCTGGTATGGCATCTGAGAATGGCTACTTGTTATTTAAGGACAAGGAGTGTCTCGTCATTGATCCAGGAACAGAAGATATGCGTTTTTTCGATGAAATTGAAAGTCGAGGAGCAACCTTAAAAGGAATCCTTTTGACCCATGCTCACTTTGACCACATTGGTGGTGTGGATATGTTACGACGCTTCACGGAAGCTCCTGTCTACGTTCATGCGGAAGAGGCAGGCTGGCTTGGTAATCCAGAATGGAATGGTTCGGCAAAATTCGGCATGCCGCCGATGCGCATGAAGCCAGCCGATCATCTGTTACAACCAGGACGATTGGCAATCGGTAACTTTTCAATGCATGTACTTGAGACGCCAGGACACTCACCAGGAAGTGTGACGTTCTATTTCAAGGGAGAACGAATCGCATTCGGTGGGGATCTCCTATTCCAACAAGGCGTCGGACGAACGGATCTTTATGGTGGGAATCAAGACGTATTGATGCGTTCGCTTGATCGACTCATTGCGGAACTACCAGCAGACACGACAGTCTATCCGGGTCACGGTCCAAATACGACGATTCGACAAGAGATGAAAACCAATCCGTTTCTATAAGCAAAAAAACTCGCCATCCAAGAGGATGACGAGTTTTTTCATTACATCTGGAAGTTCGACCAGTACGTAAAGACGATGAAAAATACAGTTAAGTAAGCTCCAAAGATATAGACATACGTTTTTTCAGTTAAACGCAAGTAACCAAGCGCTGCAAAAAAGACAGTTTGTGCCAAGAAGACGAAGCCCATGACTAAAAATGAATCCGTATGCTCACTTGAGCTTGCATCGCCACCCAATGCGCCGATAAATGCCATGACTGCGATGATACCAGTCCAGAAACCGAGTACGCGGTACATTCTCCCCATTCCTATAACCCCCTAAATCCGACAGATAGTCAATATACGTACTTATTTTACCAAGCAAACAATCATTCGTCTATCCTGTTCTAGTGATTGTTAAGGAATAACTGTGAACAAAAGATGAAGTTTCAAAAAAAGTTGTACAATAGTTGTACAAAAGGTGTACAAAGTCAAAATGTCGTGCTATAGTAACTGTAATGAAACCCCACACTTTGAGAGGAGGAGCAAAAATGGCGAATGAGTTAGTCTTTTTCACATATCCAAGCTGTACATCATGTCGTAAAACGAAATCATGGTTAAAAGAGGAACATGTTGATGTAGAGGAACGTCATCTGTTCAGAAATGCTCCAACAGTTGATGAACTCATGGAACTGTTAAAATTATCGACAGACGGGATTGAAAGTTTGCTCGCAACACGCAGTCAAGCCTTCAAAGATCTCGGCATTGATATTGAAGACATGAAACTCAGTGAGTTATTACGCCTCATGAGTGATAACCCGAAATTGTTACGCCGCCCAATCATCACTGATGGAAAACAACTCGTTATTGGGTATGATAAACCGGGTCTTGAGACATTAGCGAAGCGTAAACATCGGACAATAGCACACGTATCGTAAAGAAGCCGGTTTGGTCGGCTTCTTTTTTTTGTGTATTGTTTGCTGTAGGGAGGTGAGTAGAAATGAAGGAATGGACGACACAACTCATGGAACGATTCGAAGCACTCGGTGCAACAGATGCTCATTTCGTTCCGAACGAGACTCGCGTCCGAATCGTTTGTCGAACGAGCGATGGGCTGTGTGAACAAGATGACGTAGAACTGACACGTTACCGGACGCTTGTCAGCCATATTCGCTATGAGGCGAACTTAAAGGAACAAAATGAACGAATTCCGCAAAGTGGCTTGTATCCACATGGGAAAAAGGGAATGCGTGTCTCGTTGTTACCGAGTCGACAAGGGGATGCGATGTCGTGGCGTTTTTATCGTTCGACGGTCTCTCGAGAAACGGCTTTGCAAACGTTACATGATCAATTGGACTTCGCATGGTTAGCTGAACAACGACATGGGTGTATCGTCATTTCCGGATCCACAGGTGCAGGAAAGACGACGATGTTATATTCCTTGATGAGTGCAATGGAAGAAAAACGAATCATCTCGATTGAAGATCCGGTGGAATGTACGGTACCAAACGTCTTACAACTGGAACTAAATGAAAAAGCAGGCTTCACTGCTACGCGATGTTTTGAGGAAATACTGCGAGCGGATCCAGATTGGATTGCTTTTGGTGAGGTGCGGACAAGGGAGGCAGCACGTTTGACGATGAATGCCGCCCTTAGTGGTCACGTCGTGTTGTTCACGCTACACGCTGGTAGTATTGATGAAGCGCGATTACGATTGCGCAGTTTAGGTATCGAAGAGTCAGAGCTAGCTGTCTGTCAACGCATCATTCATCTCGAGCGAAAAGGAGAGGATGTCCGCTGTACCGTCAGAAACTTACAAGCCGCGATCAAAGTCGGTTCTTAAAACGATATCATCGCTTGTTATCAAAAGGAATTTCCGCGAAAGAGACACTACTCATTTTAAAACGATTCGAGCGTCATCCGTTCTCGGAAGTGGTCGGAGAAATGGAGCAACGTCTTGAAAAAGGAGACTCCTTTGCAGCATCCCTTGAACCGCTTGCGTTAACGAATACCTTAAAACGACTTCTTTTTGTTGGAGAAAGGACAGAGCGACCGTTGCTTGTTCTTCGCCAAATCGTGAAACTGCTCGACCTCGAAACAGAAATGCGATCGAAGTTTTGGAAGATGATCCGATATCCGCTTGTTCTAGCGACCAGTCTATTCCTGCTGTTCTTCTTTTACGCCCTCTACGTATTTCCATCTCTCCTCGAGATGTCGGACCCGAAAACTCTCCCCTCATTTCTTCATCTTCTTCTTCACCCCTCTGCGAAATATATGCTCGCAAGTATTCCCGTTATTTTGTTAACCTCCGGTTACCTCTTCTTTCGCTTCTTTCCATTAAACCGTATTTTACGACTGAAACCGCTACAGCGTTTGATTCGTCTCTACTACAGCTATTTATTCACGATCGAAGTAGGATCATTTATCGATGCTGGCTTTTCGCTCGAAGAGACCTTTCGTCATCTAGAGCAAGGACAAGCGAATAAAAAAGGTCATTTGTACGCTCGTTTGCATGCTAAACAACAGGCGGGGGAACCACTTGCAGAAGCGCTTGGCGAAGATGAAATCATCGAAGCCGAGACGATTGGAATCGTCCATTTAGCGCGAGAAAGTGGAGATCTTGGTCCGTTGTTGCTTGAACAAGCGACGCTCTTGCATGAGTCGATGGAAGAGGAGTTAGAGAAAAAGTTGTTATGGATCGAGCCGATTTTGTACGGCGGATTGACGATCATGACAGGAACATTGTTTCTCATCTTATATTATCCGATTCAGCTAGCGATACAGCAGCTTCCATTTTAAACAGAGGAGACGATACGATGAAACAATTCTTAAAAAGACAGGACGGATTCACTTTACTGGAGATGGCAGCCGTCTTATTGATCATTTCATTATTACTACTCGTTTTGATTCCAACGATGACAAGTGGAAAGGATCAGGCGAAAGGTGTAAGTTGTGAGGCGAACATTCGAGTCATTCGGTCGGAGGTCAATCTCTATTATGCGAAAGAGAAAAAATACCCGGAATCGCTCCAGACGATCAATCGGGGAACCGCCGATAAACCGAATGCCCTCGTCTGTGATCAGGAGACGTATACGTATGATCCGAAGACTGGCGAACTTACGAAGTGAACAAGGATTTACCTTATTTGAGATGACGGCGGTACTGACAATCATTGCTTGTTTACTTGTTTTGTTGTTGCCGGCACTATTTGAAAAACGACCGGACTGGATTCCGCTTGAACAAGAGGTTCGTCTAATGGAACAAGATATTCAGACGCTTCGGCTTATGCAGTACTCGAAACAAGATCAAGCATTGATGCAGTTTCGATTTCGTGGAGACGGGACAGGATACCTTGTTCTTGCGGATGACCGGCTGTTATGGCAACGAACGTTCCAGAATGGGCATACATGTGCCGTTCCCCCGTCAAACCGCATCATCTACTTTAAGAGCTATCACTCGATTTATGCAGCGACGTGGTCTTGCCGTTCGGCAACAGCCGAGTATGAAATTAAATTCTTACTTGGGAACTATCAAATGGCAATCCGTAAAGTGAGGTGAGAAGTATGCAGGACAAACGACAAGCGGGTTTCTCTTTGCTCGAAGTGATTCTCTCTATCGTTGCGATGGGTGTCTTCATAATGCTAGCGATCGATCCTTATCTCGATTTACGAACGAAACAAATCAACTGGGAACAAGAGACGAAACAGCTTGAGCAGATGGCGACGGATCAAGTTGAAAACCGAACAGTGTCCTATGTTCTGAAGCAAGGAGCGTGGTGCAATGAAACGACATGTCTTGCGAGCGGAATCCGGAATGACCCTCCTCGAACTATCGTTCGTCCTGTGGGTCAGTCCGTTGCTCCTGTTGGCGATTTTGACGCTGACACCACTCGTTCGCCCACCAGAAGTCAATCGAATGAATGAAGAACTGTTCTTTCATACCGTAGAACGGCTCATGTGGCGGAGTACGATGTGTGAACGCGTTGGAGATGAGATTCGCGGAATGGACGTTAATCCGGGAGAGACGGCTGAAAAATGGCGTCTCGTCCGTGTGCAAGATCAACTACGCCTCAAGAAAGAACAAGGAGGTGAACTGACATACGCTCGCGATGTCAAACATTACACTGTGACAAGCGCTGCCGAGATCCTTTCAATTCAGTTGAACGACAGCAAACGTTCCTTCCGATGCGTCAAGACGGATTCATCTTGATTCAAACGTTACTGTTACTTCTAGGAATGGGAGTCGTGCTCTTGATTTCTTGTCAGCAAATTGACGAAGAAATGCGCCATCATCAGTTGGAACAAGAAGCACTACAACTCGAATCTCTCATCCGCGCGGCAAAAGCAGATTGTACGAAGGATGAGACCCTCCGCTATCCAATCGGGCAAGTCAGCTGTACAGTGACCGATAAAGGCTTTAAAATGGAAGCGAGATTAGAGAATGGTCAAAGAATCGAGGCGGTCGTTACACATGAGTAAGGTTTATTTGATTGGCTTTATGGGAACTGGTAAATCAGCCGTCGGACATCGATTACGTGGACGATACACGGTCGACGAATTGGATGAACACTTCGAACAGAAACATGGACAAACGATTCCTTCTTTTTTTGCTGAGCATGGCGAAGCAGGATTTCGTACACACGAGAGCGAATTGTTGAGGAACAGCAAAGCGGAGGTAGTCGTCACAGGTGGTGGAATCGTCGAACGAGAAGAGAACCGACTGTTCATGAAAAAGGCAGGGACAGTCATTTGGATTGATACGCCATTTGATGTCATCTGGAAACGGATTGCTTCTGACTCGAATCGTCCACTCGTGACAGAACGGGAACAGGTGAAGCATTTATTCGATCGTCGCTATTCTTTGTATGCTGGAGTTGCCACTGTTCGCATTGAAGGAACGACATCAATCGAAGAGTTGGTTCATGCGATTGAAACTGTATTGGAGGAAAAGTCATGATTTGGATTACGTTAGGTATTATTTTATTGTCCATCGTAGGACTTGTGTTGTTCGGATTCATTCTTTACAAGAAGAAGCTATCTCAGGATATTCAACAATTAAAGCAATTGATGGAGCGCTTTACGATTCGTCAGCAAACCTTGCAGACGAACATTGATCATACGACGCAGCGAATCGATCAAATCAAAGGAAATATCAATCGAATCACTGAAGAAGGAAATCGTGTGAAGCAAGGAACAAGCCAATTGGTGACGGAAGGTCGTCGACTCCAGGAGGAAATCAAACGAACTGCCGGAATCAAACAATTTTGAAATGGCTTTCATGGGAAGAATATGAAACAATAGGAGAGAAGGGACAGGGTCCTTTCTCTCTTTTTCGTATGTTCCTTTTTCCGAATAATACTAGATAATTATGATTTAAATTGGTAAGATAAATTTGAAAATGGAACATTAATGAGAAGAGAGAGTGAAAACGTTCGTTAATAGGGGGATTTGTATGAGTCAGACGACATTGAAAAGAACACCATTATTCGAAACGGTTTCGAAAACCGGTAAGATGGTGGATTTTGCGGGGTTTGAAATGCCAGTTTTGTTTTCCTCGATTAAAGAAGAACACGTTGCAGTAAGAGAGAACGTCGGCATGTTCGATGTCTCGCACATGGGTGAACTGTTCGTCAGCGGACCGGATGCTCTGACATTTTTACAAGCCACGTTATCAAATGATATTTCAAAGATTGCGGTGGGGCAAGCGCAATATAACGTCTTATGCCAAGAAGACGGTGGAACAGTGGATGATTTACTCGTCTATCGTTTAGCAGAAACGGATTATCTTCTCGTTGTCAATGCTTCGAACATTGAAAAAGACGAACAACATTTACGCCACTATCTAACAGGGGACGTCACGCTTGAGAATCAATCGGAACAATATGGTCAAATTGCGGTCCAAGGACCACGGGCGGAAGCCATCCTTTCCGGTATGACACCACTTGCTTTATCGGAGATCGGATTTTTCAAGTTCCAACGAGGGACGATTGCAGGAGTGGAAATGATCGTCTCACGTAGTGGGTACACAGGGGAAGATGGATTCGAACTCTACATGGCAGCTGGTGACGCACCTGCTGTCTGGCAAGCATTGCTTGATCAAGGTGTCGTACCATGCGGGCTTGGGGCACGTGACACATTACGTTTTGAGGCATGTCTTCCGCTGTATGGACATGAATTATCAGCAACGATTTCACCCATCGAAGCCGGAATGGGTTTTGCGGTCAAACCACAAGTCAAATCGTTCGTTGGTTCGGAAGTCTTGTTACAACAGAAAGAACAAGGTGCACCGAGACGATTGATTGGTCTTGAACTACTTGATAAAGGGATTGCGCGTCAAGATGCACCGGTTTGGCATGACGGAGAAGTCGTAGGTGTCGTGACGACGGGTACGTTACCGCCGACAGTCGGAAAAGCAATCGCTTGGGCGCTCGTTCCTTCTGAAGTGGCGGAGAAAGAAGAATTTGAAGTAGAAGTACGCGGAAAACGTCTAGCAGCGAAACGAACAGCGACACCGTTTTATCGTCGCACGAAATAAGGGGGATATTTCTATGGATTTTCGTTATTTACCAATGACAACAGAAGATGAGCAGGCGATGTTACAGACAATCGGTGCAGCATCGATTGAAGATTTACTCGCTGATATCCCGGCATCCGTCCGTGATAACGGTACATTGGAAAAAGTCGGTGTACCACTTCCGGAAACGGATTTGATTCGGACACTCTCGAAGCTTGCCGACCAAAACATGAATACGAAACAATATCCATCGTTCCTTGGCGCTGGCATCTATGATCATTATGCACCTGCTGTCGTCAACCATATGTTGCTGCGCTCAGAGTTTTATACTGCCTATACACCGTATCAGCCAGAAATTTCGCAAGGTGAACTACAAGCGATTTTTGAATTCCAATCGATGATTTGTGAATTGACAGGGATGGACGTCGCGAACTCGTCAATGTATGACGGTATTACGGCGTTAGCGGAAGCGGCCATGCTTGCGTGTTCCCATACGAAGAAAAAGACGATCGTTCTTTCAGATGGCGTTCACCCGGAAGCACACGATGTCGTCCAGACGTATGCGAATGGTCCAGGATTAAACGTCGAGACGTTGTCGCTTGAGCATGGTGTCACGCGAATTGATCAACTCGATGCCATCGAAGACGTTGCCTGTGTCATCGTGCAGTATCCGAACTTCTACGGTCGTGTCGAAGAACTACAAGCATTGGCCGATGCGACACATGCACGTGGTGCGCTCTTCATCGTTTCTGCGAACCCACTGGCACTCGGTATCTTAGAAGCACCAGGTAAACTTGGCGCCGACATTACGATCGGAGACTGCCAACCGTTCGGAATTCCACAAAGTTTTGGAGGACCGACATGTGGTTATTTTACGACGACAAAAGCATTAATGCGTAAGATTCCGGGACGTCTCGTTGGGCAGACCGTCGATGAGAATGGGAAACGCGGTTTCGTTCTGACGTTACAAGCACGTGAACAACACATTCGCCGTGACAAAGCGACATCTAACATCTGTTCGAACCAAGCGTTGAATGCACTCGCTGCTTCGATCGCGATGAGCGCACTCGGAAAACGGGGAATCCGAGAACTCGCGACACGCAACTTGCAAACGGCGTATGCATTAAAGCAAAAGCTGAAACAAGCTGGCTTGACGATCGTTGACGATGGACCGAGTTTCAATGAATTCGTTGTTACATTACCAATCGACGCGACACAAGCGAGTCAACAATTGCTCGAGCACGGAATCATCGGGGGTTTACCGTTAGGTGCTTATGACGCGGCGCGTCAAAATGAGATGCTCGTCTGTGCAACGGAATTACGGACGAATGAAGAGTTGGATCAATTCGTGACAGCATTAGGGGGACTCACACATGAATGAGCAAACATTGATCTTTGAAATTTCCAAACCGGGTCGTATCGCCTATAGCTTGCCGCTTCCGACTGTCGATGAGGTGGCAGTAGAAGAATTGTTACCAGAGTCGATGTTACGGAAGGGAGACGTGGCGCTACCGGAAGTGTCTGAACTTGATCTCGTTCGTCACTACACGGCGCTTTCGAACCGTAATCATGGTGTGGATTCTGGATTCTATCCACTTGGTTCATGTACAATGAAATACAATCCAAAAATCAATGAAGATATGGCGCGCCTTCCTGGGTTTGCACACATTCATCCTCTTCAACCAGTCGAAAGTGTTCAAGGTGCACTCGGTTTGATGTATGATCTGCAAGAAAAACTTGCGGTCATCACAGGAATGGATGAAGTGACGCTTCAGCCAGCTGCGGGGGCACATGGTGAATGGACAGGTTTGATGCTGATTAAGGCATATCATCATGCGCGTGGTGATTTCAAGCGGACGAAGGTTCTCGTTCCAGACTCCGCGCACGGAACGAATCCGGCATCGGCATCTGTCGCTGGTTTCGATACCGTGACGGTCTTATCGGATGAACGTGGTCTTGTTGATTTAGCGGACTTAAAGAAAAAAGTCGGTGACGATACAGCGGCACTCATGTTGACGAATCCGAACACGCTTGGTTTATTCGAGTCGGATATCGTCGAAATCGCACAAGCGGTTCATGAAGCAGGCGGAAAGCTGTACTATGATGGTGCGAACTCGAATGCGATCATGGGCATCGCTCGTCCAGGGGACATGGGCTTTGATGTCGTCCACTTGAACTTGCATAAGACGTTCACAGGACCACACGGTGGTGGCGGACCAGGATCGGGTCCAGTAGGTGTCAAACAAGATTTGATTCCATACTTGCCAAAACCAATCGTCCGAAAAGAAGAAGAGCGTTATGTCCTCGACTACGATCGCCCGGAAGCAATCGGTCGCGTCAAACCATTCTACGGTAACTTCGGCATCAACGTTCGTGCGTATAGTTATATTCGGACAATGGGTGGCGCAGGACTTGCTCGCGTTTCAAAAGAAGCGGTCTTGAATGCGAACTATATGTTGGCTCGTCTCAAAGGTGCGTATGACGCGCCATACGACGTCTATTGCAAGCACGAATTCGTCTTGTCGGGTAAACGTCAAAAAGCACTAGGTGTCCGGACGCTTGACATCGCTAAACGTCTGCTTGACTTTGGATACCATCCACCAACGATCTACTTCCCGTTGAACGTCGAGGAGTGTATCATGATCGAACCGACGGAAACAGAGTCGAAAGAAACACTCGATGCCTTCTGTGATGCGATGCTCCAGATTGCAAAAGAGGTCGAAGAGACACCGGATGTCGTCTTGAACGCACCACACACGACGGTCGTCAAACGGATGGACGAGACACTTGCTGCTCGAAAACCCGTCTTACGCTATGAACCAAAACAAGAAGTACACGCATAAGCTGTTTCATAAAAAAGAGGACCTCTCCGACGAAGGAGAGATCCTCTTTTTGCGATGAACGAAGCATTAGCTCCGTTTGATTTTTCCTGACCACTGCTTGAATCCGCCTTTTAACTGATACAGATTCGTATAGCCTGCTTTTTTCAAGACTTTTGCAGCCTGTGAAGAACGCATGCTACCTTGACAATACAAGTAAATCGGCATGTCTTTTCGTAATTCCTTCGAGCGCATCTTCATTTGGCTGACCGGGATGTTACGGGCACCTACGATGTGTCCACCTTTGAATTCCTGTGTCTCGCGAACATCGACGATTTGTGCTTTACGGTAGTTCGCACGGAATTCTTCTTGCGACAATTTCGTGATGCCTTTGACCGGCATGAAACGCCAAGCGATGTAGGCGATCAGCGCGACCCATAATACGATCGTAATGATAGTTCCAGTTTCCATATTCGACTTCCAACCCCTTCGTTCGTTTAACCTCTGTTTCATTATAGTCAACGAAATCGATTTCGGCAATCGACTCGTGATTGCGCGACCGAGAATGGGTTTGATACACTAAGACGGAAACGTTTTGGGGGTGCTCAAGTGAACAGAGAGTGGCAAGTGTTGACGACGCCGGCGATGGAGCCGGCAATGAACATGGCAATCGATGAAGCATTGATTCAGTTCGTCGGGCGGGGGGAGATCGCGCCGACGCTTCGTTTTTACTCATGGGAACCACGTGGATTAAGTGTTGGTCATTTTCAACGGGCAACCCGTGATATCGATCGAAAGCGGATTGCAGAGCTCGGGATTCCGATCGTGCGTCGGATGACAGGAGGACGCGCTGTTTTGCATGCGGACGAGTTGACATACAGTGTCGTCATCCCGGAAGATACAGAAGGTTTACCACGCACGGTCATCGAAAGTTATCGGATGTTGACGGAAGGGATTCGCAAAGGATACCATCACCTCGGCATTCCGGTCGAGTTTTCCGTACCGTTGACGGAAGAGGAGAAAGAAGAATTACGGAAGCCGAAATCAGCCGTCTGTTTTGATGCAGCATCGTATTATGAACTTGCTGTCGGAAAACGGAAAGTCGCAGGAAGTGCACAAGTTCGCCATCAAGGCGTTGTCTTACAGCACGGTTCGGTCCCACTCTCTGTCGATGAAGGTGAATTGTTTGATTGTTTCTTGTATGATGATGAGTCGACGCGCGAGCGGATGAAAGCGCGTTTTTCAGGAAAAGCTGTCGCTTTGAACGAGCTAGCAGGTCGCGCTGTCGCATTTGACGAGGTACGAGAAGCGTTCACGAAAGGCTTCGAAGACGCGCTTGATTTGTCGTTCGTTCCGTTGACATTCACGAGTGAGCAGTGGCAGGAGATTGAGCGTCTTGCCGAGAAATACCGTAGTGATGAGTGGAACTGGAAACGCTAATGAATGAAATGGGAAGGTGATGTCGTGCCAACTCCGAGTATGGAAGATTATTTGGAACAAATTTATAAACTGATTGAAGATAAAGGATACGCTCGCGTATCGGATATAGCGGAGTCGTTAGGAGTTCACCCGTCCTCGGTAACGAAGATGGTTCAAAAGCTCGACCGGGAGACGTACCTTGTTTATGAAAAGTATCGGGGTCTCATGCTGACACCTAAAGGACGCAAAATCGGAAAGCGTCTCGTGGAACGACACGCCTTACTTGAAGATTTTCTTCGTCTCGTTGGTGTGGATGAAGAACTGATTTATAAGGATGTCGAAGGAATCGAGCATCATATTAGTATCGAAGCGTTGGATAAGATTAACGGAATGATTCAGTTCTTTGCGGAACGTCCTGGTTTGAAAGAGGAACTGCATCGCTATCAACAAGCCCATCCAGAGGATTGAGGCTTGTTTTTTATAGTTCCTTGCTAAAAAAAGTTCTCAAACACGAACGATCCGTTACATTTTTATGATAAAGTGCGCATTTTAAGTTAGATATGCTATACTGAGCCTGAAAATGGACGAAGGGGGTGGCGGGTGTTCGCACCTTGTCATGGAAATCACGATTAAAGAAAAATTAGTGTCGGAGTCACAACTGAAAGAAAAGGTTCGTGAATTAGCACAACAGATCGAAGTGGATGCGGCTGGGCGTCAAATCGTTCTCGTCGTCGTGTTAAAAGGGTCGATGGTCTTTGCTGCGGATTTGATGCGCGAAATCAAAGGAAGCGTTCAAATTGATACAGTCGCGTGCTCTTCTTACGGAACAAAGACCGTCTCTTCCGGGCGTGTTCAGTTGAAGAAAGATCTCGATCTCGATGTGCAAGGGAAATATGTCGTCGTCATCGAAGATATCATCGACACAGGGCGGACGCTCCATTTCTTATGTGATCACATGAAATTACATCAACCTGGAGTTCTCAAAGTATGTACATTGCTTGATAAACCGGCACGTCGTGAAGTAGAACTCGACGCAGACTATGTCGGTTTCGAGATTCCGGATTACTTCGTTGTTGGGTACGGAATCGATTGTGCGGAGGAATACCGCAATCTACCGTATATCGGTTGGGTTGAAACGGATTGAACACGAAAAAAGGAGGTTCGTCGCATGACGAATCTCCTTTTTAATGTACTTCTGAAATTAGAAAGCACGTTTTTTCTTTTTGCCTTTTTTTCCTTCGATAACTGTCAGATGAGGCGCTTTTGAACGATCCCGCAACGGTCTGACTTTATTCGATGCCGGCGCTTTTGAAGACTTGACCGGTTTTTTCTTAAAGTCTGTCCGGCGAACAGAATTCGAAGAGCCATGCATCTTTTTTGATTGAGCCACGGATTTTCGGTACTGAGCATTTGCGCCCGTTCCGACGCTTCGATTACGAGTCAGGAACTTAAAGAGCAAGAAGATGATCCCGGCGGTAATCCCGAAGAACAGCAATTGTGAAAACAGACTACTTGGATTATTGACGAGTTTATATCCGAAGCCGACAAAAGCGAACAGTAACACGACGAGTGCAAATGTAGAACCAATGCGTTGTCTGATCATAATATCACCCCTGTTATCGATTAACCCAGTGCATTCTCATGTAGGTTATGTTCCTGTTTTTCCAATGCTTCAAACGCATAAATCGCAACCTCGATCTGTGCATCGTCCGGTTCTTTCGTCGTCAAGTATTGTAACCATAGGCCAGGCAAGGCGATGACGCGAAGTCCTTTGATGTGCTGTGCTTTGTTCGTCAGCTGCAACACTTCAAATGAAAGACCGATGACGACCGGTAATAAAGCGATCCGGCAGACGAGACGCAACCAGAGCGGATCCGTTGGCACGATCAGATAGACGAAAAATCCGACGATGACGGTGAAGATCAAGAAACTCGAGCCGCAACGGTAATGAAGACGACTGCTGACGCGAACGTTTTCGACCGTGAGTGGGCGTCCTGATTCGACGCAGTTGATGACCTTATGCTCTGCACCGTGATATTGAAAGAGTCGTTTGACGAGCGGAGTCAATGAAATCACGTAGAGGTAACTGAACAAAAGCGTTAATTTGATTGTTGCTTCGATGACATTTTGAATGACATGTCCTGATAAAGCAGGGAACACATCGAATAGTGACGCAAGGAAAGCAGGTAGTAATGTAAAAAGTAATTTACCGAAGAAGAATGATAGGACTCCGACGACAGCTACGCCGAGCCATTTCGTCAATGGACTAGCCGTTGACTCTTCTGGTTGTTCTTCACCGGGTTTAACGCCGTAGCGATCACTTGCGAAATTCATGTGACTGGCACCATTCGCTGAAGACTCCATTAATGCAAAGAGACCGCGCAGGAGTGGAATTCGTTTTCCTTTGGCGATTCGTGGTCGAATCGGTTTTTGTTGGGCGAACGTCTCGATCGATTCATCATTTCGACGAATCGCAGAGACCGCATGGGTCGCATTTTGGAACATGACGCCTTCGACGATGGCTTGACCACCGACCGGCGGATTAGTCGTTTTCATAATAGAACGCATCCCGTCTTCATTAAAATTAGGTGTATCGTCAGTGTACTTGATTTACGACAAAAAAACTATGTTCGACTCGTCAAAACGAGGTAATCTTTAGGAGTCGGAAATCGGGTTATGATACAATGAAAAAGAATTCGAGGAGGTGTTTTTTTGCGTGTCTTGATATTAAACGGACCAAACTTGAATTTACTCGGAACACGCGAACCGGATACATACGGAACGGCAACGTTAGCTGACTTAGAACACGAGCTTCGCGCTTATTTTCCGAACATTCAGTTTCGGTTCGAGCAATCGAACCATGAAGGACGATTGATTGATGTTCTTCACGAGGAACGGGGAGCGGACGGTATCGTCTTCAATGCGGCTGCCTACACGCATACGAGTATCGCGTTACGTGACGCGATTGCTGCGATCGAAGCACCCGTCATCGAGGTCCATCTATCGAATGTCCATGCGCGTGAATCCTTCCGGCATCATTCGATGATCGCACCTGTCTGCCAAGGAGTCATCGCTGGACTTGGCATGACGGGATATCGTCTGGCAACGGAAGCACTCCAAGCTTTACAACAATCGGAACAAGGGGGAAATCAATCATGAAACAACGGATCGAGGCGTTACAAGCAGCTTTAAAGGAACGGGACCTTCCAGGATTACTCGTCACGAAGGCAGAGAACATTCGATACATTTCCGGCTTCACAGGCTCAAGCGGTGCATGTCTCGTAACAGAAGAGCAAGCGTACTTCGTGACGGATTTCCGTTACACGGAGCAAGCGGCAGACCAAGTCAAAGGAATGGAGATCGTTCAAATCGAACGTTCGATTCCAGAGACGATGGGCGAATTGATGGCAGGAGCGCGTGTTCGCGCGGTTGGTGTCGAAAAGGATGCGATGACACTCGGTGCTTTTGAAGCATACGATCAAGCTTCGGCAATCGAGCTTGTTCCGACGACAGGAATCATTGAAAACCTACGCTTGATTAAGGATTCGTCAGAGATTAAGATGATTAAGGAAGCGGTGGAGCTCGCAGACGCGACCTTCCAACACATCTTGACGTACATTCAACCAGGACGAACGGAACTTGAAGTATCAAATGAACTAGAATTCTTCATGCGTAAGCATGGAGCGACGTCTTCTTCTTTCGATACGATCGTGGCATCGGGCTATCGTTCTGCCTTGCCGCACGGTGTTGCCAGTTCGAAGGTCATTGCGACAGGCGAACTCGTCACGCTTGATTTCGGAGCACTCTTGAACGGTTATGTTTCAGATATCACACGGACTGTCGCAGTCGGTCCGATCAATGCTGAATTGCAGAAAATCTACGATACAGTCTTGCAAGCGCAACTAGCGGGTGTCGATGGCTTAAAACCAGGCATCACTGGGATCGAAGCAGACGCATTGACGCGTGATATCATCAAAGAAGCGGGATACGGCGAGTACTTCGGTCACTCGACGGGACACGGTATTGGTCTAGAAGTACATGAAGGACCTGGCTTGTCGTTCCGCTCTGAGACAAAACTTGAACCGGGCATGATCGTTACGGTCGAACCAGGTATCTACGTGCCGCAAGTTGGCGGATGCCGGATTGAAGATGACGTCTTGATCACGGAAACAGGTCGAGAAATTCTTTCGTCTTCACCAAAAGAACTGATCACTCTCTAATTCAGAGTGACGGGACATTTTAGGAGGAACCATTCATGGTATCAGTAAACGATTTAAAAACAGGATTAACGATTAAGACTTCAGACGGTATGATTTGGCAAGTACTTGAATTCCAACATGTTAAACCAGGTAAAGGGGCAGCGTTCGTTCGGACGAAAATGCGTAACATCCGTAACGGAAACATCCAAGAGATGACATTCCGTGGTGGTGAGCGTGTCGAGCGTGCACACATCGAGCGTAACAAGATGCAATACCTTTACCCAATGGGCGAGACTTACGTCTTCATGGACACAGAATCGTATGAGCAATTGGAATTGACGACGGCACAAGTCGAAGCAGCTCTTCCATACTTGCTTGAAAACATGGAAGTTCAAATCGCGGTTTACAACGGCGAAATCCTCGGTCTTGAATTGCCGAACACAGTCGTCATGACGATCGTTGAAGCAGAGCCTGGCGTTAAGGGTGATACAGCTTCGAACGTCAAGAAAAATGCGACAGTGGAGACAGGTCATATCATTCAAGTTCCACTCTTCATCGAAGCAGGCGAAAAAGTAACGGTTGATACACGTACAGGTGATTTCACAGGTCGTTACAACGGATAATATTGAAACGACAAGACGTCTCTCACCTTTTATCAGGTCGAGAGACGTCTTTTTTCATCCGGCGTGACTTGCATCCAATGGTATGACCAGTTAATATAAGTATTTGAGTAGGCATTAGCACCTGGTATAATAATTGTGAATACAGCATAGATGGGGGAAGAATGACAGATGAAAATCGATCAGTTGAAACAAGTACTCGAAATGCTCGATCAGTCGAGTGTAAATGAACTCTCACTCGAAACGGATACGTATAAATTAAAGTTGAAGAAACAAGGAGAAACAGTGACAGTCTCGCACCAAGCACCCGCTGCTCCAGTGGCGGCACCTGCTCCTGTGAAACAAACAGCGGAACCTGTTGAAGAAGAAGCAGTCGCTGACGATACGGTCACGATCAATGCCTTGATGGTCGGAACGTTCTATTCTCGTCCGAATCCGGATAAACCGGCATACGTCAAAGTCGGGGATCAGATCGAAGTCGGTCAAGTCGTTTGTGTCCTTGAGGCAATGAAACTCTTCAATAACTTAAACTCGGAAGTATCTGGAACGGTCGTCGAGATTCTTGTCGCCGATGGAGATCTCGTTGAATTCGGTCAACCACTCTTCCGGATCCGTCCGTAAACGGGGGTGAACAGCATGGAAAAATTATTGATTGCCAACCGTGGAGAAATCGCCGTCCGTATCATTCGAGCGGCAAAGGAACTTGGAATACAGACCGTTGCTGTCTACTCGACGGCGGATAAGGAAGCGTTACACGTCCGCTTAGCAGATGAGGCATATTGCATCGGTGAAGCAAGTTCTGCTTCATCCTACTTAAACGTTACGAACATCCTTGCGATCGCAACAAATCGTCAAGTCACGATGATCCACCCGGGTTATGGTTTCTTAGCTGAGAACGTCGATTTTGCCGAGATGTGTGAAGCGTGTGGGATTAAGTTCGTTGGTCCGACGTCGGATGCGATTCGTCAGATGGGAATCAAGGACGTTGCGAAAAAGACGATGATCGAGTGCGGAGTACCCGTCGTGCCTGGTTCAGATGGAACGGTCACAGACGAAGAAGCGGTCGCGCTAGCGCAAGAAATCGGTTATCCGGTCATCATCAAAGCGACAGCAGGTGGCGGTGGTAAAGGGATTCGGGTCGCTCGTTCGGAAGAAGAGTTGATTAATGGTCTAAGTGAGACGCGCCGTGAAGCGAAACAAGCTTTCGGAAATGGAGACGTATACTTAGAGCGCTTCATCGAAGAATTCCGCCATGTTGAAGTACAGGTACTTGCTGACCGGCATGGCAATGTCATTCACCTCGGTGAACGAGATTGTACCGTTCAGCGCCGGATGCAGAAACTGATTGAGGAAGCACCATCTCCTGCGGTCAGTGAAACGACACGGTTGAAGATGGGCGAGGCTGCTGTAAAAGCAGCAAAAGCGATTCAGTACACTGGAGCTGGAACGATTGAATTCATTTTCGTCGAAGAGACAGAAGAATTCTTCTTCATGGAGATGAACACGCGCATTCAAGTGGAACATCCAGTAACGGAGATGATCACAGGATTCGATCTCGTTCAAGCACAACTCCAAGTCGCGCTCGATCATCCACTTGCCGTTAAACAAAAGGATATCAAGTTCCATGGTCATTCGATTGAGTGCCGAATCAATGCCGAAGATCCAGACCATGATTTCCGTCCGTCTGCTGGACGTGTCACACAATATGTGACACCGGGCGGAATGGGCGTGCGCATCGATAGCGCGGTCTATCCAGGGTACATGATTCCACCATATTATGACTCGATGGTTGCGAAGTTGATCGTTCATGCAGAAACACGGGAAGAAGCATGCGCGAAAATGGAACGTGCGCTAGCTGAATTTTGGATCGAAGGTGTTAAAACGACGATCCCGTTCCACGAACGGGTTCTCAGTCACCCGGTATTCCGTCGTGGTACATTTACGACGAAATTTGCAGAGCGTGAGTTAAAAGGTACGATCGTAAACTGAATCAGGACGGGAGTTTGTGCGACGAACTCCCGTCTTTTTTTTGGCGTTCTCTATGTTTTTTAAAAGAGGAATGTGCTAAACTAACTGATTGAGAACGACAAAAAAAGGAGCACGCAAAATCATGATGAAACGACACATGGCACGCGAACTCGCAGTCCAATCTTTGTTCCAAATGGAACTTTCGGATCTGACTGCACAAGAGGCCATTGAATTCGCGGTAGAAGGTAAGGAATACGATACATTCGTCGAGCAATTGGTGAACGGTGTCGAAACGAACAAAGAAACAATTGATCAGCATATTCGAGAAGCACTCGTCAACTGGTCGTTCGAGCGACTTGGAAACATCGAGCGGACGATTCTTCGCTTGGCCGTCTACGAATTGTTGTTCGAAACGAACATTCCGGTTCGAGTAACGATCAACGAAGCCATCGAATTGACGAAGGCGTTCGCAGATGAAGAAGCGACGAAAATTGTGAACGGTGTTCTTGGTAAAGTGGCACAAGGCGTCGTCAAAGAAAATTCATAAACCGATTTAAAACCGAATAGAGACAAACAGACAGAAGAGTGAATCGAACTTTTTGGGGGAGTGGACAAATCATGGCAGTAGTAATCGATGGAAAACAGGTAGCCCATTCATATCGTATGAAGCTGAAAGAAGAAGTCGCACGTCTGAAAGAACAGCGGATTCAACCGCAATTGACTGTCATCTTGATTGGTGAAGATCCAGCTAGTCAATCTTATGTACGCGGAAAAGAGAAGGCAGCAAAGGAAATCGGAATGGATTCAGAGTTGATCCGACTTCCGGCAGAAACAACGGAATCAGAACTCCTTCATTTGATTGAACGCCTGAACGTAGATGCGAGTGTCCACGGGATTCTCGTTCAATTGCCGTTGCCAGACCATATTGATGAGAGCAAGGTCATTTTTGCGATTTCTCCTGAAAAGGACGTCGATGGCTTCCATCCTGTCTCTGTCGGGAAGATGATGATTGGTGAACCGACATTTTTACCATGTACACCAAACGGTATTCTCCATCTCGTAAAAGAGATGAATGTACCGATCGCGGGTCAGCACGTCGTTGTCGTCGGACGGAGTCAAATCGTCGGAAAACCCGTCGGTATGTTGTTCTTGAATGAATCGGCTACCGTTTCATACTGTCATTCAAAAACTGCAGACCTCGGTGCGATGACACGCCAAGCGGATATCTTGATCGTCGCAGTCGGTGTACCGAAGCTGATTACTGCAGATATGGTGAAACCGGATGCTGTCGTCATTGACGTCGGTGTCAACCGTGTCGATGGTAAACTCGTCGGTGATGTTGATTTTGATACGGTACAAGATGTTGCGTCGATGATTACACCTGTTCCGGGTGGCGTTGGTCCAATGACAATCACGATGTTACTGCATAACACGATCGAGGCCGCGCAATGAGTGAACCTCTTCACGTTTCCGATTTAGTCCACTATGTCAAACGTGAATTAGAAGGCGACGCCCTTCTACAACAAGTCCAGGTGGTGGGAGAAGTGTCAAACTTTAAACGACACTCTTCCGGTCACCTTTATTTTACGTTGAAGGACGAACAGTCACGGATGAAAGCCGTCATGTTTGCTCGGGATGCGAGTCGGGTCAAGACAGACATACGTGACGGCATGCGTGTCGTCGTCACAGCACGCTTATCCGTCTACGTCTCTTCTGGAGAAATGCAACTCTATGTCGAACGGATGACGGAAGATGGTGTGGGCGCATTATACGAGGCGTTTTCTCGCCTGAAAATAGATCTTGAGGAACGTGGCTGGTTTGATCCTGCGATCAAACAACCGTTGCCTGCTTTTCCGGAGCGGATCGGGATCATCACATCGCCAAAAGGAGCGGCGCTTCACGACATCGCAACGACACTCCGGCGTCGTTATCCGCAAGCAGCTATCGTCTTCGCGCCAGTTCTTGTACAAGGAGCAGACGCGGCACCCCAAATCAGTCGTGCTATTCAACTGATGAACGAGCATGCTGCCTGTGATGTGTTGATCATTGGTCGTGGTGGCGGTTCGATCGAAGAGCTGTGGGCATTCAATGAAATGTCTGTCGTGACAGCCGTGTTTGAATCACGTATCCCAATCGTCTCTGCTGTCGGACATGAGACTGATTTTACGATCAGTGATTTCGTCGCCGACGTTCGTGCTGCTACACCAACAGCGGCGGCAGAACTTGTCACTCCGGAAGCAGAGGCACTCGTCCGTCGTGTCCAGGATGTAGAGCGACGTTTGGAACGAACGTATACACAACTCCTTAAGAGTAAACAGGAGCAAGTGACACGTCTAGCTGCGAGTTACGGTCTTAAATCGCCACGTGTTTTACTCGGACTAAAGCAGGAACAACTGGACCGGACGGAAATGTTGCTCCAAAAAGAGATGCAGTATATCGTGACCCAAAACCGACAGCAGGTGGAGCGTCTTCACACACGCTTAATGCGAATACCAGTACGTGATCGATTCGTACAACAACGAGCAACGATTGAACAGTCGCGTCGTCGACTCGAAATCGTGCGTCGGCTTTTGCAATCGAAACAACAACAAGTGCGTCATGTGCTCGCGCGACTCGACTCCGTCAGTCCGACGCATGTCCTGATGCGCGGCTATACGTATGTCGAACAGGATGGACAAATTGTTCGTTCCGCGAAGGCATTAACAGCGTCTTCGTTCGATATCCGATTCCATGATGGAACGATTCGTGCCAAACGAGAGGATGGGGAGTAAGGATGGAGACGGAACAATCTTTTGAAGAAGCACTAGAACGACTAGAAGAGATCGTCACGTTACTCGAAGAGGGCGAAGCTCCGCTAGAACAAGCGATGGCTCTTTATGAAGAGGGCGTCAAACTGACAGCTCTTTGCCAAGGAAAGTTATCCGTTGCTGAGAAAAAACTCGATCAGATCCTGGAGCAAGATGGTACGCTGCGGGAAAAAGGAGGAGCACAATGATTGCCTTGCATGAATGGAAGACACAAGTCGAAAACAAAATGGCAGAGTTCATGGAGCGACTCGATGCACCCGACCGTTTACGTGACTCCATGCGGTATTCACTTGATGCCGGTGGGAAACGGATTCGTCCGGCCTTGATTTATGCAGTACTCGATGCCTTCTCAATCGACCGCTCAAAAGGAGATGCTACTGCTGCGGCACTTGAGATGATTCATACATATTCGCTGATTCATGATGACCTTCCGGCAATGGACGATGATGATCTCCGTAGAGGTCGTCCGACGAATCATATCGCTTTTGATGAAGCAACAGCGATTTTAGCAGGGGACGCATTGCTCACGAACGCATTCAGCTGCCTCCTCGAGACACCAGCTTCGCCAGAAGTGAAGCTTGCGCTCGTCGAACGATTAGCGGCGGCGGCAGGAGCTTCTGGTATGGTCGGTGGACAACTCGATGATATGCTCGGTGAGCGTGGTGGCATAAATGATGTAGCGGAGCTAGAATCGATTCATCGTCGAAAAACAGGAGCACTTCTCGTCTTTGCGGTCGAAGCAGGCGGGTTGCTCGCCGCAGTTAGTCCGAGAGATCTTGAGCACCTGCATCAATATGGTCGCCATCTCGGCATTGCTTTTCAAATTCAAGATGACATCTTAGACGTGACAGGAGATGCTGAAAAAATCGGCAAGCCGGTTGGTAGCGATGAAGAAAATGAAAAAGCGACTTATCCGAAACTCCTCGGTCTTGAAGGTGCGAAACGTGCACTGACAGCTCAGGTAGAAGCAGCAGAACAGGCGATTGAAGCACTATCGGTCGAAGCGACGACACTTAAGGAACTGCTAGACTTCGTGGTCAAGCGTGACCATTAAGCAGGACGATGCATCGTGCGTCGTCTTTTTCTATGCTGACAATGGCGCTCGATAGATTGTTCTAGTACAATGTAGGGTACAAACCCTATAAGATTGTAAGGAAAAGAGGCGGTAAGGTATGAAATTGACAGAAATACAGGATCCGTCATTTTTAAAGCGTATGTCGGTCTCCGAACTCGAAGTTTTCGCAGGCGATATTCGGCGCTTTTTGATTGAAGAATTAGCGACGACAGGTGGGCACTTGGCACCGAATCTTGGAGTCGTCGAGTTAACGCTTGCACTGCATCGTGAATTCGACAGTCCAAATGACAAGTTCGTCTGGGACGTCGGACACCAAGCCTACGTGCACAAGATTCTCACAGGACGCGCGAGCCAGTTTGATACGCTCCGTCAGCATAAAGGACTTTGTGGATTTCCGAAACGCAATGAAAGCGTGCATGACGTCTGGGAGACAGGGCATAGCTCGACGTCCTTGTCAGCAGCAATGGGGATTGCTGTTTCAAACGAATTGAGCGGTAAGGATGACCGGGCAGTCGCGATCATCGGTGACGGGGCATTAACAGGCGGTATGGCCCTCGAAGCATTGAATCACATCGGAGCAGAGCAACAAAACGTCATCGTCATCTTAAATGATAACGAGATGTCGATTGCACCAAACGTCGGTGCGATGCATCAAATGCTAGGACGGATTCGTTCATCTCGAAAAGTACGTTTTGCGCAAGACGAGCTTGAAGCATTGATCAAAAAGATTCCGGTCATTGGCGGACGTTTGGAAAAAGGAAGCGAGAAATTGAAAGAAGCCGTCAAGGGAGCGCTCGTTCCTGGGATGTTCTTTGAAGAACTTGGTTTCAACTATTACGGTCCGGTCGATGGACACGATCTTAATGATTTGATCGAACAGCTCAATTACGTGAAAAAAGAAGAAGGACCTGTCCTGCTTCATGTCATCACGAAAAAAGGGAAAGGTTATCGTCCGGCAGAGTTTGACGGGGTCGGTACATGGCACGGTCTTGGACCATACAAGATGGAGTCCGGCGAAGTCATTAAAGGAAAATCAAAAGCACCAAGTTATTCCTTTACGGTAGCGGATACCTTGACGAAGATGGCACGCGACGATGAAAAGCTGACGTTGATCACACCAGCGATGAGTGTTGGCTCAAAACTTGATTGTTTTGAAAAAGAATTCCCAGAGCGGATGTTTGACGTTGGGATCGCGGAACAACATGCTGTTACGTTCGCAGCTGGTCAAGCGACGCAAGGCATGAAACCCGTTGTATCAATCTACTCGACGTTCTTCCAGCGCGCATACGATCAACTCGTGCATGACGTGGCGCGTCAAAATCTGGACGTAACGTTTACGATTGACCGATCAGGTCTTGTTGGAGCAGATGGAGAGACACACCAAGGGGTCTTCGATATTGCTTTCATGCGCCACGTGCCGAATATTCGAATCGTCATGGCAAAGGATGAGAATGAACTACAGCACTTGCTCTATTCAGCTGTTAAATACGAAGGACCAATCGCCGTTCGTTTCCCGCGTGGCGAAGGACTTGGTGTACCAATGGATGAGACATTGCATGAAATTTCGCTCGATACGTGGGAAGTTGAACGTGAAGGAACAGATGTCGCCATCCTTGCATTCGGACCACAAGTGCAAGACGCGCTCAAAATCGCGGATCTCTTAGCAGGCGAATTATCAGTTCGTGTCATCAATGCCCGGACGATCAAACCGCTTGATGAGAAGATGCTGAACGCTCTTTACGCAGAGGGAATTCCGCTTGTGACACTGGAAGAAGCCGTCCTAAAAGGTGGATTCGGATCAGCTGTCCTTGAGCATGCGAACGAGCAGGAAGCATTCCCACGCGTCAAACGCTTCGGTATTCCGGATTGGTATATCGAGCACGGCGGTGTGAATGAGTTACTGGAAGAAATTGGACTATTACCTGGACAAATCGCAGAAGAAGTACGCGCTTTCGTCAATCAAGGAAAGAAACAGAGTGTGTGAAGATTCATGGAAAATGTAAAGAAAATCCGCCTCGACGTTCTTCTCGTCGAGCGCGGTTTGTTTGAAACGCGTGAAAAAGCGAAACGGTCGATCATGGCTGGACTCGTCTTTAGTGGCACGGAACGATTGGAGAAGGCCGGTGAAAAGGTTAAGTCCGATATCGATTTGCACGTAAAAGGTCAGTTGATGCCTTATGTGGGGCGTGGTGGCTTTAAGATGGAAAAGGCACTTCAAGTATTCGATTTTGATGTCTCGGGTAAAACAGGTCTTGATATCGGATCGTCGACAGGTGGTTTTACCGACTGCTCCTTACAAAATGGAGCAGCACATATGTATGCACTTGATGTCGGTTCCAATCAGCTGGACTGGAAGCTTCGCTCGGATGACCGCGTGACGGTGATGGAAAAAACGAACTTCCGGCATGCGACACCAGACATGTTCCCTGTCGCGCCGCAGTTTGCGACGATCGATGTCTCGTTCATTTCATTACGTTTGATGCTTCCGCCATTGAAGATGATCCTCGTTGAAGGAGGAGACGTCATGGCGCTCGTCAAACCGCAATTCGAAGCAGGTCGTGAGGATATCGGTAAAAAAGGCATCGTGCGTGACGAGCGGATTCATGTCCGAGTTCTCGATGAGATGATCGAATTCTTCATTCAACAAGGGTTCTATGTCAAGCAGCTCGACTATTCTCCGATTACCGGTGGAGAGGGCAACATTGAGTTCTTGTTGCATGCACGCCTTGGTCAACCAGGGCTTGATCCGTCCGTTCATGCGGCGGAGACGGTCAAGCTAGCGCATGCTAGTCTTTAAACGAACAGATGATAAGGAAGACGGATCCGGTTCATGGGTCCGTCTTCCTTGTTGTGTGACAAGATGAAAACCGGATAATAAAATGGGAAACGTGGACTTTTGATGATTTATTGGATTACAATAGTAACATCGAAGAATACTGTGAGGTGCAGGAATGACAAAGGGGCAACGGTTGATTAAGATTCGGGAGATCATCACCCAATCAGAAGTAGAAACCCAGGATGAATTGGTAGAGGAATTACGGAATGCAGGATATAAGGTGACACAGGCAACGGTATCACGAGATATCAAGGAACTCCATCTCGTGAAGGTCCCGTTGAATGATGGACGTTATAAATATAGCTTACCCGCCGACCAACGCTTCAACCCACTCGGGAAATTGCGGCGTCTGCTCGGAGATAGCTTCATCTCGATTGATTCTGCGCAAAATCTGATCGTCATGCATGTCCTGCCGGGAAATGCGAATGCAGTCGCTGTCTTACTAGATCATTTGAGCTGGAGCGAACTGCTTGGAACGGTGTGTGGGGACGATACGATCCTATTGATTGCACGAAGTGAGGAACAAGCGAAAGAAGTGACGGAACGAATTTTAGAAATGCTGTAAGGAGTTGACAGGATGCTAGCTGAATTATCGATCAAACAATTTGCGATCATTGACGAGCTACAGATCGACTTTAAAAAAGGAATGACCGTCTTGACTGGGGAAACAGGTGCCGGTAAATCGATCGTTCTCGATGCGATCGGATTATTAATTGGTGGACGTGGATCCGCGGAATTCGTTCGATACGGGGAAGATCGGGCGGAACTAGAAGGATTGTTTCTGATTGAAGACGATCATCTCGTCTATGATCTTGCAGAAGAGTATGGCATCGATATCGAAGACGGATTGATCATCTTGCGACGTGATCTTTTCGCGACAGGAAAAAGTGTCTGTCGCGTCAACAATAAGCTGGTCACACTGACGATTTTACGTGAGTTCGGACGTGTCCTCGTCGATATGCACGGGCAACATGAACATCAGCATTTAATGGACAGTACGTACCATCAAGCGATTCTCGATGACTTCGCGCAAGAGGCGATCGCGCCACTCCTTCAAGCCTATCAGTCCGGTTATCAAACGTATGAAGAAAAACGGACAGCGCTACAATCGCTCGCACAAAGCGAGCAAGAACTCGCCCAACGGATTGATTTGTTATCGTTTCAGACCGAAGAGATCGAGGGCGCAAAACTTCGAGCACATGAGGAAGATGAGTTACTCGTCGAGCGAAATCGTCTTGCGAACTTCGAGAAGTTATATGCGTCGTTGAAGACAGCCTATGACGCCTTACACGATGAGATGCGCGGCATCGATTCCGTTGGAGACGCGATGCGTGAACTACAACAAGCATCAAGCATCGACGAACAGTTTTCTCAGCAAAGTGACGCGATCGCAAGCGCCTTTTATGGACTAGAAGAAGTCGGTTACGCCATTCGAGATCAACTCGAAACACTTGAGTTCGATTCCAATCGACTCGATGAGATCGAACAACGTTTGTCCGTCTTCCAACAGCTGAAACGAAAATACGGAGCGACGATTGAGGAAGTCATCGCTTACGGTGAGAAAATTCGGATTGAACTTGATACGATGACAAATCGAGATGAACGAATTGAACGCTTAAAAACCGAAGTCGAACAGCTTGAAAGCGAATTGTTTGAAATTGGTGGTCGACTCTCACAACAGCGTCGCAAAGCGGCAGTTCAATTAAGTGAAGCGATTCATTTGGAGTTGCGTGAGCTTTACATGGAGAAGGCGCGGTTTGAAATTCGTTTTCTTCAAGACGGAAAGACACCGATGCTACGCAAGAACGGGATCGACCATGTGGAATTCTTCATCATGACGAATGCGGGAGAGCCATTCAAGTCGCTCGGAAAAGTTGCATCGGGCGGGGAATTATCTCGTATCATGCTTGGACTGAAGTCGATCTTCTCGCGCTCGGTCGGAGTCGCCTCAATCATATTCGATGAAGTCGATACGGGTGTTTCGGGTCGTGTTGCACAAGCGATGGCAGAAAAAATCTATCGTTTGTCGGTAGACGGACAAGTGCTTTGTATTACGCACTTACCACAAGTCGCTTCGATGGCGGATCAACACCTCTATATTCGAAAGATTGAGGAGACGGATCGTACGACGACTCAAGTCAACGTCTTGTCTCAAGCAGATCGAGGGAACGAACTTGGACGGATGATTTCCGGTGCCCATATGACAGATTTGACATTACGGCATGCCGAGGAATTGATGGATCAGGCGAAGACGATGAAAGAATCGCTTAAAAATGGGGTGTAAGGATTGATTAAAGTCGGGATAGCAGATGATAATCGCGAAATGGTCGAACTGATTCGCCAGCATATCTCTGCGCAAGAAGACATGGAAGTCGTTTGCGTCGCCTACAATGGCGAGAGTTGTCTCGAACGCATGAAAGAACATGAGGTGGATGTATTGCTCCTCGACATCATCATGCCTCATTTAGATGGGCTTGGTGTGCTCGAAGAATTGATGAAGAAAAAGAAGAATCCTGCTGTCATCATGTTGAGTGCTTTCGGTAAGGACGAGGTCTCACAACAGGCGGTCACCCTTGGAGCATCATACTTCTTACTTAAACCGTTCAGCATGGATCAGCTCGTTCAAAAAATTCGTCTCGTGACGAATCAAGGACAAGCTCCGGCGATCGAAACGATTGATCTAAAAGTCGGCTCGACGCTTCGAGAAGTGGGGATCGCTCCGCATATCAAAGGGTTTACGTATTTAAAAGACGCTGTCTTAATGGTGCTTGAACGGGAAGATCTACTCGGATTGATCACAAAGGAACTCTATCCGACGATTGCGAAAAAACATCAAACAACAGCTTCTCGCGTCGAACGAGCGATGCGTCATGCCATCAAGTCCGCCTGGAACGAAGGAATGCAGCAACACGAGTTGTTTAACGGTCGGATCGAACAAGAGAAGAGTCCAAAGAACTCGGAATTCATCTCGTATGTATCGAGTCATATGAATCAAGAACAATCCGGTTGAAGCCATATACCGTCTAATTCATAAAAGGCGCCAGACTGAAGATAAAGTGCAGTTTTTCTCTTGACGAGAAAGATTGCACTTTTTTTGTCCATCTCGAATCGCTACGCTTCTTTCCTCTTTCTTTCTGGTAAAAGGCAGAATCTAAACGATAACGGTTTATATTTGATTCTTATTTCGTTCATAGCGAATGATTGACACTCCGTTATCAAACGTGTGTTGTTCCATGACGTTCCAAGTGAGGGGAACCATTCTTTGATCGGGAAAGAGACGCTTACCGGAACCGATGATGACAGGATAATGGATCAAGCGAAGCTCATCGATCAAATCCGCTTGATAAAGTGTATGAACGAGTTCACTACTGCCCCAGATATGAAACGGTGGGCCATCCTGTTGTTTCAAAAGCTTTAGTTCAGAAGTCGGATGCTTCAAACAAGTTGTCGGCTGCCAAAGGACAGGTAGTGCATGACGCGTGGCGACATACTTCATGGCATGATCGGCAATCGGCCAGACATCTGAGTGGAGTGGCCAATAACTTGCCCATTGTTCGTAAGTCGCACGACCGAGCAACAGAGAGCAGTCCTCATGCATCCATCCGCGAATGACTTGACCGATCTCAGGATGTTGAAAAGGAACGGTCCAGCCACCATGTTCGAAATCGTTGCTTACATCCTCCTCCTTTCCACTCGGTGCTTGAACGACACCATCTAAAGATAGATGTTCGAATACGATGACTTTTCGCATACAAGATCTCCTTTCGAATGCACTCTTTCTACAGCATACGGTAGAGGTCAAAAAAAATAAAAGCGTTTTCAAATAAATATTGCATAAACTGAAATGTTTGTTATAATAAAGGTACCAAATGATTTGGCAAGACGTCAGATGAACGTCGAGTCGGCGAGGACTCCGGAAATCCCGTTGATGAATATCATCTCAGAACGCCAACTGTAAATGGCTCAAGAATGCCGGACGACATTCTCTTGGTAGAAGTCGTACCAAGGTATCTTGTTCATTCTAGATGGGAAATCTCGAATGAATGGGAGCTTCCATGATTTCGAAGCTAGGGAAAAGTGGAAGGTAACGGATCGTCTAAAATGAAAAGTACAGTTCGTGAAAAGGAGTGTTGTCTAGCAGTGATTGTTAGCAACCGAATGTTTGACTGCTTCAAGCGGATGACATTACGCTCCACCTAGGTCCCGAGTACAGTCAGATGATGGAACTGAAATACCATTCTATCGTTAGCTCGATAGCCAGATCTGATTTCTTTCCACCTCTTCATTAAGAGGAACACCTAAGGTTTTGGAGTACACGAATAGTTCTAACTATGAGAGGAGTTCATCCGTAAGTGAAACCAATTTTATACGAGTAAAAGGTCCCGCGCTTGAAATGAGTTCAAGAGATGGGGACCTTTTTCTGTGTTTATTTTTTTTGATAGCGGTCGGAGACTTTTCCACGTTTTCGATCGCGATAAAAGACATATCCTGCGACAAATCCAATACCACCCATCGCAAGAATCAACCCAACGAGACCTTGCAATACATATACGTAAGCCGCATCGCCTAAGTATTTAAACGGCACTTGCGCAATTAGAAAGACACTGTCGCGCATGAGCTTAATACCAATCGCGCCGATGATGCCGGGGATTAATAATGAGAGCAAACCAATGATACGCATAGGACGCCACTCCTTTCCAAGCGTATTGTATCAAAAAATCGACCGTTCTGCGAATCGGGTTTGCTTCCCTTTTTTATTCCGAGTAGGATAGAAATGTAAGCAGTTTCAAAGGGGGAATTTATATGCATCATCTACTCGTCGTCGGAGCAGGTCAAGGGGGAACAGAGGTCTTGCACGCATTTCAACGTTCACCACTATTAACGGTCATCGGTCTTGTTGATCCAAACATGGAGGCGCCTGGGGTAGCGCTTGCACGGCGCGCGGACATTCGGATCGAAACGAACTGGTCAGCATTCGAAGGAGCAGACGTCGATTTCATCATTGACGCTACGGGAGAAAGTGGCGTACTCGAACAATTAATCCATGATTTTCCGGGAGCGGCGGTCTTACCGGGTGAATTCGTCAGAGTGTTACTTGAGCGTCTGACTGAAAAAGAGAAAATGCTCGAAGCAATCATTCATTGTACGAGCGAAGCGATTTCCGTCGCCGATCAAGACGGACAGACGATGCTGATTAATCCGGCGTATACGCGAATGACCGGTTTCACAGAACGAGATGTCGTCGGAAAACCGGCTAGCGCCGATATCGGGATGCAGGAATCCGTTCATTTGAAAGTCTTGAACACAGGCGAGAACGTGCGAGATGTTCGTATGAAGATCGGACAAGATCAACGCGATATCATCGTCAACGCAGCACCTGTCATCGTCGATGGACAAGTCCGCGGTTCCGTTGGGGTCATTCGAGATATTTCGGAAATGAAGGCTCTAGCAAAAGAATTAAAGGCAGCGCGACAAAAAATCCGGACACTCGAAGCTAAATATACATTCGATGATATCATCGCCGAGAGTGAAGCAATGCGCTTCGTCGTCGATCAAGCGAAGCTTGCGGCAACGATGCCAGTCAACGTCTTGATTCGCGGTGAATCCGGAACCGGTAAAGAACTGTTCGCACATGCGATACATGCAGCGAGCGAACGCAAATATGAACAATTCGTCCGCGTCAACTGTGCAGCGATTGCACCGACGTTACTCGAAAGTGAACTATTCGGGTACGAGGAAGGCGCGTTCTCAGGAGCGCGGCGCGGCGGGAAACGGGGATATTTCGAAGAAGCACACGGAGGTTCGCTATTCTTAGATGAGATCGGCGAATTGCCACTCGACGTCCAAGCCAAACTGTTACGGGTGCTACAGGAAAATGAAGTCGTCCGTGTCGGTGGCACGAAGGCGATTCCGGTTGATGTCCGCATCATCGCGGCGACGAATGCCAATCTCGAACAAAAAATCATCATGAATGAGTTCCGAGAAGATCTTTATTACCGGATTAATCGTTTACCGATTCACATACCGGCACTACGTGAGAGACCGGATGATATCGCACCGTTAACCTTACACCTACTCCGCAAATTGAATCAAAGTTATGGACGATCGGTCGGACGGATCTCGGATGATGTACTCGAAGCAATGAAGAAGCAACCGTGGAAAGGAAACGTCCGCGAGCTTGAAAATGTCATCGGTCGCGCATTGATTTTTACGGATAAAACAGAAACGGTCTTACGAAAAGGACATCTTCAACTTGTCGTGCCACAAACAACAAAAGTCACGACGAGACAGAAAAAGGAAATCAAACATTTATCCGACGAGATGTCTCACGTCGAAGAACGATTGATCCGGGAAGCGCTTACTGCTTTTAATGGCAACAAAACAGAAGCCGCAAAACAACTTGGGATTTCTCTCCGGGCACTTTATTACAAAGTGGAACGATTTAACATTTATTCATGAAGTGCAAATTTTTGCGTGCAATATATTGCAAAAAATGCAAAAGCGTGCAAAATTAAAGACGTTCTTGCTTATCCTACCGTCTCTTTTGAATTGGCACGAAAATTGCTATTACTATTTATGTATGACAGGTAAGGGGGGGAATACAGTGAGATTCAGTGAAATGGTCGAGCAAGCAGCTCGACTCGAAGATTCCGTCGTTGCGATTGCAGCTGCGGATGACGAAGAAGTGATGGATGCTGTCGCATTAGCAATTGAAAACGATTTAGCGCGTTTTCATTTGTTCGGGGATGCGACACGGATTCAGCAGATGATTCAAAAACGGACATTACGAGAGTCGCAGTTCGTGATCACCCACACCTCTACATCTCAAGAAGCGGCAGAGCGTGCCGCTCATGCCGTTCGCAAAGGGGATGCGAGTGTCTTGATGAAAGGTCTTGTTCCGACAGCGATGTTCATGAAAGCTGTCTTGAACAAAGAAACAGGTCTGCGTTCTGGAAATGTCCTGTCGCATGTCGCGTTGTTCGAAGTGCCAGGGCGTGAATCAGCGATCGGATTGACCGATGCAGCGATTCATATCCAACCGTCACTCGAAGATAAGGTAAAAATTATCGAAAACGGTGTCTCCGCCTTACGAGCGCTTGGATACGGATTACCGAAAGTCGCAGTCTTAGCAGCCGTCGAAGTCGTCAATCCGACGATGCAGGCAACGATAGACGCTGCCCTACTGACGCAAATGAACCGACGTGGTCAAATCAAGGATTGCCTTGTAGACGGACCACTTGCGCTCGACAATGCCGTGAATCTCGCCGCTGCCCAGCAAAAAGGCTTGACGGGAGACGTAGCAGGGCAGGCGGATTTACTCGTCGTTCCGCAAATCGAAGTTGGGAACGTCATCTACAAATCGCTCATGTATTTCGCACATGCCTCGGTGGCGGCGATTCTCGTCGGAGCGCGGGCTCCAGTTGTATTGACAAGCCGCGCCGATACAGCAGAAGCAAAAATGTACTCACTAGCCTTTGCGCTATTAAATGCTCAACAGACGAAAAAAGTAAAACAAACAATCTGAGGAGGAACTTAAAATGGTCGAAACAAATGTAGAATCACGCTTCAGTATCTTTGAAACAATGGAGATGGAAGATTATGAACAAGTTGTTTTTTGCCACGATAAAGTATCTGGATTAAAAGCAATCATCGCGATTCATGACACGACACTCGGACCGGCACTCGGTGGCCTTCGTATGTGGAATTATGCATCAGATGAAGAGGCATTGATTGATGCGCTTCGTTTATCAAAAGGGATGACGTATAAGAATGCAGCCGCTGGTTTGAACCTTGGTGGTGGCAAAGCTGTCATCATCGGCGATGCGAAGACACAAAAATCAGAAGCACTTTTCCGAGCATTCGGACGTTACGTCCAGTCACTGAACGGTCGTTATATTACAGCAGAAGATGTCAATACGACGGTTGCAGACATGGATTACATCCATATGGAGACGGACTTCGTCACTGGTGTCAGCCCAGCATTCGGATCAAGTGGTAACCCATCACCAGTTACGGCATACGGTGTCTACCGTGGTATGAAAGCAGCGGCAAAAGAAGTGTACGGAACAGATTCACTTGGTGGAAAAACGATTGCGATCCAAGGTGTCGGTAACGTAGCCTTCAATCTATGCCGTCATTTGCATGAAGAAGGGGCGAAACTGATCGTCACGGATATCAACCAAGAAGCACTGCAACGTGCAGAAGAAGCATTCGGTGCCTTGATCGTCGCACCAGAAGACATTTATAGCGTCGAAGCGGACATCTTTGCGCCATGTGCCCTCGGTGCGACATTAAACGACGAGACAATTCCACAATTGAAAGTCAAAATCATCGCTGGTGCGGCAAATAACCAACTTAAAGAAGACCGTCACGGTGACATGCTCGAAGAACGCGATATCTTATACGTACCAGACTTCGTCATCAATGCGGGTGGTGTCATCAACGTTGCCGATGAACTCGACGGATACAACCGTGATCGTGCCATGAAAAAAGTCGAACTCGTCTACGATGCGGTCACGAAAGTATTCGAAATCGCAAAACGCGATCATTTACCGACATATCGTGCTGCTGAGAAAATGGCAGAAGAGCGTATCGCAACGATGCGTAGTGCCCGCAGCCAATTCTTACGTCGTGATAAAAACATTCTAGGATCACGCGGCTGATCAGAGGAGGATATCCATGAGCGAACGTATTTTGACGATCAATCCCGGTTCGACTTCGACGAAGATCGGTATCTTCGAAGGAGCGAACCCGGTGTTCACGAAGACGTTACGCCATCCAGCGGAAGCGGTCAGAGGACCGCTTCCAGCGCAGCTGGAGATGCGTCGTCACGTAGTACTCGAAGTGTTAGCTGAAGAGCAGATTGATTTGAAAGCGCTTACTGCAGTCGTTGGGCGTGGTGGGTTACTCCGACCGCTTGTCAGCGGTACGTATGCGGTCAATAGAGAAATGCGAGAAGACTTACTCAGCGGTATTTTTGGCGTTCATGCATCGAACCTCGGTGGACTCATTGCGGATGAGATCGCTCGGACACTCGACATCCCATCATTCATCGTTGATCCGGTCGTCGTTGACGAACTAGAACCGATTGCGCGGATTACAGGCTTACCTGAACTTGAACGAAAAAGTATTTTCCATGCCTTGAATCAAAAAGCTGTTGCGAAACGGTACGCGAAGGAAATCGGACGTCCCTATGAGAAACTGCGCCTGATCATTGCACACATGGGTGGCGGCATTACAGTCGGCGTACACCATGAGGGGCGTGTCATCGATGTCAACAATGGCCTCGATGGAGAAGGACCGTTTTCGCCAGAACGAAGCGGGTCGCTACCTGTTGGTCAACTAGTAGAACTATGTTATAGTACCAAGTATAAACTTGAAGAGATGAAGCGTCTGGTCGTTGGATCAGGCGGACTTGTTGCGCACTTAGGTACGTTTGACGCGGTTGAGATCGAGCGCCGGATTGAAGAAGGCGATGAAAAAGCGGCATTGTTATATGACGCGATGGCGTACCGGATCGCGAAAGAAATCGCTGGTCAAAGTGCTGTCTTGTTCGGTCAGATCGACGCGATCATTCTAACAGGCGGACTTGCTTATAGTGATCGGTTGACGCGTGTGATCGAAGAACGCGTCTCCCACCTTGGTCAAGTCGTGCGTAGTCCTGGTGAAGATGAGTTGCAGGCGCTCGCAGAAGGAGTGTTGCGTGTCTTACGTGGGGAAGAGGAAGTTAAGGAATATGGAGGCGAACCAACATGGCTAGAGAATTCGACGTCGTTGTCCTAGGTGGCGGACCCGGTGGATATGTCGCCGCGATCCGTGCAGCACAAGCCGGGAAGTCGGTAGCAATCGTAGAACAAGGAAAATTAGGCGGGACATGCTTACATCGTGGCTGCATCCCCTCTAAAGCCTTTTTGAAATCAGCAGCAGTCTATCAGACGGTCAAACACGCTGCTACATATGGCGTGGACGTACCGGAATCGTTTTTACGGTTCGAACAGGTCAAACAACGGAAACAAGAGATCGTAGATGGATTAGAGGCAGGCATTCAGCACCTGATGAAAAAAGGAAAGATTGAAGTCTTTCATGGTCGGGGTTCGATTCTTGGACCAAGTATCTTTTCACCGATGCCCGGAACGATCAGCGTCGAGCCGGAAGAAGGCGAAGGCGAGTTGATCCTTCCGCGTCAATTGATCGTCGCGACAGGGTCACGTCCACGTCCATTGAACGGACTTGCTTTTGATTCAGAGTATGTCCTCAGTTCGGATGATGCGCTCGATATGGCAGATTTGCCAAAATCAATCGTCATCATCGGTGGCGGCGTCATCGGTGTCGAATGGGCATCGATGTTGACGGATTTTGACGTCGCAGTAACGGTCGTCGAATTCAGCGACCGGATTTTACCGACGGAAGATGCGGCAGTCAGTCGGGAAGTCGCTCGTCAATTGAAAAAGCGAGGCGTCAAGATTCATACGAGCGCAGCTGCACAAAGTGACACGTTCCGGATGTCAGAAGACGGTGTCTCGATCGCGATCGACCGTAACGGAGAACAAACGACGCTTGAAGCGGATAAGTTGCTTGTCGCCATCGGTCGAATGGCGAACGTCGAAGGCATCGGGATTGAAAACACGAATATCGTCGTCGAAAATGGCTTCATCCAAGTCGATGACCATTTCCGGACGAAGGATCAACATATCTATGCGATCGGCGATGTCATCGGTCGCTTGCAACTCGCGCACGTCGCGTCAGCAGAAGGCGTCAAAGCAGTCGAGGCGATCGTAAACGGAACGACGGCACCACTTGAATATGCGTTCGTACCACGTTGTATCTACAGCGTACCGGAAGCGGCATCGGTCGGTTTGACGGAAGACGAAGCAAAACGTACCGGAATGGACGTCAAGGTAGGAAGTTTCTCGTTCAATGGATTAGGGAAAGCGCGGATTGAAGGAGAAGCAGCAGGCTTCATCAAGCTCGTCTCCGATGCGAAGACAGATGATCTCGTCGGCGTTCACATCGTCGGACCAAAAGCAACGGAACTGATCAGTGAAGGTGGATTAGCGCTCGTACTCAATGCAACGGCATGGGAAGTCGGACAGCTCGTGCATCCGCACCCGGCCTTGTCAGAAGCATTCGGAGAAGCAGCACTTGCAGTCGACGGACTCGCGGTTCACGCCTAAGGAGGAATTACGGATGGAAAAGATAGAATTCAAAGAATTAGTAGAACTCGGATTAACGGAACAGGACGCGATTCAGATGTTCGAAACGATGGTCCGTGCGCGGAAGATCGATGAACGGATGTGGAAGTTGAACCGAGCAGGTAAAATTCCCTTCCTCGTCTCGTGTCAAGGACAAGAAGCGGCTCAAGTCGGTGCAGCGTTCGCACTCGAAAAAGGAACAGATTACATTTTGCCGTATTACCGTGATTTAGGTGTCGTCTTGCACTTCGGTCAAACGTCACGCGATATCATGCTATCGGCATTCGCCAAAGCAGAAGATCCGAACTCAGGTGGTCGCCAAATGCCAGGACACTACGGTTCACGTGCCTTGAACATCGTGACAGGTTCAAGTCCGGTTACGACGCAAGTCCCACATGCTGTTGGAATCGCACTGGCTGCGAAGATGCGTAAAGAGCCACTCGTTGCTTACGTCTCGTTCGGTGAAGGTTCTTCAAACCAAGGTGATTTCCATGAAGGAGCAAACTTCGCCGGAATTCATAAGCTTCCTGTCATCTTGTTCTGTGAAAACAATAAATACGCGATTTCGACACCTCTCTCGAAACAGCTGTCAGCGAAACACGTCGCTGACCGGGCGATCGGCTACGGAATGCCTGGTTATACGGTGGACGGCATCGATCCACTTGCTGTCTTCAAAGTCGTCAAAGAAGCACGCGAACGTGGATTACGGGGAGAAGGTCCAACCTTAATCGAAGTTGAAGTCGAACGTCTCGTGCCACACTCATCCGATGATGACGATAAATCATACCGTTCTGCTGAAGAACTCGATGCCTTAAAAGCACGTGACGGAATCAAACTCTTCCGTGCGCGTCTGATTGAAATGGGTGTCTTGACGGAAGAAACAGCGACTGAAATCGAACAAGCGATGGAGAAAGAAGTCGATGAAGCAACGGCGTATGCTGAAGCAGCGGCTTACGATGCACCAGAAAATGCATTACGTTACGTGTACGACGAGGAGGAAACGAAATGACGACGTTAAGTTTAATCGAAGCGATCAATAGTGCAATCAAAGAAGAGATGGAGCGCGACGAGTCCGTCTTCATCCTCGGCGAAGATGTCGGTGTCCGTGGTGGTGTTTTCCGGGCGACACAAGGGTTGCTTGAACAATTCGGAGAAGAACGTGTCATCGATGCACCACTCGCTGAGAGTGCGATTGCTGGTGTCGGAATCGGAGCTGCGATGTACGGTATGCGTCCAATTGCTGAAATGCAATTCGCTGATTTCATCATGCCAGCGGTCAACCAAATCGTCAGTGAAGCAGCAAAGATTCGATACCGTTCGAACAATGACTGGACGTGTCCGATCGTCATCCGCGCACCGTTCGGTGGTGGTATTCACGGGGCGCTCTATCATTCCCAATCTGTCGAGGCGATGTTCAACTCGACGCCAGGTCTGAAGATCGTCATCCCGTCTAATCCATACGATGCGAAAGGATTGCTAAAGGCAGCGATTCGTTCGAATGACCCGGTCTTGTTCTTCGAGCATAAACGGGGCTATCGTCTATTGAAGGGAGATGTCCCTGAAGGCGATTATACGGTTGAAATCGGTAAAGCAGACGTTAAGCGTGAGGGCGAAGACGTGACGATTATTACCTACGGACTGTGTGTCCATATGGCACTCGAGGCGGCAATACGTCTTGAAAAAGACGGAATCGATGTTCACATCCTTGACTTGCGTACTGTTTATCCAATCGACCGCGAAGCAGTCGTCGAAGCAGCGAAAAAGACGGGGAAAGTCTTGCTCGTCACGGAAGATAATAAAGAAGGTAGCGTCATGAGTGAAGTATCGGCGATCATTGCAGAAGAAGCCTTGTTCGATCTTGATGCACCAATCGAACGACTCTGTGGTCCAGACGTACCAGCGATGCCATACGCTCCGACGATGGAGAAGTTCTTCAACATCTCAAGTGAGAAAATTGAAGATAAAATCCGGACGTTACACGCATACTAAGGGGGAACTGACCGATGAAGACTGAAACACTTACGATGCCACAACTCGGGGAAAGCGTTACTGAAGGAACGATTTCGATGTGGCTGGTCAAACCAGGTGACACTGTCAAAAAATATGATCCGATTGCAGAAGTCATTACTGATAAAGTAACGGCAGAAGTCCCATCTTCGTTTGATGGTGTGATCGAAAAACTTCTTGCAGAAGAAGGCGATACGTTGCAAGTCGGTGACGCAATCGTCACGATGCAAGTCAACGGGGGATCAACGGAAGTCGCTGCGACTGAACAAGAAGTACCGGCTGTCGAAGAGACGACGACGGCTGATACTTCGATGAAAAAGCGCTATTCACCAGCAGTCTTGAAACTATCGGGTGAGCATGGCATCGATCTCGAACAAGTGACGGGTACAGGAGCCGGCGGGCGGATTACTCGGAAAGATTTGTTGAAACTGATTGAGTCCGGCGCTGTTCCTACACCACAAACAACTGAACCAAAACCGGAAGCGAAAATGGCTCCGGTAGCGCCTCCAACAGAAGCGCCATCCGCACCAAAACGTCCGGTCAGCGCACCACAAGCGACGGAAACAGGCGACATCGAGATTCCAACTGCCGGCGTACGTCAAGCAATCGCTTCGAACATGGTTCGCGCGAAACACGAAGCGCCACATGCCTGGTTGATGATTGAAGTCGATGTCACGAACTTGGTCGAAGCACGTAATCGTCATAAAGATGCGTTCTTCAAACAAGAAGGGGTCAAATTGACGTTCTTGCCGTTCTTCATGAAGGCGACGGTCGAAGGATTGAAGAAACATCCGATCATGAACTCGACATGGGCGGGAGATAAGATCATTCAAAAGAAAGCGATCAATCTATCACTTGCTGTCGCGACACAGGACGCTCTGTTCGTACCAGTTGTCAAGAATGCGGATGAACTAAGCATCAAAGGGACCGCACGCGCGATTGATGACTTCGGGAAACGGGCACAAGCCGGCACGTTGTCGTCTGCAGAGATGCAGGGCGGGACGTTTACGGTCAACAATACGGGCTCATTCGGTTCAATCCAATCAGCACCGATCCTTAACTTCCCGCAAGCGGCGATTCTATCTGTTGAATCAATCGTCAAACGTCCAGTTTGGGTGAACGGCATGTTCGCAGCACGTGACATGGTCAACCTCTGTATGTCGATTGACCATCGGGTACTCGACGGACTCGTCGCCGGACAGTTCCTACAAACTGTCAAACAAGCGCTCGAATCCATCGATCCAAACCAACTTTCCTTATACTGAGATTTTTCAATTGACAGGGAAGTAGAAGCATCGTAATATAAGAAACAATTCAACATACGATAGCAAAGACGAAGAGAAGTAACTTGTGAAACGATTCAAGAGAGCTGATGGGTGGTGTGAATCAGTATCGGGTAACAAGCGAATGGCCTTCTGAGCTTCAGACCGAATCCTTTAAGTGGGTAGTAGGCTCTGACGGGTTCCTCCCGTTATTGGGGTCGACGAATCAGGACAATGGTCCGGTTCGTTTCAAAGGGGACGATGTCAGCATCGTCAACGAAGGTGGTACCGCGGGTCTTCCCGTCCTTCATGTTCTACATGAATGGGCGAGAAGACCCTTTTCGTATACAATCGAATCGAATAAATCGGAGAGTGAGTTAAGTAGCGAGGCAACATCGGCGTTTCAGAGAGCGGAAGAATGGTGCGACTTCCGTACGGCGAGGTTTCGTGAATGGTCTCATGAGAGCGTGGCTGAACGAAGAAGTAGGTCACGACGGATGCCCCCGTTATCGTAGGCTATGATGTCTCTTATTTAGACGCATCAGACAGAGTGGGAACGGTCGAACCGTTCCAATCGAGAGGTGGCACCGCGAGATCATCGTCCTCCATACAGCATATGCTGTGTGGAGGACTTTTTTTATTCCAGGAGGCGAACAGAGATGGTTCAGACAGACACACTTATCATCGAACAACTTGAACTAAACGGCGACGAGATGACGCCGATCATGATTTTCCAACAACTGAGTGGAACACAGAAATGTTTACTTGAAAGTTCAGCGCATACGGATCATGGACGGTATTCGATCATCGGTGTCGATCCGGTGGAAATGATCCGCGCAGAAGGACGAACCGTGACACGGGAACAGTTGAAGACAGGTCGATTGACACAAGAAACAGGTGATCCAGTACGACTGATGCAACAGTTGATCCTCCGGGAGGGCGTCAAAGAAGATCTTCCGTTTTTATCAGGCGGAATCGGATATGTCGGTTACGATATGATGCGGGCGTATGAGACACTCGGAGCGATTCCGGAACGAACGCGCCAACTACCGGACGCGCTACTCGCCGTCTACGACCAAATCATCCTGTTTGATCATCTCGAACATCGTGTTCATTTGATTCAAACGTCACTTGGCGGCATCACTGATCGTGACGTCCTTCGTCAACGTTTAGCAGAACGAAAAGCGCAACTCGAACAATCGCGAGAGCGAACAGACATCGAGCGTCCACTCCGGGATGTCGTCTATGAACCGTTGATGGATCAAGAGACGTTTGAAGGACTCGTTGAGCAAGCGAAGACACATATTCGCCAAGGAGACGTCTTCCAACTGGTTCTTTCGCAACGCCTCGATGCGACGTTTACGGGTGACCCATTCCAGTTTTACCGGAAGCTCCGCAAGGATAATCCGAGTCCCTATCTCTTTTATATCGACTTAGGCGAAGCAATCATACTTGGGGCCTCCCCGGAAAGTTTGGTCCAAGTCAAAGGGGATCGAGTGACGACGAATCCGATTGCCGGCACACGTCGCCGGGGAAAGACGACAGAGGAAGATGAACGGCTAGCAGAAGAGTTGCTTCACGATGAAAAGGAACGGGCAGAGCACCGGATGCTCGTCGATCTTGGACGCAACGACTTAGGACGGATTTGTCAGATTGGTACCGTCGAAGTGACACGCTTCATGCAAATCGAACGATTCAAGAACGTCATGCACCTCGTCTCCGTCGTTGAAGGGACGTTAGCAGACGGGAAGACTGGAGCAGACGCACTTGTCTCTTGTCTACCGGCTGGGACGGTCACAGGAGCTCCGAAAATTCGAGCGATGCAGTTGATTGACCAGTACGAACAGGTCAAACGAGAAGTATACGCTGGAGCTGTTGGCTATTTCGACATTCGGGGGAATATGGATTTTGCTCTCGCTATCCGGACGATGGTGATCAAGGATGGTGTCGCTTCTGTTCAAGCAGGGGCTGGTATCGTCTACGACTCGATTCCACGACTTGAGTACCAGGAGACGTTACACAAAGCGAAATCACTACTGGAGGTTTGGAAATGATCGTCCTAATTGATAATTATGATTCCTTTACCTATAACCTATACCAATACGCATCCGTTTATACGGACGTTCACGTCATTCGAAACGATGCGGTCAGCATCGAAGAACTACGCGAGATGAAACCGGACGGTATCATCCTCTCACCCGGTCCTGGCCGTCCGGCTGACGCTGGCATCTGCATCGATCTGATTCGTCAATTCTCGGGGCAAGTACCGATTCTCGGTGTCTGTCTCGGACATCAGGCAATCGGAGAAGCATTCGGGGGACGCGTCGTCGAAGCACCAGTCATCATGCACGGGAAGACATCGATGATTCGACAATCGGGACAACTCTTCGACGACATGACGGAAACGTTAGAGGTCATGCGCTATCATTCGCTGATCGTCGCTCGAAACGACTTACCGACGAAGCTCGTCATCACAGCAGAAACGGATGACCGGACGATCATGGCGCTCGAGCACAAGACACATCCGACATTCGGAATCCAGTTCCATCCTGAATCCGTCGGAACACCACAAGGACAGCAGATGATTAAACGATTCATTGAATTGACGAAGGAGTGACGAACGATGAAAGAGACGTTATTGAAATTAGCAGAAGCGAAACATTTACGATATGAAGAGATGCAACAGGCAGCACGCGAACTGTTTGCCGAAGATGTTACTGATAGCGAAATTGCCGCCTTTCTCGTTGCTCTGAAAGCAAAAGGAGAGACAGCAGAAGAGCTAGCCGGTCTCGCTTCGATCATGCGCGAAGTCGCGCTCGACATTCCAGTCACCGGTGATTTCATGGATAACTGCGGTACAGGAGGCGACGGCTCGCAATCGTTCAACATCAGTACGACAGCCGCTTTCGTTCTAGCCGGTGCCGGCATGAAAGTCGCGAAGCACGGGAACCGGAGTGTCTCAAGTAAGACGGGTAGCGCTGATGTACTTGAAGCACTCGGGGTTTCACTCGATGCAACACCGGAACACTTAGTAGAGCAACTCGAGACGAACGGAATCGCCTTCTTGTTTGCACAACGGATGCATCCGCGTGTCAAGCAAATCATGAAGGTCCGACGTGATTTACGGATTCCGACGATCTTTAACTTGATTGGTCCGTTGACGAATCCGGTCCCGCTCAAGACACAACTATTAGGAATTTACCGGGAGGATATGCTCGAGACGATGGCGTTGACACTGCACCGACTCGGACGAAAGCGGGCGATCGTCTTGCACGGTGCGAATGGAATGGATGAAGCGTCTCTTGCCGGAACGAACCAACTCGTCTTACTCGACGAAGGTGAACTGATCCGCTTCAGTCTTCATCCGGAGGAAGTCGGACTGAAGACCGCACCGCTTGAAGCGATCCGCGGTGGAAGTGCACAAGAGAATGCGGCGATTTTACTGCAAGTCCTGAGTGGAGAGAATGGTGCTTATCGCGACACCGTTCTACTGAACGCTGGGATCGCTCTCTTTGCAGCAAATCGGGTGAAGACGATCGAAGAAGGGATCGCCTTAGCAGCAGATAGCATCGATTCAGGACGGGCGATGGAACGATTGAACCAATTACGACAAATGACACGGGAGGAAGCAATCGGATGAATATCTTAGATCGCATCATCGAAACGAAACGAGCAGAAGTCCTGCAATTAAAATTAACTGGTGTCGAACGGATTGATCGGGAGGCATTGAAGCCGTCGATCAAGCAACGACTAGCCGGAGCGGATTTATCCGTCATCGCGGAAATCAAACGAGCTTCGCCATCAAAAGGTGCCATCGCACTCGACGTCGACGTCATCGCTCAGGCCAAACAATATGAAGCGAGTGGGGCGACCGTCATCTCTGTCTTGACGGACGAGACGTACTTCAAAGGATCGATGGACGATTTAGCGGCAGTCGCTGCAGCAGTCAACATCCCTGTCCTCTGTAAGGATTTCATGATTGACCGGATTCAGATTGACCAGGCAAAATCACATGGCGCACAGTTGATTCTCTTGATCGTTGCGGCCCTCGAGCAGGAGACGCTTGCTGACTTGTATGCGTATGCTTACGCAGAAGGACTTGAGGTCTTAGTCGAAGTCCATGACGAAGAGGAATTACGCCGGGCAGAGGCGATCGGTGCACAAATCATTGGCATCAATAACCGGAACTTGAAGAAGTTCGAAGTCGATTTACAGACATCGGTCGGATTACTAGAACAGAAACAACCGGACGTCCGGTATATCAGTGAGAGTGGTATCAAGACGGTCGAGGAAGCACAGCGATTACACGCTGCCGGTGCAGACGGGATCCTCGTCGGTGAGACATTGATGCGAGCAGACGATCCACAAGTCTTCATCCGAGAAGTGAGTGGCGTTCGCGTATGACACGGATTAAGTTCTGTGGTCTCCGGGAAGGAGAACATGTCGAAGCGGCAGTTCGCTTAGCGGACTACATCGGCTTCGTCTTTGCTAAAAGCAAACGACAGGTCACGCTAGAAGAGGCGGCGCGTCTTAGACGCGACATTCCGAGTACGGTCCAGGTCGTCGGTGTCTTCGTCTCCCCGACTAATCAACAGGTCGTCGACGCGGTCGAGCAAGTCGCGCTAGATCTCGTTCAAATTCACGGGATCATCCCGGATGGCAAGCTACCGGTTCCCGTCATTCAAGCGATTCCCGTGACGGACATCACGGAAGTAGAGCAACAGACGGAGTACGTGCTCGTCGACGCACCGGTTGCTGGAAGTGGCGAGGCATTCGACTGGTCACGAGACATTCAAGCCGATCGTCCATTGTTCATTGCCGGTGGCTTGACAGCTGAAAATGTAGGAGAAGCAATCAAACGATATCACCCGTTCGCCGTCGATGTCTCAAGTGGCATCGAAACGGATGGACAGAAAGATTCCATCAAAATGCAGGCATTCGCAGATGCCGTAAAGGAGAGAGAAGCATGAGCTACGCACAACCGGATACATTAGGGCAATATGGTAAATACGGAGGACGCTACATCCCGGAAACATTGATGCACGCGGTGATTGAACTCGAAGAAGCTTATGCAATAGTAAAAGAGGATCCAACATTTCAAGCGCGGATGGACGAATTGCTGAAAGAATACGTCGGACGTGAGACACCACTTTATTTTGCTGAACATTTGACGCAAACGATCGGTGGCGCAAAGATCTACTTGAAACGAGAAGACTTGAACCATACCGGTGCCCACAAAATCAACAATACGATTGGTCAGGCGTTACTGGCTGAACGGATGGGGAAACGAAAAATCGTTGCTGAGACAGGGGCAGGGCAACACGGTGTCGCAACAGCAACGGTCTGTGCCTTGCTCGACCTCGAGTGTGTCATCTTCATGGGCGAAGAGGACGTCCGTCGTCAAGAGTTGAACGTCTTTCGGATGGAGTTACTTGGAGCAACCGTCATCCCGGTCACACAAGGGAGTCGGACACTCAAAGATGCCGTCAATGAAGCACTCCGTTACTGGGTCAAACATGTCGAAGACACGCATTACTTGATGGGTTCTGTTCTCGGACCACACCCATTCCCGCAACTCGTCCGTGATTTCCAAGCAGTCATCGGAAAAGAGACACGACGTCAAATCATCGAAAAAGAGGGGCGTCTGCCGAAAGCGATCGTCGCTTGTGTCGGCGGCGGCAGTAATGCGATCGGCATGTTCCATCCGTTCATCGATGATACGGACGTAAAATTGTACGGCATTGAAGCAGCGGGAAGTGGTGTTGAGACGGATCAACACGCAGCGACGATGACAAAAGGAGAGGTCGGTGTCTTGCACGGCTCGATGATGTATCTCTTACAGGATGCCCATGGTCAAGTACAAGAAGCGCACTCGATCTCAGCAGGACTTGACTATCCGGGCGTCGGACCCGAGCATAGTTTGCTCAAAGATATCGGTCGTGTTCAGTATGAAGCGGTGACCGACGAACAAGCACTCGAAGCACTACAGCTGTTGAGCCGCAAGGAGGGAATCATCCCGGCACTCGAGTCGGCACACGCGATTGCCTATGCGACACAACTCGCTGCAGAGATGGACAAGGAAGAGATTCTCGTTATCTGCTTATCAGGACGTGGCGATAAAGATGTCGTTACTGTCAGAAACGCACTAAAGGGGGAAGCATGATGCGATTAGAAACAGCGATTCGTAGCGTTACAAGTAAGGGCGAAAAAGCCTTCATCCCGTACGTCATGGGGGGAGATGGAGGGATTGATCGCCTTCCGGAAATCTTAGCGTTTCTCGCTGAATCCGGAGCGACAGCGATTGAAGTCGGCGTACCGTTTTCGGATCCCGTTGCTGACGGTCCAGTCATTCAAGAAGCGGGACTCCGAGCGCTAGAAGCGAACGTCGGACTGAAGGATGTTCTTGAGGCGGTTCGCGTTGCCCATCAGACCGTCGATGTTCCTGTCGTTTTGATGACGTACTTGAATCCGATTTTCCGCTACGGATTAACGGCGTTTCTTGCTACATGTCGCGAAGTCGGGGTTGACGGATTGATCATTCCTGATTTACCACTTGAACAGAGCGAACAGTTCTTCGAACAAGAGGACAAGTCGGATATCGCGCTCGTTCAACTCGTCTCCTTGACGAGTCCAATGGAACGGATTCAAAAGATTGCCGATAAAAGCGAAGGATTCCTTTATGCGGTTACGGTCAATGGGACAACAGGCGGACAGACGACGTTTGATAAGACACTTGAAGAACATTTAGCAAATGTCGCAGCCCATAGTCCGGTACCGGTACTTGCCGGTTTCGGAATCAGTACACCGGAACACGTCAAACAATTAAGCCGCCCAGTCTCGGGGGTCATCGTCGGCAGTAAGATCGTCGACTTACTCCATCAGAACGATCGAGAAACGATTCAACAGTTGATGGCAGCACGTCTTGCGGCGACGCCGTCACATTAATAAAAAGGGGCTGTCTCAAAAGTCAGTTTCTACAAACATAAGGGTGGCAGAATGATGATCTGCCACCCGTATCTCTAAAAAAAGAATGACGCGTCACACGCCACTCCTACAGGAAAAAGCGCATTATGCGCTGTCAGAGACAAACAAGACCCGCTTTCCTGCTTGAATGAAGCAGGAAAACTGGCTTGTGTCTCGTCTGATGAAAGGGCGTGAAAAGACGCGTCATTCTTTTTTGAGTCAGCCCCTTTTTCGTATAGATGTCACTTTTGAACGAGTGACTTCTGCGAGTTCGTATACAGCGGTTCAAATCCGAGTTCTTCATAAAACGTTGCGGCCCGGTCGTTGACCGTCCAAACGTTTAAGCGAACAGCATCGACCTTTCGTTCGAGTGCGAGTTCTTCTGCCACCTGCATCAACTGGCGACCGATTCCTGATGAACGATGGGAAAAGGTGACACCGACGTCAGTGATGTTCAAGATACGAATGGGCGTAAATCGATCGGATGCTGGCGCCGTCCACTTGCCAAACAAGTAACCAATGAGTGTTTCTCCATCGAGCGCTGTCAGACAGAGGTGTTGTTCTGCTTCTATCATCTGACTTAAAGACTCTAGCGTGTATGGTGTCGTTACATCTGGGTGAAAGTGAGGCGACAACCGCTTGTGATGCGCGAATGTTTCTGCCGTCAGTGTAAGCAGGGCAGGGAGGTCTGAAGTACAGCTAGTGCGGATCATCAAGAAGCGATCACTCCGATCATCGATTTTGTTTGAGTACTTCGGCGACAAGTCCCGACACGTACGGACTGCCACGATCTTCTTTTTCGACTGACTCGATCATGATGGCAACGAGAAGATCTTTTTTGTCGTTGTCGTATCCAACGAAGAAGCCATTCTCTTTGCCGTCGGTTTCGCCTGCCTTTTTCAATTCTGCCGTACCTGTCTTACCGGCAACATCGACTTCTTTGATATCAGCCGGAAGCGTATAACCGTTATGAACGACATCATACAAATCATCGCGGATCATCTTCGCGTCGTCTGCGTCGAGTAAATCCTTCTTAAAGACTTGCTTCGTTTTTTCCTCTTGTAAGAGTGTCGGACGATAGATTGTTCCATCCGTCAGGAAAATTTCATACATCGATGCTAAGTGTAGAATGTTCGTCAACATCTGACCTTGTCCGTAAGACGTGTCCATCAGCTGTCCATCAGAAGAAATCGTCCCGTCGTTTGAGATCTGTGAGGCACGTAAGGGGTACGTGAACGGTAGCTTTTCACCGTATCCGAGCGCTTCAAGACCAGACGTAAATGCTTTCGTTCCGACTTGTTCGAGTGTCGAACGGGCGAAATAGATGTTGTCGGAATAGACGAGCGCATTATGCAGATTGACCGGGGCCGGTGTCTCATGAATGCGGGTGACGTTAAAACCATCGATCTTATTTTTCAGCCCATTGATTGTGTAGGCTTTTTCCGGGTCGAGCGTTCCGCTCTTTAATCCGACAGCAGCCGTCAATGGTTTTTGAGTCGAACCGGGTGCGAAGGCACTTGTGAATCGGTTCAATAATGGCTGGTCCGGGTCCTGCGTCAGTTCATCGAGTCGTGCCTGTGAGATTCCTGACATGAATTCAGAAGGATCAAAGCCAGGAGAGCTGAGTAAGACACGGGTCTCGCCGGTCTGCGGATCAATCGCTGATGCTGTTCCGGGATCATCCTGCATCGTTTCATAAGTCTTTTTTTGAAGAGTGGCATCAATTGTCAACGCAATATCTTCGCCATCTGTCGGTTTCGTTTCGGCAACAGTAACGTTTGAGCCGTCTATTTTCTGTAAAGTGATTGTCGCACCGGCTTTACCACGTAAGCGCTCATCGAGTACTTGTTCAAGTCCACGTTTCCCGACTTGCTCGCCAGCTTGGATTTGATTTTTTGATTGTTTAATCTCGTCTGCTGTCGCTGAACCGATATATCCAATCAAATGAGAGGCTGCTTTACCAAGTGGATACGTTCGGACTTCCGTTTCTTGGACACTGATTCCAGGAATGTCACGCAATTTTTCAACCATTGCTTCGTCGGTCATCGTTTTGAGCGGAACGAACTGTCCATCTTTGACCCAACTTGCCTTTAAGGAATCTTCGACTGAAGAGGTCGGGCGGTCGAGCAATTCGGCAACTTTCTCGACGTCTTTTAATTGTCCGGCTGTCGCGCCGACAGCAAATCCTTTTCCAGAGGTTGCGAGCGGTTTCTCATTCGAATCGAGTAAATCACCACGTTTGCCTTCAACGGTTTGTAGCTGGACTTTGTCGTCCTTTTTAAAATCCTTTAGGACAAAAGAAGTATCCCAGTCGATGAACCAGTTTTCGGTCTCACCTTGTTTCTCGAATGTCAGTGGAACTTGTTTATCGTAGGCAACGGTTCCTGCAACTGTATCAAAGGAAATCCGCACGGGAAGGGACGCTTTTTCGTCATCCGTTGCTTCCTCCGCTTTCTTTCGTTCGACGGATAACTTTTGAATATCAAGTGATTTCGACAATTGTTTCGTTCGCTCGATGAATTCTTTTTTACCGTATTCTTTTTTAGTAGCTGTACTCGCGTACGTATACATTTTATCGTAGTCCTGTTTCTCCCAAAGTTTGATATAGGCATCAAGACGTTCTTCAGGTGTCGGTTGATCTTGGCAACCGGCAAGCAGAGTCACGCCGAAAGATGCCGATAGAATCAAGGGAATGGTTCGTTTCATATGATTCGCCTCCTATATGCATGAGAGCCATGCATATACCGTACCACTCCTGTCAGAAGATTTCATCTGAAACAAAAAACCGGACTTCTCAAGATGAGAAGTCCGGCGAATCTGATTCAGTTGAAGTAATTGAGTGGATTAACGCTGTTTGCTGCAGACGTTCCACTGTAAACGTAAGAGCCGCGGTGCATTTCAAAATGCAAGTGAGCACCAAAGGCATTTCCTGTCGAGCCGACTGTCCCGATTTTTGTTCCTTTAGCAATCGTTTGTCCAACAGAAACAGCACGGCTGTTCATATGTGCGTAAACTGTCGTGTACTGGATGCCGTTAACCGTATGCGTCATCATGACATGATTACCGTATGCACCGTAGTAACGAGACGTGATGACCTTTCCAGCAGCTGAAGCATAGATGGGTGTACCCGTCGGAGCACCGATATCAATACCATTGTGGAACGTGTAACCATAAACACCGCTTGCCGCACCGTATCCTTGTGTGATCGGACCGCTTGCTGGACGCGAAAAACCAGTCGTTGCTTTTGTTGAAGTCGTCGTACTGTACTTTTTAACATATGTAGAAGAAACGTAGCGTGATGCGCCGCCGTATGAAATTTTTGTCCATGAACCAGAAACACCGAGATAATTGAATGTCTGTCCTGTATTGACGCTACCGACGATTTTATAAGCCGTTGATGGACCTGTCCGGACGCGTAGTCCGTCTGCCATGACTTTTACTTTATATGTCGTTGCGGCCTCAACTTTCGAAGCACTCGTTGTAGCAAAACCTGAAACTACCAAAGCTGTCATTGTCATTGTTGTAAGCAAACGTTTCATTAAGTGTATTTCCTCCTTAAAAATCTGAAGCGCCAGAACTGATCATTACAAAATTGTAAGATTTTATGCATATTTATTTATTTTAAAGAATGATTTTTCGCCTGAGATGATTATAGCATCGTCAATAACACAAAAATATTTCAAATATGTTTCAAAATTACGCTTTGTTAACATATATTGTAATGGATTTTAAAGTAAAAAAAGAAACCGACAAATCGTCGATTTCTTTTTTTACTCGTATAACGTTAGTCAGCAGAGAATGGTGAATATACAGTGAGATGTTGAGGAAGTACCTCGACAGTCACAGGAACATGACCTGCCGTATCACCATCGGCATTGATTGGTAACTCTTCTTTCGAACGAATCTCGACACGTGTCGTCGTGAAGTGTTCGATTTGATCCGCCTTTGATAACCCACCCGTGATGAGTTTAGGTAATGCTTGAAGCGCATCAAAGAATCCGAGCTTCGTAATGATGAATCCATGCAGTAATCCATCGTCGACTTTTGCTTCTTCCGCAAACGATTCGAATCCACCAACGGAATTCGTCAAGGCGATGATTAACAAGTGGGCTTCTCCATCAAATTGTTTTTCGGCAGAGTTGATTTCGATTGGATAAGGACTATGATCCTTAAAGGCTTTCAGACCTTCAATGAAATAAGCGACCGATCCAAGTGACGTTTTCTGTTCGATGCTCACTTCTTCGACGGCTTCCGCAATCAGACCAACCGCAATGACGTTCATGAAGTAATGATCATCATATTTACCGATATCAAGCGGGCGGGCAGGGGCATCAGCTAATATCTGAATCGCCTCTTCGGGGTCCGTCGGGATGTGTAACGCGCGTGATAAATCATTGACCGTCCCAAGCGGTACGATCCCGAGTGTTGGACGATGTGGTTGCTCGGCAATTCCAGTAATGACTTCATTGACCGTTCCATCACCACCCATGGCGATGACGGCGTCGTAATTAGACTGGGCGGCATGACGTGCGAATTCCGTTGCATCGTGTTCTTTTTCCGTGAATCGAACGTCGACGGTTTGAAAGCGAGTAGCAAGCGTCTCTTCAGCGAGCGTCGCGTGTTTTTTTCCGAGTTCTTTACCAGAAGACGGGTTGATGATCAACATAGCTTGAGACAAGATGAATTCCTCCTTCGGGGCAATCTGTTGACTTTTTCCCTGTCCGATGAAAACATAATCCAAATTCTTTTTTACAAATAAAAACACCGAGTAGGCGCATGGCTTCCTCGGTGTTGAAGTTTGAACTCAGAGTTAAATCATTGTGATGGCGGCACTTCACCAGCAGCAGGACGAGCTTCTTCTTCAACGTCCCAACACTCCGTATTTTCAATCCCGAGTGCTTTTGCTGAGAAGACAGGATCGAGTCCCTGTTTCCGTTGTTCCTGATAATCTTTGATGACTTTGAGAGCGATGCCGCTCAAGAGGAGGATCGCTGTCATATTGATTAATGTCATGCCTGCCATGAAGAGATCGGCAAAACTCCATACCATACCGAGGCTGAGAATAGATCCGATGAAGACGAAGCCCATTGTCGCAATCCGGAAACCGAAGACGGCTGCTGGACTTTGTTTGATGAACTCGATGTTCGTCTCACCGTAGTAGTAACTACCAACGATCGAACTAAAAGCAAATAAGAAGACGCTGAGTGCGATGAATGGTGGGGCAATTGCACCAAATTCTTCGGAGAGCGCGTTTTGCAACATGCCGATTCCTTCGCCATTTCCAGCCGCATAACTATCACTGAGGAGAATAATCGTTGCTGTCGCTGTACAGACGATCAACGTATCAAGGAATACACCAAGTGTTTGTAAGAAACCTTGTTTTGCTGGGTGAGAGACTTCAGCCGCCGCCGCAGCGTTTGGAGCAGACCCCATTCCCGCTTCGTTTGAGAACAATCCGCGTTTGACACCGAGTGAGATTGCAGCACCGACCGAGCCACCGAATGCTTGCTCGATTCCGAAGGCACTTTTGAAAATCATTGCGAACACACCAGGAAGTTCCGTCAGGTTCGTAACGACGACATAAAGAGCAGCAATCAAGTAGAGACCTGCCATGATAGGAACGATGATTGCAGAGAACTTCGCGACACGGTGGACACCACCAAAGATGACGAGTCCCGTCAAGACGACGAGTGCTGCGCCGACGACAGCTGTGTTGATACCGAACGCATTGTCAAAGGCAGCGGCAATCGTGTTTGATTGAACGGAGTTGAAGATAAGGCCGAACGTCACAGCAATCAAGATTGCAAAGACGATTCCGAGAGCTCGGTTCTTCAAGCCTTTTTCGATGTAGTAGGCAGGACCACCACGGTATGCGTTCGATTTCGTATCGCGTACTTTATAGACTTGAGCCAGTGTACTTTCGATGAGAGCCGTCGCGCCCCCTAAGAGAGCGACCATCCACATCCAGAAGACGGCACCTGGTCCGCCGAGTGTGACGGCAATCGTGACACCGGCAAGGTTACCCGTACCGATCCGTGTCGCAGCACCGATGAAGAATGACTGGAGAGAAGTGATGCTTTCTCCTTTATCGTCTGTTGTTTGTTCACTTTTATCGAGCGTGACGCGGAACATCTCTTTTAAGTAAGTGAATTGGATGAAGCCAGTTCGGATGGTGAAGTAGATCCCGCCGCCGATCAATACAGCGATTAATACATACGACCATAAAATGTTGTTAGCGTAATCGACACTTCCTTGAATGACTTGCTGAATGGCGTTCATGATGGTGTATTCCTCCCAAAGAATAATAAAAACTATACGCTAAATTATACGAATTTTCTGAAAATAATCAACAACAAAATAAAATAAAATTTTAAAACTTAATAAGGTTAGCTAAAAAACCGTATGCTGAAATCTTGTGAATGAACGAAAAAACTGCCACTCTCGGTATCGAGAGTGACAGGCAAGTAAAGCTAAATCATCCATACTGTAGCAACTGTTCGTATAGGTCATCGAGTTGCTGTTGGATGCTTTTAGAAACGGTATCGGTCGGTTTTTCACGTTTTGTTAATTTCTGTTCAAGCCGCTCGATCTGCACTTCTAACTCGTATTGTGACAAGCGTTTTGGTTTTTGAGGGGTTACGTGGAGTGAGGAAGACGTAGCGAACTCAGTACGCTTCTGTTGAGCATACGTATACGTACCATGATAACGCGTCAGACCATTTTCGAGCCACAGGATCTGCGGAAAAAGCCGATTCAAGAAATAGCGGTCGTGTGAGACGGCAATCAATGTACCAGAAAAATTCTCGAGTGCTTCTTCGAGTGTCTCTCTTGATTCAATATCGAGATGGTTCGTCGGCTCGTCGAGAATTAATACATTGATCGACGAATGAACGAGGACGGCGAGTTGCAATCGCACACGTTCTCCTCCGCTTAGTGACAAAATGGACCGAAAGACAGTTGGTCCAAAGAACAGGAACCGGGCTAGGATATGGCGGGCTTCCGCTTCTGGAACGGCAATCCGGTCTCTAAACCAGTCAATTAACCGCGCGTCCTCCTCGAAATGGGCATGCTGGGACAAGTAACCGACATGATTCGATGGTCCACGCGTGAGTGTGCCTGCCTCTGGTGATAATTCGTCAAGCAGCAGTGAGAGCAATGTCGATTTCCCACTCCCATTCGTTCCGACGATCGCGACCCGATCCTGTGCCATGATCTCGAACGAGACGTCATCAAAAATGTGGCGGATTCCGTAAGCAAACGAGAGTTCTTCAGCGCGAAAGACGACTTGACTCGTATGATCGGTAGAAGAAAAAGAGACATCAGCGGTTTTGGCTTCGAGTTGCGGTCGTTTGATCCGTTCGATTCGCTCGAGTGCCCGCTCCATCGATTTTGCTTTACGGAATAATTTCTCACTCGGTGGAGATGCTTCGTTTGCCCACTGCCGTAGTCGACGAATCGCTTCCTTCATCTTCTTGATTTTTTTCTGTTGTTCCTGATAGGCGTGGAACTGTTCCATCAAGCGACGTTCTCGTTCGACGACGAACGCACTGTAGTTCCCTAGATAGGAGGTCAGTTCACCATCTTCAAGCTCGACGATCGAGGTGACGACGGCGTCTAAGAAGACCCGGTCGTGAGAGACGAGCAGGATAGTTCCAGTGTAGTCCCGTAAGAATTGTTCTAACCATTCAACGGCAGCTAAATCAAGATGGTTCGTCGGCTCATCAAGGATTAGGAGGTGTGGTTCCATCAGCAACATGCGACCGAGGCAAATCTTAGTTTGCTCACCGCCGCTCAACTGATGGAAAGGGCGAGTGAGTAACGGACGTAAATGTAATCCGTTCACCATGCGCTCGATCTTCGAGTCGAGTAGATAGCCATCTTTTTGTTCGAATGCATTTGTCGCTTCCGCATATCGAACGAGTAGTGCATCCAGATCATCTGGCGCTGTCGCCATCAAAAGCTCCAACTGTTGCATCCGAGAACGGATTGCGAGGATCTCTTCAAACGCCGCCCAAAGGACGTCGAGTCCGGTCATCGTTTCGGTATAAGTGGGAAGTTGTTCCAAGTAGCCAATCGTCAAACCGTTCTTTTGATAGATGACGCCACCGTCCGGTTGGTCAAGGCGAGCAAGTAAGCGGAGTAATGTCGTTTTACCACTCCCGTTTCGTCCAATCAGACCGACACGATCGTGTTCGTTTAAGAAGAGGGAAACGTCCGTTAAGATCGTTTCGCCTCCGAATTGTTTTGTCAGATGTTGAATGTCGCAAATCATCATAATGAGTTGATCCTTTCGCGCGCATTAAAAAAAGGAGAGCGCAAATAGCACTCTCCCTAGTGTGTGAAAGATGCGCTTTGCTGTATTTTTCAATCATGAAGTTCTAAAAAGGGCAGACGGGTGCCTTAGAACGCCATTCCATGAAAAATCGCGCGCAACAGATACAATTGTTCCATTAACCAATGTTTGCACGCAGCAAAGTCCATCATTTCACACCACCTTTCGTTTCAGATACAATCAGTTTACCATTATCTTGTTAATTGCGGAAGTCTGAATTATTTGAACACACCAGCAATCGAGCTGAAGAAGTCACTCAGACCATCAAATAATTTAGCGAAGAATCCTTTTGTCTCCTCGGACGTTGCAAACGCATGGATGTCTTGACCAGCATTTTTTAGTCCACTCTCGATTTGCCCCCAGTTGATGTTCGCTTGCTCCATTTGATTGAATAGATTCGTCAACCGATCCATCTGTGCATCAGACAGTTGGATGTTGTTGTTTTGAATGACTTGGACGATCAGGTTTTCGATCTCGACTTTTGTTTCCGGTTTTTGATTGGCGATTTCGGCCTTGATCTCATTCATCAAATCAGCGACTTTATCTGTCCCGACTGTCTTCCCGACGTCTGAAGTGACCGATAATTCTTGCTGTGCTAAATCTTTCCGTTCGTCACTCAGCTTGATTCCGGTCTCAGCCGAAGTTTGATCATAGGCTTTCATGATTCCTGTCAGTGCCGATGTTCCAGTCACTTTATAAGGAGAAGTGATCGTGATGTCGGCATCTTTGACACCTGCCGTGACGAGAGCGTTCAAGTACATATCCTTCGTCACCCACGTAATGTTTTCCGTCGCAACGGAAAGTCCGTCACCTTTTTCCATCAATTCGATTTTAGCGGATGAATACATGTTGCCACCTTTTTGCGACTGGGGAATGTTTTTCCCGAGATATTTTTCTTCGTCAGCAGAAGTGGCGATGATCGGCGTGATGCCTTCCGGTGCATTGAGACGGGAAAGCACCCAAGCCTTATCCTTTGCGCCGAGCGACTCCCCGAGAGTGACGATTGTTTTATCAACGACTTGCTCAGCGGATGCGGCTGTCGGAAGTAATAAAGCAGAAGCGATAACGGCTGACGCCATGATTTTTGTTGGTGTATGCATAATGAATTCCTCCAATTGTAAGTAACAGAATGAACTATAGTATCAGGTACTAAAATTAGTGTACGAGAACGAAAGAAGTTCGGAATCGGTCTGTAGATGGAGACGGCATCCGTCTTCTGACACTCCATAGTATAGCGAAAAGAGGACAACTTGACTTCCATTTTCAGCATGCTATAGTGAATTTGAATCGAATAATGACCACTAGGGGAGTCGGTAGACCGACTGAGACGAACGAAGACGTTCGGACCCTTTGAACCTGATTAAGTTCGTACTTACGGAGGGAAGTGGCGTCAAGTCTTGTTCTTCTTGCGCCATGCCCGTGTGTTTCGGGGTGGTGTTTTTTCGTATCATACTAAACGAGGAGGATGAGATCATGACATTCACACAAGAAATCAAACAAGCGGCACAAGCGTATTGGGATAGTAGTTTTACCCACCCATTCGTACAAGGAATCGGCGAGGGAACGTTACCGCTCTCGAAATTTCGGCATTACGTCATGCAGGATGCCTATTATTTAAAACACTTTGCGAAGATTCAAGCGAAGGCAGCGTCAAAAGCAGACGACTTCGCGACGATCGCGACACTTGCCGAGCATGCTACTTCGACTTACGAGGCAGAGTTGAGCTTACATCAATCATTTTTTGAGCCGCTCGGTATTACGGAAGCAGATCTTGAAGCATTTGAACCGGCACCGACAGCATATGCTTACGTCTCCCACATGCATCATGCGAGTGAAGGGACGCTTGGTGAGACGATTGCTGCCATCTTGCCATGTTACTGGTTGTATTATGAAGTTGGACAACAATTATTGACGTGTACACCGGATGAAAAAATCTATCAGCAATGGATCGACACATATAGTTCGGAATGGTTCAAAAAGGTCGTCTTTGAACAGATTGCACGGCTTGATGCGTTGGCGGAACAAGCAAGCTCGGCTGAACGAGAGCGGATGAAACGGCATTTCGTGACGAGCTGTTATTATGAGTTGCTGTTTTGGCATATGGGATGGACGGAAGAAACGTTTACGTCGATTTACGAGACGATTCCAGCACGGACGGTATCTTCTTAAACGAATAGATGGTAGAATTAGGTATATATCATAGTGAGAGTAGGGATCAAAATGGAAATCTTTATCATTTTGCTGATCATTATCGTTGCCTACGTTGTACAACGTATGCTTGGAAAAGCGAACGTTAGATTTGCTGGATATATCATCCCCCTTTTAGTGACGATGTATGGCACATATGCTACCATCTGGAATTTGAAGGTGACGTTCAAGTTTGAATTTAGCGTCGGTAGCTTCATTTCGACTGTCATAATGATTGTCATTTATGGACTGCTGATCTACTCACTTTACCGCGTCTACCATCGTGCGAAAGAAGAAGCGGAATATCCGTATCAAGCATTAAAAGACCGAGGCATCCTTTAAAGGGGGCTCGGTCTTTTGTGTATCATGTTCTCATTTTTTCCAGTTTTTAAAGCCATCACCGAATTCGAGATGCAGTTGATCGGTAAAGACACCGTTCTGAAAGACCGGCACATCAACCGGTAAAGTGCCTTGCGGTTTGAACGTTCCGAAAATTGCTCGAATACCAGCAGGGAGGTTCGGTCCCGCTGATTTCAGATTGCCTGCTTCAGAGTCCGGTCCGTTCGGATCCCCTTTAAAACCATAGACGAGGACGTGTGCCGGTGCGTCCGGTTGAACGGCGACATCGTATGGATTACGGAGACTGAGCAAGGCGGATGGTGTATTTGTTTGTTTCGCATACCGGAAGATTGAAGCTGGAATCGCTTGCTCTGGTGCAGTAGGCAGTAGTTTGGCACTCGTATTGACGTTTGAACCAACGATGATGTAATCTGCTGCATCGAGTTGTGCCCGTAGTGTCGGGTTTTGGTCGAGCGGTAGCGTAGTAGCCGAGTAATTCGCTGTCGTTACGTGCCAGTTCCGGTTCTTAGGCAGGGAAGCAATCGTCTTTTTCATGCTGTCCGTTTGATCCGTCGCAGGGGCGATCACAAGAACGTTTGCATTCTTTTTCGGCTTGAAGGGTAACGTCCGCTGATCATTTTTCAGGAGTGTGACCGCGGCTTCCGTCATCGCGCGTTCTTTTGCTTTATGTTCGGGACTACCGACGATTTGGTTCGCTTGCGCGAGTTTATCAGCTAAGGATGTCGTATCCGTCGTGCCATTCCATATTCCGCGTTCTGCCTTCAGCGTCAGGATCCGCTCGACCGATTGATCAATCCGTTCCTCTGACAGACGTCCGTCTTTGACTGCCGCAATCACGTCCTTAAAAATCTGGTCGAGTTTTGTGACATCCTGCTCGGAACGAAGAATCGTCGGCATGAGCGCGATGTCGACACCGGCGTCAAATGTTTTCAGAACGGCTTCTGATTCCGTAAAATTGTCGGCGATCGCCTGCATATTCAAAGCATCCGTGATGACGATGCCATCGTAGCCGAGTTTTTCGCGCAGTACGCCCGTGATGACGTCATCCGACAATGTCGCAGGTAAAGGGAAAGTGCCGTTTTTTGACGTGACGACTTCAGACTCGATTTGCGGCATTCCGATGTGTCCTGTCATGATCATATCGATGTCTTCGGCGATGGCTCGCTTGAACGGGACGAGCTCGACTTGTTCCAGCTCCTCCAGGGACCGGTCGACAACCGGCAAGCCATAATGGGAATCGATCGCAGTATCGCCGTGACCCGGGAAGTGTTTCGCGGTCGCTGCGACGCCTTCAGTTTGAATACCCTTCATCAAAGCGGAACCGAGCGTTCCGACGAGCTCCGGGTCACTTGAGAACGAGCGAACACCGATGACGGGATTTCCAGGGTTACTGTTGACGTCAAGAACCGGACCGAAGTTGACATTGATGCCAAGCGCATGCAGTTCGGAACCGATGATATGACCGGCATCATTGGCATACGCGCTACTACGGGTCGCACCTAACGCCATATTGCCGGGTAAGTTCGTTCCTGTTCCGAGCCGAGTGACGATGCCACCTTCTTGGTCGATCGTGACAAAGAGCGGAATATCGTTGCTGTCATCTTGTTTGACGACTTCTTGCAGATCATGAACGAGTTTTGTCGTCTGTTCGGTTTCACTGACGTTCTCAGCAAACAAGATGACGCCACCTAAATCATAACGGTCGATGATGTTCGCGACTTCCGGAGCAAGCGACGTATGGTTACTGCCATTCCACTGCCGGAAGTCCGGCATGATCATCTGTCCGATTTTTTGTTCGAGTGTCATCATGTCGATTTTTTGACTGATCCGATCTGCTGAAGATCCTGCCTCTGCCATGACAGGCAAACTACTTGAAACGAGTACTGCTGCGAGTCCTGCTGTTAACGTGAATTGCCCAATCCTTTTCATGATGTACATCCTCCTCTAGTCAAACCACGACTGGAATTCTTTTCAATACGGACAGTATAGCAAGGTGCTTGTTTTAAAACAATATTTTATTTGAAAACGATTACATTAGCAAATAAGTTTTAATAATGTTTTTGTGCATTCCGATTTGAACAAAAAAATGACTCCCCTTGAAGAGGAATCACTTTTTAGTCATTCGATCGATCAGCTATAGCGCTCCACGATGTTTGTCAGCTGGCGTTCGACAAATGACTGATCCTGCAGTTCACTATTGGATAGGCGTAGTTTGATCATCGACTCATCCGCTCCAGCCATTTCACTGAACAATGATCCGAGACTATGCGCACGACGATCGACTTGGACGATTAAATCAATCCCTGAGCTGTCTTGGAGCATGATGATTTCGATCTCATCCAGTTTATGAGCGTAGTGTGTATTGCGTGCTGAGTATTCAAGTTCCTGAGCAATCGGTAAATCTTTACGGAATCGTCCAGGTAATTTTTCTGTATCGGCTTTCTTTAACCGGAAGCCAAGTGACTCCATGGCATCTAAGACCGTCGTTTGGTAACGGTTTGCTTCGACGATGACAGCGTCACGGTCCGACGGATCAACGGATTGTGCGATGTCAAGTCCGGTCTCGATCCATGATTTCGATTGGCTGACGGAGAGTGGCGTATTTAGTGGCACACGTAATGTGAATGGAATTTCCCGCTCGACACCCGCTTCGATCGTGAACTTCGCTTCATTTAAGGCAAACCGGTCGAGCGTAAAGGTCGTAAACGTCGTACTATCATTGACTTCTTGTTTGTACTGCGTGTTGAATTCAAGATAAATCCGGTCAATTTCTTGATCGACGTTTCCACCTTTGATATGGACGACACCGTGGATTTGACCGCCTGGTTCACAGCGATCATCCGTCAACCGTGTGTCGACCGTTGCAGCACCGATTCCGATTTGTGAGAGAATTTTTTTGAACATGATGCACTCCTCCTTTTGATTACGTACGAATGATGAAGCGTGTAAACTTGTCGAACAGGTACGAATTTGCTACAGTTTCGAAAGAACATTAGAAAAGGACGGGACGACTAGTGGAACTACATGAATTAAAAGCGAACCTTGCTTCGAAAATCACGCAAGGAGTACTGATCCATGCAACGATGAGCAATCCGCGTCAAAAATCCAATGATCTCCGACGAATCAAGGTAAAACCGATTCTATTAAGAGATACGGTGATGATGCAGGTTGAGTTTCAATTTGAACGCGTCATGAAGCATGAAAATATTTTAGTGGAGGATTTCATCGGTCGACTCGATGACTGGTTCACGGAATTCCGGCAATTCCTCTTCCGTTTTGAAGAAGAAGAATGGCAGTTCCAGCTCTCGAAAAAGATGAAAGTCGCGATCAAGACATCCCAAAAGGAACCAATGAAAGCACTCTTGTCGCATGATCGAAAAAAAACCTATCTATTAGAAGACGGTGTACCGGTTCCGTTTCTGATTCGTCTAGGTGTGATGACGGAAGCGGGGCAAGTCAAAAAACAGAAGTACGATAAGTTCAAGCAAATCAATCGCTTCCTTGAATTCGTCGAGGATAGCATCGCCGCCTTACCAACAAGAAAAAAACTGCGGATTTTAGACTTTGGTTGCGGGAAATCGTATTTGACGTTCGCTCTCTACCATTATTTAAAAGTCGTCAAAGGATTCGACCTTGAAGTGACAGGTCTTGATTTAAAGAAAGAAGTTATCGAAGAATGTACGCAAATTGCACGTGATCTGGATTATACCGATCTGACATTCCGCGTCGGAGACGTTCATGATTATACAGGGGAGACGGAAGTCGACCTGATGGTGACGCTTCACGCTTGTGATGTTGCGACGGACGTCGCACTCGCGCGAGCTGTCGACTGGAATGCATCAGTCATCCTAAGTGTACCGTGTTGTCAAAAGGAACTGAACCGTCAATTGGACTGCGCTCCGCTTGATGTCATGCTCCAGCACGGACTGATCAAAGAAAAATTCGCATCACTTGCGACGGACTCGATTCGTGCCGAGTTATTGACGCTTGTAGGATATGAAGCGCAATTGCTTGAATTCATCGATCTTGAGCACACACCGAAGAACATCTTGATCCGTGCGTACAAACAAAACAAGCGACCAACGGAAGAAAAAATCGACCGGTACATCGCATTCCGTGATCTGTTGCAGGCACGACCATTTTTAGAAAATGAATTAAGCGGCAGACTTGGACAGATTTCACCGAAACTCGTACAATAAGAAGGAGAACGAATCAAAGGAGGCAATACGATGGATTTCCAAATGTATTTTGAAGATGTCGTCCAAACAGCCCGCAAAGAAGCGCAAGCTGCTGGATTTGAAGAATTAACGACGCCAGAGAGCGTGGATGAAGCAATGAAACGGGAAGGTCTGACACTTGTCCTTGTCAATTCTGTTTGTGGATGTGCTGGCGGGATCGCCCGTCCTGCGGCAGCGTACGTCAATCGGAAAGAGGGCATCAAGCCCGATCATTTCGTCACGGTATTCGCTGGACAAGATCGCGAAGCGACAGACCGTGCGCGTGAATATTTCGAAGGTTATCCACCTTCATCTCCATCCTTTGCGTTAATGCAAGATGGAAACATCCTCTCGATGGTCGAGCGCTTCGACATCGAATCGTTCACGGCGGAAGAAGTCGTCGAGAAACTTGAATCATTAATTGAAATCTACGCCTAAGCGAAGAAGACTCCTGAAAAAGGAGTCTTTTTTTGTGTATTCATAAGACTAAAATAATAAATTTTAAATTTGAAAACGTTTGCAAAATTGTATAAATAGTCATTTATGCATGATTTATGAATAGAAAGTCAAAAAAATTTATATATTTATGCTTTACAGTGAATAAATATTCGTATATTCTAAAAGCAATAGAACAGGTCAGGCTTTTCGGTATTGAATTGGACATACACATAAGTCATACTATTGTTAAAGTTCTGACAATTGAGCGTTGGAAGGGGAAAACTCGAATGAAAAAATTATTAGCAACGGCAATGGCAGGCATTCTGGCAGTCACAATGGCAGCATGTGGCGCGTCGGAAGAATCAACAGGTGGATCAAGTAAGGGTGATAAAGTATTGACGATGGGAACATCAGCGGATTACTTCCCATTTGAATACATCGATACGAAAAAAGGAGAAGACATCGTCGGCTTCGACGTTGCGATCGCCAAAGAAGTTACGAAAAATCTTGGATATAAATTAAAAATCGAAGATATGGAATTCGGTAGTCTACTTGGTGCGCTTAGCTCAGGTCGTGTGGATTTCGTCATGGCGGGCATGACACCAACGGAAGAACGGAAGAAAAATGCTGACTTCACGGACATTTACTTCGAATCGAAAAACTTAGTCATGACGAAGGATAAAGCGATCAGTTCAGAAGATGAACTCAAAGGTAAAAAAATCGGTGTCCAGCTTGGTTCGATTCAAGAGGGACTCGCGAAAGACCGCTTTAAAGACAGCGAAACGGTTCCATTGAACAAAATTCCAGAAATCATTCAAGAATTGAATACAGGTCGGATCGACGCCCTCATTATCGAGGATGCAGTCGCCGTCAAATACATGGATCAAGATGCCTCCCTGAAAACGTACCAGATTAAAGAAGATGGTCCAGCTGGTTCAGCAATCGCCTTCAAAAAAGGGGATAAGATGCGTGACGATTTCAACAAAGAGCTGAAGAAAATGATCGACAGTGGTGAAATCGATAAATTAGCAGAAGAGTGGTTCCAAAAAGAAGCAAAATAAGTCAAGTGCATGGGGGTGGGGGTAACCTCATCCCTTTTGTGCGACGTTAGGAGATTGATTATGATAGACTTTACAAAGATTCAAGATTCAATTCCATATATTCTCGAGGGCATTCCGGTCCTCTTCCAAGTCGTCATCGTAGCAGCCATTGCCGGGATGCTGATCGGAATCGTCGTCGCGGCACTGAAAATCACGAAGAGCCGTTTCATCCGTTTCATTGGTCATACGTATACGGCGATTTTCCGGGGAACCCCATTGATCTTGCAACTGGCGATCGTCCACTTCGGATTACCGCAACTAACTGGATATGTCACGACAGGATACCAATCGGCAATCATCGCCTTCTCCTTGAACTCCGGAGCGTACATCTCGGAAATCATTCGGGCCGGGATTCAAGCCGTTGATCGTGGGCAGTGGGAAGCTGCAGATGCGCTCGGTATTTCGTATTTCAAACAACTCCGTTCGATCATTTTGCCACAAGCCTTTAAAAACATCCTTCCAGCGATCATGAACGAATTGATCACGTTGACGAAGGAATCGGCACTCGTCTCGACGGTCGGCGTGCTCGATGTCATGCGTCGTGCACAAATCGTTGGAGGAGAAAAGGCGATTTATTTCGAACCGTTGTTGTTTGCCGGATTCGTATATTTTGTTCTCGTCATGGGATTGAGCTTGATAGGCCAACAAGTCGAAAAAGCTATGAGAAAGAGTGGGTAATCAGATGGAACCTATGATCCAAGTCACCGATTTGCATAAGCAATTCGGAAAATTAGAAGTATTAAAAGGTATCTCGACGACAGTTACACGCGGTGAAGTCGTCGCTGTCATTGGACCGTCGGGATCCGGTAAATCAACATTTCTACGTTGTATTAACTTACTTGAACAACCAACGAGTGGAACGATCATCGTCGATGGTTTTGAACTGACGAAACCAAAAGCGAACATCTCGAAAGCACGTCAGAACATCGGAATGGTGTTCCAACAATTTAACTTGTTCCCGCATAAGTCTGTCCTTGATAATCTGACGTACGCACCAATCAACGTCCTCGGGATTTCAAAGGACGAGGCGATTAAACGAGCGGAGACGTTACTGGAACGTGTCGGTTTAGCGGAAAAACGCGATAATTACCCGAATCAGTTGTCAGGTGGACAAAAACAACGGGTCGCGATCGCCCGCGCACTTGCGATGGAACCGAACGTCATGCTGTTCGATGAACCGACATCAGCCCTTGACCCAGAGATGGTCAACGAAGTGCTAGACGTCATGAAGCAGCTTGCTGAGAGTGGAATGACGATGGTCATCGTGACGCACGAGATGGGCTTCGCAAAAGAAGTCGCCGATCGTGTCTTGTTCCTCGATGAAGGAATTTTAATGGAAGAAGGTTCACCAGTCGAACTCTTCGACAATCCGAAGACGGACCGGGCAAAAAAATTCCTCGAAAAAGTTTTATGATCACCGTACGCTAACTCTGAAAAGGGGTTAGCGTTTTTCGATTTTTAATATAGAGGGGGATAAGAATGAAAAAACTACTGGAAGGTCATCATACTCGTCTGACACGTTTTCAACCGGAAGATACCGAAGTGATGCAACGATTGCTTGACGATGCGACATTCGCCCGTCATTTTAGTGCAACGCCATATCGTCATTTATCCATGGATAAGATTGAAAAGATGATGGCGACGGATGCACCGGAGACGTTTCGATTTGCGATCCGGAACTTTGAAGATGAACGGATGATTGGGGTGGTCGCATTAGAAGATATTTTACCGACACATGGAACGGCATGGCTGATGATTGGCATCGATCCGGATTGTGAAGGACAAGGGTATGCGACGGATGCGCTACAGACGATACTAGAGTACGCCTTCTTAGAGTTGAACTTGTACCGGATTCAATTGACGGTCTTTGAGTATAATACACGTGCGGTTCAGCTGTACGAACGACTCGGGTTCGTGCAGGAAGGAAGATACCGTGCTTTTTTACGACGAGACGGAGAGCGGCATGACATGTTACTGTATGGATTACTTGAACCGGAATGGAGGGGTCGACAATGATTCAAGAAACGGAAGCGTTCGTCCGGTCGTTTCATGCGACGGACTTTTCAGGTCATGATTATGCCCATATCGAACGGGTTCGCCGTTTAGCGTTACATATTGCCAAACAAGAAGGCGGGAACGTTAAAATCATCGAACTATCTGCCTTACTTCATGACGTAGCAGATAGCAAACTCGGGGGAACGGCAGAGACGGTCGCCACCTTTTTGCAAGGAAAGGTGACAGAGGAGGAACAGGAACAGATTTTAAACATTATCACGAGCCTGTCCTATAAAGATGGCACACGTCCACCAATGCGAACGATCGAAGGACAAGTCGTCCAAGACGCCGACCGTCTCGATGCGATCGGCGCAATCGGGATTGCGCGAACGTTTCAGTTCGCTGGTCGGTTCGGGGAGCCAATGCATGTGCCAGGACTAACAGCACGAAAGCCGGGTGATCGAACAGGCGAGACAAGTGCCCTGAATCATTTTGAAGAAAAGTTATTCCGACTAAAAGATTTAATGAATACGAAGACGGCCCATCATTTAGCGGAGGAACGGCATCGCTACATGGAAGAGTTCGTGGCTCGTTTTAAGGAGGAATGGGAGGGGGTTACGGGAGGAACAGGTGAGTTTTAAATTGTTTAACACATAAGGCGTGTTGTCCGGTTCGTTTTCCAGACAACACGCCTTATGTTGTATTTAACTAAGGATGATGGCAGTAATTAACCCAAGTGCTGCGAACAGACCAACGATCGCGCCGCCTTCCTCGTGAGCTTCCGGCATCATCGTCGAAGCGAGCATCGCGATGATCCCACCACTTGCGAAGCCACCGATCATGGCGAACTGCATGTCTGGTAGTTCTGCGAGAACCGTATAGCCGGCGAGTGAGGCGAGGGCGGAGATCAACCAGACGACTCCCCACATCAGCAAGACTTTTTTCTTCGAAAAGCCATCTTTTCGTAACCCCGTCGTACTCGATAAACCTTCCGGGATGTTACTGACGAAAATTGCCGCGACGAGTGCCGCGCTGACATTTCCAGATAACAGACTGGCACCGATCATGATTGATTCTGGGATGGCATCAAGAATCGTCCCAAAGAAAATCGCCGTCCCCGTGCCTTCATTCCCACCAGACGAGCGTTTCCGTTTACTCGCGCCGCGTGACGAGACGAACAAGTCAAAGCCCGTAAAGACAAGTGCCCCGACGATAAAGGAAATCGCGACGACGAACGTTGTTGATTTCTTTAATGCCTCATCGAGCAACTCAAATGTCGCTGCTCCAATCAAGATTCCTGTTCCAAACGACATGATGTAACCGATCAGTCGTTGTTTTAAGGGTAAGTACAGTCCAAACAAGGCGCCAATGACAACGGCGCCACCTGCTAACGCACCCCAACCGAACGCACCCCACATATGATCGCCTCCTTCTTGTACTTTCTACCTGTTCTATATAATTCATAAACATAGCGAAAAGAAAGAAAAATAGTTCGAGACGAATGTAAGGGGCTGACTCCAAAAAAGAATGCCGCGTCTTTTCACGCTCTTTCCTCAGGCGAGACACAAGCTAGTTTTCCTGCTTCATTCAAGCAGGAAAGCAGATCTTGTTCGTCTCTGACAGCGCAAAAATGCGCTTTTTCCTGTAGGAGTGGCGTGAAACGCGTCATTCTTATCTTTGTGGAGAACGACTTCTTAAGTAATTAAATCTCAATCATCAGAATGGTTGTTTATTTAACCAATGACCACCGTCAAGAGCGATGCATTCTCCGTTCAAGTAGCGGGCTTGATCTGATACCATCCAGCTTGCGAGCGTCGCGATCTCTTCCGGTGTTCCGAATCGACCGAGTGGGACGTTGCGGCGAATTCGTTCCGCGTGTTCTGGTGATAAAGCGAGTTTATCGGCACCACCCGTTCGTTCGATCGGTCCCGGACTGATCGCGTTGACACGGGCTTGATATTTATAGCCCCATTCGACGGCAAGCGTCCGCGTCAAGTTCAGCACGCCGGCTTTTGCAGCAGCACTCGGAGCGACACCAGCGCCGGCCTGCCATGCATAAGAAGCGACGATATTGACGATTTGACCGCCAGCGACTTGATCTTCCTGCCAACCCTTGACAAGAGCGTGACAGCAGTTAAATGTCCCGTTAAGGACGATATCGATGACCGTCTTCCATCCATTCGGCGATAATTCGTCGGTCGGACAGATGAAGTTCCCGGCAGCATTGTTGATCAATGCCTCGAGACGACCGAACCGTTCGCGTGCTTGCTTGACAGCAGCAAGACAAGCGTCCGCGTCACGGACATCCATCTGAATCGTCAGATGCTCGCCTTGAATCTGTTCCAATGCTTCATCCATCAGTCGCAAGCGTTCTGCGTCACGTCCTGTGACGACGACATTCCAGCCAGCTTCCTTTAAGGCGAGCGCCATCGCTTTTCCCATACCGTTCGTTCCACCCGTCACCATGATTGTTTGTGTCATATTGATTCCTCCTTTATGTAATGAATGAACGACCATTCATATTCTTTATTCAAAAAAGAAGGAGCGAACTCCTTCTTTTTTGACTTATTGTGTTGCAAGAGCTGTATCTGTTAAAACAGGAACGACTTGTTTCTTACGTGAAACGACACCTTCGAGGTAGACGAGGTTGTTCGTCGCTTCAAGACCATAAGCACGTTCGACGAGATTCGCTTCTTTCCCGAGGACGAGTCCGACTGAGTTGTTCGTCAAGATATCCGTGACGATGAAGACGAACAAATCAAGACCTTTTGCAAGGATGACTTCGTTGATCGCTGTTTCGAGTTCTTCTTGGCGAAGCAAAACTTCAGCTGTATCGACCGTGTTGACTTGAGCGATTTCGACTTTGAGTGTTCCCATCGTGAATTCTTTTGCGTCAAGTGCGATCAATTCAGGAACAGTTTTCTTCGAGAGATCAGCTCCAGCTTTGAGCATCTCAAGACCGTAGACGTTCGCATCAACACCGGCGATTTCTGCGAGTTCACGCGCTGCGATGATATCTTGCTCTGTGCAAGTCGGTGATTTGAACAGAAGCGAGTCAGAAATGATCGCTGATAGCATCAGACCAGCGATTTCTGGTTTGATTGCAACACCATGCTCTTTGTAGAGCTTGTTCAGGATCGTTGCTGTACAACCGACTGGTTCTGCCCGGTAATAGACAGGATCCGATGTCTCGAAGTTTGCGATTCGGTGATGGTCGATGACTTCTGTTACCGTAACAGCGTCGATATCGTTCGCACTTTGTTGACGTTCGTTGTGGTCGACTAAGATGACGTGTGACGCTTCTGTCGCGACCTCTGTCACTAGACGTGGTGCTGAAACTTTGAACGTATCGAGCGCGAATAACGTTTCATCATTCATCTCACCGAGGCGGATTGCTTCGGCATTGACACCGAGCGCTTTCTTTAATTCTGCATAAGCGATTGCCGATGTGATCGTATCGGTATCAGGATTTTTATGACCAAATACTAAAACTTTTTCCATGACGTGTTCACTCCTCAATGATTGTTGTCTCGCCCTATAGTGTATCATATCTCGGATTTAGAAAGCGTTCATTTTCACTAGGATACCAGCGATTTTTTCGCTCCAGAAGGGGTCTGACGCGTAAAAGACATTCATTCCTTTTTGTTTGTTCCCGAGGTAAGCCCCGCGGAAATAACGTCCATCCCGATCAAGATAGTCCTTTGCGATGAATCGGCCGGTCTGCTCGATTGAATCCGTCAAGGATTTATAAGCAGTCGCATCTTCTCCCGGGGCAGAATCCGTCGCATTGACGCCGAATAGATTATTTTTTTCGCGGGCAATCTCAGACCGTCCATAGTCGGATTCGTGGATGGCGTGTGCAAGCAGGTAGGCTGCGTTGACCCGGTATTTCTTTTCAACGGACTTAAAGACTTTTCCTTTCCCGACCAAAGGGCTGTCCGGCGCTTGCTCCTTGATGAACGCATCGAGTTGATTGGCACTCAGGCGCGTCGGTTTCGTCAAATCACGTGTCAGTGTCTTCGATTCGACGTATTTGCTCGTCCGAGACGTCGCGTTCGTCGCTTCACCAGCGACAATCAATCCACCAAGTCCACCGTCAGCAACGATGTAGTGAAGGAGTCGATTTCCCTTCGTCTGATAGTACGACGGATTCGAGACACGTTCTTCCGGGAACGGACGTAAGCGATCCGTTGGAACATAACCAGTTGCGCCTGCGACGCTGACGCGACTCGTCTGTTCACCGAACTGAAGCAATTGGACGCGTGTGCCGGAAGCGACATAGGTAAGCCGTTTCTTTAAATCGGCGTCATGATGAATCGACAGAATACCACGATCATCGACGATCCCGGTACCTTGTCCACCGAGATAGACGTAGCGGTCGTCCGATGAACGTTTTACCGCACCACGCTGACCCGCATACTCCTTTGCCTCGGCGAACGTTTGGAAGTCTTGTTCGTTGATTGTACCTTTCTCATAGCGCTCAGCTGTATAAGGAGCCGGTGGGGATAAAACTGTCTTCGGTTCCTCACGAAGCCAAAAGAACAAGAGAATGCCGATGAGGAAAAAGAAGAGTAACCCTTTCAGTGAGCTAGTCCGGCGCACGGGGCGACCAGGACGGATAGTGCGTGTCGTCAAAGAAAATCACGTCCTTTAAAAAGCAATGGACATTCGTGTCCAACGTAGGTAGTCTAACAAAGAAAAACAAAAGGGAGGTGAACCTGATGCAAATCGGTTATCGAACGCTGAAGACGGCAGTCGCTGCCGCGCTCGCGATGTGGATCGCGGAGCGACTCAAGCTCGATTATTACGTCTTCGCTGCGATCATTGCGATCTTGAGTATCCAATCGACACGAAAGAAGACGTTTCGGTCGTCTTACGAACGGATCATGGCGTCATTACTTGCCATCGTACTTGGATTCATTCTGTTCGAAGTCATCGGTTATCGTCCGGTTACGTTATTGATCTATTTCATTTTATTCCTTCCATCCGTTCAACGCCTCCGACTTCAGGACGGTTTCATCACGAGTGTCGTCATACTGACACATTTGTATACGGAACGTCAGCTCAACGCACACATCCTGTTGAATGAATCCTTATTGCTCGGAATTGGTGTTGGTGTCGGAATGCTTGTCAACATGTACATGCCAAGTCTCGATCTATTGATCGACGACCGACGGGAAAAAATTGATCAACGGATCGCGTCCTTATTCTATGAAGTCGCGGCCGCGATCGAGACAGGGCGAGTCAATCATCATGCGTTGACGCTTGACGAGACGGAACGTCTGTTACATGAGGGAAAAGATGCTGCCTTAAAACGGATGGGGAATGCGATCGGTCGACGTAATGACGATGAGGACTATGCCTATTTCCGGATGCGCGAACAACAATTCGAGTTACTGCGCGGTATCGTCCATCATGCGGAGGAACTTGTTCTCGTCGTCGAAGAAGGAAAAAAAGTCGCCGCCTTCTTTCGGACGATTGGCGACAATGTCCGACCTGAAGCCGACGCAATGGTATACATTTTAGAACTAGAAGCGCTATTGACGCGTTTTCGTGCCTCTGCCTTACCCGTCACGCGGGAGGAGTTCGAGGTTCGATCTGCCTTGTTGCATATGCTGCAGGAAGCAGAGCAATATTTGCGTCTCAAACAACGCTACGTCAATCAAAAGAAATAGAACATCGTTGAAGCGAATGTTCCGAGTAGGAAAATCGCTAAGATTCCGATCGTCGTCCATTTAATGATCCGTTGTTGTTTCGATGGTCTTGCCATATCGTCATGTCCTCCTCTCTCATATCGACTGATTACTGCCATTGTACAAACAACCTTTCAGAAGTGCAAATGGCTGTCAGGATGGTATACTAATAAAGCGCTATTGGATTGAATTATATTAGAGGAGGTTTTTGTCATGGTCAATGAACAACGCGTATTGGATACGTTTTTAGAGCTTGTCCAGATCGATTCGGAATCAAAAGAGGAAGCACGGATTTGTGCTCACTTGAAAAAAACGTTTGAGGATCTCGGATGTGACGTTTTTGAGGATGACGCTTCGTCTAAGACGGAACACAAAGGAAATAACTTGATCGTCACGCTTCCGGCAACAAAAGACGGGGTCGATAAAATTTATTTCACTTCCCATATGGATACAGTATTCCCGGGTCAAGGAATCAAACCAATCATCGAGGACGGTTATGTCAAGACGGACGGCACGACGATTCTTGGAGCAGATGATAAAACGGGACTTGCTTCACTAATTGAACTCGTTCATGTACTCAATGAGACGAAACAACCACACGGAAAAATCCAGTTCGTCATTACAGTTGGTGAAGAATCTGGACTTGTTGGGGCGATGGTCCTTGATCCATCGAAAATTGATGCGGATTACGGTTTCGCACTCGATTCAGACGGAAAAGTGGGGGACATCATCACCGCTGCTCCAACCCAAGCAAAAGTCAATGCGAAGATTTTTGGAAAAACAGCTCACGCTGGTGTCGCACCAGAAAAAGGGGTCTCGGCGATTACGATTGCTTCAAAAGCCATCGCGAAGATGCCACTCGGTCGGATTGATGAAGAGACGACAGCTAACATCGGACGGTTCAGCGGTGGTGGTCCATCAACGAACATCGTTTGTGATTATGTAGAAATTTTCGCGGAAGCACGTTCACTTGTTGCTCCGAAGATGGAAGCGCAGACTGAGAAGATGAAAGCGGCGTTTGAAGAAGCAGCGGCAGAACTCGGTGGTCGTGCCGAAGTGGAAGTCAAAGTCATGTACCCAGGCTTCAAGTTCGAAGATGGAGATCAAGTTGTCGAAGTCGCAAAAGCAGCCATCACACAACTTGGACGTACACCACGTCTCTTGCATTCTGGTGGCGGATCAGATGCCAATGTCATCGCTGGTTTCGGTATTCCAACGGTCAACTTGGCGGTCGGATATGAAGATATCCATACGACGAATGAGAAGATGCCAATCGAAGAACTCGTCAAAACAGCGGAACTTTGTGTGACGTTAGTCGATTACATCACGAACAAATAAGCTGATGGAACACAAAAAGAGTGTATCGCGACATTGCGATACACTCTTTATCATTGTACGATTAAACTACTTGAGGACGATCCACATATTCCATAGACTCTAAAACGAGTTCTTCTGTACATAATAAGGTCGAAGCGATTTCATCGATTTGAATCGACTTTCCGTATTTTTGCCGATAACTCTCGTTTAGTTTACGGGCTTCCCGGACGATCCGGGCATATGTCCGTTCAATCTTAGTCATGGAAAAACCACCTTCCAAATCTGAATAGGTACAGTTTACCATGCTTCAACAGACGAAAGGTGTATTTTGTGTATAAAAAATGCTAATTTTACGAAAAGGGGAAAAAGATGGAATTTTATTTTTTAGGGACAGGAGCCGGTATGCCGTCAAAACAACGGAACGTTACTTCGATTGCCTTGTTACACCCCAAAATGACCTGGTTGTTCGATTGTGGAGAGGCGACGCAACATCAAATCTTACACAGTCCGATTAAACCACGAAAAGTCAACGCAATCTTCATCACCCATTTACATGGGGATCATATTTTTGGATTACCAGGATTTATCAGTACGCGAGCTGCCTTAGAAGGAACGACACCGCTAACGATCTATGGACCGACAGGGATTAAGGAATGGATGGATGCGACATTAAGGATTACAGGAACATATTTACGTTATCCACTCCAGATCGTTGAAGTCGAAGATGGTCAAACATACGAACAAGATGGTTTCCGCGTGACGGTGCGGTCACTTGAACACCGTTTTCCGGCGTTCGGGTACCGCCTAGAAGGACCAGAAGAGCGTGGGGCATTGCGTGTCGATGCACTGAAGGCACTTGGAGTTCCTTCCGGTCCACTCTATCGCCGAATCACACTGGAAGAAACCTTTGAATTCGATGGCACGGTCTACGCATCGTCTGACTTTTTAGAATCTCCCAAACCAGGTGTCAAGCTAGCGATTCTTGGCGATACGATGCCGTGCGCGGCGTCGATAGAGCTCGCGCGAGATGTCGATGTATTAGTCCATGAAGCGACGTTTGCCGATCGAGAAGTCGAACATGCGGGACGCTTCGGTCACTCGACCGCTCGACAGGCAGCTGTCATCGCGGATACGGCGCGGGTAAAAAAGCTCCTCTTGACGCACGTTTCTGCGCGTTATGTCGATCAAGAAGAAGTACTGGAACAAGAGGCACGAGAAGTATTTGCAAACAGCCATCTCATGTTTGATCACCGGGTCGTCCCGGTCAAAGGGTAAAAGATGGACTTTCTCATTTTATGGGCACTCTTTTTACTGGCTGCTAGTGGCTTAGCGTTTTTACTTGAACGGCGAACGGAAAAAGAAACATACTTGTATATGAAGTTCATTTTTTATGCGTGTCTCGGCGCCGTGTCGTTTCCAGTCTATGATATTCAATTACCGCTCGGCATCATCATCTTTTTGATCGTGTTGCATCCGAAAAAGAATTCACGTTATAAACGATACATGGCATTATTCGGGTTCTTGTTCTTCCTGTTTCAACTGTTCCTCGGACCGTTTGATGCCGGAACATTGCGGGAAGAAACTCAACAGATTGGTCGCGTGACCATCACGGATGATTCGTTCGATAGCTTTCTCGCACAAGTCGAACGCCGTGTAGGAGAAGACGGATTACGGTTGGAACAAAGCCAGCTAATGTTCGATCGAGGCGGGAATCTACGGAATGCTTCGTTTGAGATGCTCGTCCAAACTCCGAAACGGTTCATTCGTTATGATGTCAGTTATCAAGAGTTGACCGGAACGATTTCCTATCGACCACGTGAAGAGTTGGCAACGAAATCATTGATATCGTATTATCAAAAACTGATTGATGCGAACCAATCGTTTGAGACGTTACGAAAACTCTCGATGCATGAGATTTTACATGATTCCAAAACCCCCTATGTCGAGATGGATCTCGATGGGCTCTACGAAACGTTTAGTCTGCAGGATGCGACAGTATTTTTGATTGATGACAAAGGAAAACTTATTCCGTATGTTAATACAGGGGACGATGTCTTAGCGAATGCGATTCGCCTGACCTATCTGCGGTCTGACGGTCAATCATTACGAGACAAGACCATTCTGTTATACAATTACAGCTTTGAGACCTCAAGGCGAAAAGGAGTCGTACGATGAAAAAATGGTTATTTGTTGCAAGTATCGTGTTACTTGCCGGTTGCGCAGAAGCAAAAGAGGAACAACAAACAGCGTCTTGTGAGACCGAAGTCAAGGTGTCGGTCGTGGATCACGTCAAGGATAAGACATTATTCGATAAAGACGTGTGTTTGAATAAAAAAGATACAGCACTGGATGCGCTTGAAGATACAACGCTTGATGTCGTTAAAACAGGTAAAGGTGAGATGGCATATGTAACGGCAGTCGATGGGATTCGTGAAAAGTCAGCTGGAGCAGGGAGTGGCTGGGTATTCGGTGTCAACGGAAAACCCGCGGAAGTCGGTGCCGGGAGTTATGAACTGAAAAAAGGAGACCGTCTCGAATGGCGGTTTGAAAAAGATGCAATGGCTTATTTTGAGTAAACCAGAACGGGAGCGACTTCACCCAGTGAACGTCGCTCTCTTTTTCATCGGAATGATTACGATCCCGTTCGTCCTCACACATGATCAATCAGTGATCGTCGTCTATCATCTACTCTTGTTCTTATTCGTTCAAGAACTGACTGTGTTTCGCTATTTAGTTCTCCCGGCTCTTTATGCAATCATGATGTGCGTCCCGCTTCTTTATGGTGCAAGTATCGACACAGTAGCGATTTATGAAACGACAGTCCAAGTGACGTTATTCATCACGTCGAGTCAATGGATTTTTACGTTGGTTCGACTCGACCAGATGGGACCGTTGTTTCGTTTCTTACCTCGACTGACACGATTGACGGGGATGGTGCTGGCGCTGATTCCGTCTTTCTTACGGACTTGGCCGGAAGTCAAGATGAGTCATCCGAAAGCGTCGCTTGCTGTTCGACTGGAGCGGATGACCGCCTATCATATCGTACCGATCGAAGCGGTGCCGTCTCACTTAAGACCGGTCACGCGACGTGATGTTCAGACAGGCTTATTACTTGCGGCAGGACTGGCTCTTTGTCTGACACCATGGACGATCATTCCTGCGCTGATTTTGCCTATATCGCTATTATTTACAAAAGGAGGAATCCGGGATGCCTATCATGTATACCGACACAAATCGCGAAGCGCGGCTACGTCAACAGGCGAGCGAACATGAACAACCGGTAGTAACACCGGAGCGTTTGCTTCATGGACGTGTTCGAGATCTTCTGGCGACGGATTCCTTGTTCCGAGCAGGAGAACTCGCGACCTTGCTTGGACTAGAAGCTTTTTTCGAAGCGGAGTCGAGTGAACTCTCATCTGGAGAACAACAGCTCGTCGGACTCGGTCATGCGTTGTCTTCGTCACCGAAGGTCTTGTTCTTGTCGGAACCGTTTCTCTTTCTTGATCATGTCAGGCGAAAGCGATTGATGGGATTGCTTGAAGAAATCGAACGACGGTTTGATTGTCAGATCCATTGCTCGATGACGATACAATCCGACTTGGCGATTACGAGTCGCGCCACTGAACTGCCAGGTCGTGTCCTGAATCGGATCGAAAACGTCCAACACCGTTATCCGTTACAGACACGCTATGCACTCGTGACAGAAAAATTGTCGTTTCATCAAGGTGAACGCATTGCGATCATCGGTGCGAATGGTAGTGGAAAATCGACGTTACTACGACTCGCGCTCGGTGTTGAGCGACCGCTATACGGAAAAGTCCGGCGGTCGGGGGAGACACATTATATACCAGCACATCCGATGCTTGCGCCATTAGACGATCGAAGCGGTAGTTTTACGACGCAAAAAAAACGTCTCTTGGACGGTATCGATTGGAGTAAAGACAGCTATTACTTTGATGAACCGACGGCCGGTCTTGATGACAGCGCACGAATGGCTTTTGTCGCATCATGGAAGCAGAATACGACGAATCTGATCGTCATGGCGACGCATGATCCGGTTCTCATTCGGGCAGCACAGCGGATCATATATCTCGTACACGGAGAAGTTGCTTTTGATGGACCGACGAAGGAGTTTTTACAAGAAAGTCGGTTATTCGTATGATCATCGCAACGGTTCTAATCGTCTGTCTGTTTTTAGTCATGTTCGAGAGACTTCAGATGACGGATCAACGATTACGGTTCATCGCCATCATCACGGCAGCGGCAATCGTCGGACGATTGTTGTTCTCCAGTTTACCGAACGTCCAGCCGGCGACGGCACTCGTCTTGTTAGTAGCCGTCTTCATCCATCCAATCGTCGGTGCCATTTCTGGGATCCTCGTCGTCGTGTTAACGAGCTTGTTTCTCGGAAGCGGTCCGTTCGTACTCTTTCAAGCGCTGGCGTATGCAACGATTGCCAGTCTAGGATTCGTTCCGTTTCTTCGGTACCGGATCGTCTTGACTGGATATGGATTTCTCGCTGGTTTCTTATACGGATGGGTGAGCAATCTCGGTTTCTTGGTATTGACCGGATTCTCGTGGCAAGCTTTTTTGACACTGCTTGTAGCCGGAGGAACGTTTGATATGCTTCACGGATTCAGTAACGCGATCTTCATTTGGATATTGTTTCCGATTTTTTTACGAATTATGCATTCATTCGATGAAAAGAGGGGTACAGAATAGTAACATACCGAACAGGAGGGAAGGCATATGCTGGGATCATCGATTTCGCTTGCTTATGTCGTCATGTTGCTCATCGTCTCGAGTGTGGGCTTAGTGTTTGGCAGTATTCTGTTGATGAAAGGTACGATTAGAGGACGCTACGCTGCGTGTTACTTACTCGCTGCCTCCGTTTTCCCGGGCGCCATGTTGATTACCTCATCAGAAGGATTACAATGGCAATATTTACGATTCGAGAGTTCATGGTTCCTCGCGATTGTTTCCTGGTTACTCGTCTTATCGACGGGGTACCTCGTCTCAATCACGGGTGCGCTCGTTGTTCGTTATCTGTATCATTATACGATGGCATTTGATCGCTTCAAACGTTATGTGACGCGGCGTTTTCGTCATCATGAAGCGTAAATACAAATGGGGCTGACTCAAAAAAGAATGATGCGTCTTTTCACGCCCTTTCCTCAGGCGAGACACAAGCCAGTTTTCCTGCTTTATTCAAGCAGGAAAGAGGGTCTTGCTTGTCTCTGACAGCGCATAATGCGCTTTTTCCTGTAGGAGTGGCGTGTGACGCATCATTCTTTTGTTACGAGATAAGGGTGGCAGATCATCATTCTGCCACCCTTATCTTTGTAGAGACTGACTTTTGAATCAGTCTCATTTTTTAGGAATTGGCGTACAGGAGTTCTTCTTCTGTCGACGATTCTTGCTGGCGAGCAGGATCTTGAATTCGACCTGTCACTTCGGTCAGGAGACGGCGTGGCAAGAGACGGGACAAGGAAACCATGGCGCGGTTGCTTGCGCCTGGAACGACGACGCGGCGTCCTTTGAGCATCCCACGGTACCCGGCGAAGGCGACGAGGTGCGACGGCATACTCTTAAATGGTAGCGTGATGTTCGCTCGATCGAAGAAGTTCGTATCGGTCGGTCCCGGGCAGAGACAAGTCACACTGACACCCGAGCCGTCGACTTCTGTCGCAAGTGCTTCCGAGAACGACAGGACGTAGGCTTTCGTTGCATAGTAAACACTCATGTATGGTCCTGGCATGAAGGCAGCGACCGACGCGACATTCAAGATGCGTCCAAAGCCACGTTCGACCATTCCCGGTAAGAGACGTTTCGTCAAATCCGTCAAGGCGACGACGTTGACCTGAATTGAGTTAATGTCTTCTGTTGGATCGATTTCCGCAAAGCGTCCTGATGTAGCGAAGCCAGCGTTATTGAACAATAGATCGACCGTCAATTCTTGTTCCTCTAAGTACTGCACGAGACGATCAACGCTGTCGCTCAGTGATAAATCAGCAGCGAATACATAGACCTTGATCTGATAGCGTTTTTCAAGGACCTGTTGAAGCTCCTTCAATTTTTTCTCATTGCGGGCAACGAGGACACAATCGAAGCCATCTCGCGCCGCGAGAACAGCGAGATCCAGTCCGATTCCACCCGATGCACCGGTAATCAGTGCCGTTTTTCGTAACATAGGACATTCCTCCATTCAAAATCGTGAATCTGAGTCTAGTGTATACCATTCCATACCGTTCCCGCGAATCCTGTTTCATAAGCATTTACTTTTCTTATCACTGGTCCAACCAGTATGATAGAACAGTAGAGGGGAAGTGGAACAGATGAGGAAAAAAGTAACCGTCGCCTTGTTGCTCGCGACGTTTTTAGCCGCGATCGAGGGGACGATCGTCGCAACAGCAACACCTGTCATGGCGAGTGAATTGAACGGGGCGAAATTAGTCAGTTGGATCTTTGCTGGGTTCTTATTGTTCATGGCGGTATCAACACCGATTTACGGAAAGATGGCAGATTTATATGGTCGAAAACGGGTTCTGTTATTCGGGATCGGCGTCTTCACCGTCGCTTCGTTAGCCTGTGGACTCGCTCAATCGATGGAGATGTTGATCGTTTTCCGCGCCGTCCAAGGTATCGGGGCAGGAGCTGTATTACCGATCGCGATGACGATCATCGGAGATTTGTATACATATGAGGAACGAGGGAAAATCCAAGGAGTGCTCAGTGCCGTGTGGGGGATTTCGGGTGTCGCTGGACCACTCGTCGGTGGGTTCCTCGTCGAATCGCTTTCGTGGCGGTATATTTTCTTACTAAACGTACCGTTTGCCTTATTGTCGTTCTTTATGATCGTCGTTTACTACAAAGAGACGGTCCGTGAAACAGAGCGGAAAATCGATTACCGGGGCGCGTTATTGTTTGCGCTCGGGATGAGTGCGTTTCTGTACGGTTTATTGTCGGGGAGTGAGTCGGAGACGTTCTTGCGTCCGATCATTCTAGCGAGCTTTTTCATCAGTTTCGTGTTATTGTTCACGTTCCATCGGGTCGAGAAAAAGGCGAGCGATCCACTCTTACCACCAGCAGTCATTCGCCATCCGGTCATTCTCGTAATCAACTTAGCGGTCTTCTTTTCCGCCTGGGTGCTCGTTTCGATGTCAGCGTATATTCCGATTTTTGCCCAAGGGGTACTCGGGAAGAGTCCGACCGAAGCTGGTTTCATGTTGATGCCACTGTCGCTTTTTTGGACGCTGACCGCCATCATCGGTGGACGGACGATTGGTGTCGCCTCACCCCGGTATCGGACGATGACAGGAATGGGACTGCTGATCGTCGGTACAGTGATTTTATCGTTGATCACGCGCGAATCAAGTGATGTTTTCATCTATCTTGCCGTTTCGCTGATCGGAATTGGTTTTGGTCTCTCACAACCCGTCTTTATGGTCGTCCTGCAGACTTCCGTCGATTGGTCACTTCGTGGCTCAGCGACGGCCGTCAACTCGTTCTTGAGTACGACGGGACAGACGCTCGGTGTTGCGATCTTCGGTACGATCTTCAACTTATCCATCCTTCGTTCGTTTTCAGCGTCGGACACGCTCTCAGGGTACGCGATTGATCCATTTTTCCAATCGAGTACGGCAAAAACGTTCGGACAGGATGTGCAGTATGCGGCAGAAATCGCGTTATCACATGGATTACGTTACGTCTTCATCGGTGGCGTCCTTTGTGCGATTCTTGCGTTCGCGATGACATGGCGTTTACCGAAAGTTCGACCTGACGATCCATGATCGTAATGAAGGAGCTGACTCAAAAAAAGAATGACGCGTCTTTTCACGCCCTTTCCTCAGGCGAGACCCAAGCCAGTTTTCCTGCTTCGTTGAAGCAGGAAAGCGGGTCTTGTTCGTCTCTGACAGCGCATAAATGCGCTTGTTCCTGTAGGAGTGGCGCGAAACGCGTCATTCTTTTTGTTACGAGATAAGGATGGAAGATCATCATTCTGCCATCCTTATCTTTGTAGAGACTGACTTTTGAGTCAGCCCCTTGTCATTAGGAAGATTGACTAGTGGCACTTTCACGCTGGGCAAGTTGTTCACGAATATCACGTTCATTACGTCGGAGGAACAATCCGATTCCAATCAAGAGTAAAGCAGCACCGGTGATTTGAATCCATGTTAACTTCTCATTAAACAGATAATACCCAAAGATCATGCCCCAAACCGCTTCGCCAAGGATCGTGATGCTGACGATGCTGGCGCTGACACGAGCGAGCGCCCAGTTGAATAAATTGTGACCGAGTAACGTTGGGAAGACGGCAAGAAGAATGTACAGCCACCAATCCTGTTGAAACGCAGCGACGAGATTCGTTGATTGAATCAACGATAACAAAAGCAAAACGATCGACGCGACGGCATAGACGCCGAACGAATAGAGGTTCGTCGAGACGCTTGTTCGAACATGTTGACCAAGCAACCAGTAACCGGCGACTAAAATCGTTGCGAGTAAGGCAAGACCGTCTCCGATCAAGGCGCGCATGCCGACAGCGATATCTCCGTAAGCGACGAGACCGCCACCAAATAAGGCGACAGCGACGAACAGGAGTGCCTTGCGCGACGGGTGTTGTTTGAAAAATAATGCGTTACCGGCAAGGACAAAAATCGGACTTGCGGTCACGAAGAGCGTCGAGCTCGCAACTGTCGTATAATCAAGAGAGAGAAACCACAGCCAAAAATGCCCGGCGAGCAAAATGCCACTTAATAGCATATGCCGAATCGTCGACGAACTGAGTTGCAAAAGTTCCTTCAAGCGAATGAGTGGGAGCAACAACAAGGTCGAGAACAACATGCGGTAAAAGGCAACAGCCTCGATCGGGGTCTCCGCCCATTTGACGAAGATTGCCGATGTTGAAATAAAGAATAAAGCCATGAATAACGTAAAATAGGGCATGGGTACCTCCACATGTCTGAAGTAAGGAAATGAGGGTGAAGCGTGTGCAATTGATCATTGCTGAAAAACCAAAACAAGCTGAAAAACTGGCAGCTCCGTATCCGTCTGTGAAGCGGGACGGCTACATCGAAATCAAACCGTGTGATCGGTTTCCACAAGGGGCAAAACTCGCCTACGCGGTCGGACATTTATGCGAACTGCAGGAGCCGGCGCATTATGACGCCAAGTGGAAACGATGGAACTATGACCATTTGCCAATTATCCCGGAACGATTTGATTACCGACTGGCAAAAGGTAAAAGCAAACCGTACCAAGTCATCAAAAAATTACTGAATGAGCGGACGACGACTTCCATCATTATAGCATCGGATGCGGAGCGAGAGGGAGAGGCAATCGTCCGATTGATCTTACGTCTCGCGAACAACGCAAAACCACTGCAACGACTCTGGATCTCGAGTCTGACGCCTCAAGCCGTTGACCATGGGTTTGCGAACCTGCTCGATGGTAAGGAAACGGAGAACATTTTTCATGAGGCGATGAGTCGCGCTTGTGCCGATTGGTTGATCGGGATGAATGCGTCTCGTGCCTATACGACGTTACTGAAAAAGAAGGGAATCGCCGATGTCTTTTCCCTCGGACGGGTCCAGACACCAACGCTCGCACTGATCGTTGAACGGGAAAAACAGATCGAGAATTTCCGACCGGAGACATATTATGAAGTCGAGGCGGATTTTACGCGATACAAAGGAAAATATATCAACGCGAAGAAACAGACGAAGCTGAGTGATCGGGAACAGGCACAAGCAATCGTTGATCGGACGAAAGGAGTCGGAATCGTCACCTCGATCGAGAAAAAAAGGCAGACGGAACGACCGCCATTTTGGTTCAGTTTATCGCTCTTACAAACCGAAGCGAGCCGACGGTTTGGTCTCGGTGCGAAAGAAACACTCGATATTGCGCAAAAACTGTATATTCGTGGTTGGATCAGTTATCCGCGAACAGACTCGTCCTTTGTGACCAAAGAGGAAGCGGGACAGTTCCCGGTCATTCTTGATCGGTTATTAAAACAAGCGGAATATAGCCCAATCAAGGATGTCCTGACGAACAATCCGGCAAACGATAAACGCTACGTCAATCCGGCGAAGGTCAGCGACCACTATGCGATCATTCCCACAGAAGAAGCGGGTGCCGTCGCGAAGCTCTCCGGACGAGATGCGCAAGTCTATGATTTGATCGTTCGCCGTTTTCTTGCCGCATTTGCACCGGACGCTGTCTCGGAGAAGACGGAAATCGTGACGTCGCGTGAGATGGACCGCTTTTTGACACGCGGTAGTCGGACGATTGATCCGGGCTTTAAACAAGTCCTGCAAATCGAATCAAAGGAAGTCGAATTGCCAGCCGTCGAACAAGGTCAAGAGATGCCGATCAAAGGATGTCGTCTGCTCGAGAAGCAAACGGAGCCACCGAAACGCTATACAGAAGGGACGCTCATCCTTGGCATGAAAACAGCGGGTAAATTACTTGAAGATGAGCTGCAAGCGATCATGAAAGAAGTCGAGGGGCTCGGGACGGAAGCAACTCGTGCCGGGATCATCGACGGACTGAAACGGCGGGAATACATCAAACTTGTCAAAAAGGAAATTCATCCGACGCCGAAAGGTCGAATATTGATCGATGCTGTGACAGGAAGTATTCTTGCTTCGCCAGAGATGACAGCGAAGTGGGAGAGCCGATTAGAGCAAATCGGGAAAGGGGAAGCGTCGGCCGCCCAGTTCATCGAACAGGCGAAAAAATTGTCAGAGCATCTTGTCATAGATGCTAAACAACGAATCGAACAACTCGCCGTTGATCCGACGCAAGTCAAAAGCAAGTCTCCGCGGGGAGCGACGAATCGTCCGGTCGGGCCATGCCCACTGTGCCAATCAGCGGTTCTTGATCGTGGGAAGTTCTATGGTTGTAGTGGGTATCAAAAAAACAACTGCGGCTTTACGTTACCTAAAACGATCCTTGGTGCTCGATTGACACAAACGGAAGTCAAAAAGGTACTCGCTGGACAAAAAACGAAGCCACTCGAGATGAAGAAGAATGCCCGCCAGTTTAAGGCGATGCTTTATCTCGAACGCGATCAATTAAAATTTGAATTCACGAAAGGGGAAGACTGATGCAATACGAACTGATTCAAAATCAAACGTTTCGTCCTGTCTTTGAACGACTTTTACAGGAAGGGCACCGCTTAACGGTCTGGTTTCCGGATCATATCGAGGTGCAGTCAGCAGAAGGACTCGTCGAAGAAGCAGAAGAACTATTCGGTGTGACAGCAGAAGTCATCGATGATCCACAATCATTCGGCAAGCATATCCTCCTCCCATACTTGACGGAAGTCGAGCACCGGGAAGATGGATTCATCCGCTATGAAGCTGAATTGACGGAGGAGTTACGTCAACTCGTACGCGAATTGACGTTACCGATGTTGACAGAGGGTGACTTCGAGGTGTTGTATTCGTATCAAATCGAGACGGAGACGGAACGTTTCTTCGTTGAAGACTGGTTCCAAGCCGAATTACAAAAACTACCTAACTAGGTGAAACTTTCTTGAAGAGGATGACGTAGGATAAGTGATCGTTATTATTCTATTCATTTGGAGGGCTCATCATGTTCACAGTAGCATTCATGGAAAGCGAACTGGGAGGCGACGGTTTCTTCTCGGGTATGCCGATTTTCATGGTCGGATTTTTCGTTCTCATCATCGGGTTCATTCTGTTTGGAGTCATCTCTGCAGCCTCAAAAGGAATCTCAACAAATTCATTGACGCAACAACTGCGCGAGCATGCAGCGCGTCTTGTCAGTCCAGTGGAATCAGATGCGCTAAACTACATCGCTTACTTAGAAACGCTAACAAGTTTTCCGGTCGAAAAGACGAACCTTGAACCGTTACGGATTGCGACGGGTATTTTAAGGCTCATTCAAGGAGCAGATCAGATTTCTGAAACGACTAAAAAACAAGTCGTTGCCCAGTATTTACGACTTGGCATTTTAGATGCGGATCATTTAGCGGATGAACAGCCAGTTCGGAGCCATAGTCACCACCATCATCATTGAAAAGAGTCCTGCAGGGCTCTTTTTTTGGTGGAAACGATTGAATCGTGACATCTAATTGTCATATACAACGATTTAGATTAAAGTTGTATGAAATTGAAATCTTTTTGAGCAGAATACTGTGTATCGATTGAAAAAAGTTTACAATGAATGGACGGGAATACCTTTATTGCTAGAGAAGGATAAAGGGGAAGGAGTTGAATTCCTCCAATGAAAACATGGCTGAATCGAACGATTGGACGGCAAATCATGTCTGCGTTTTATGTGATTTTTCTGACACTACTGTTAACGACTGGTGGTGTCTACCTATATACGAAACAACAGGTGGATGAATCACGTCAAGAGTTGAAAATGCTAAACGAGCACCGGACACGGGCGACGGATTTATATGAGTCGTGGCAAAGCATGCAGTACGAGGTGCGTGGCTTCGTCCTGCTTGGTGATGAAGAGATGCTGAAGGAAATCGAAGCAAAGAAAAATGGCATCAATCGACAAACGACTTGGTTCGAGCGTAATGCACGCTTTAAAGAAGAACGACAGTATGCAACGGATGCGCGGGAACTCTACACGGCATATACACAACGCGTCATGCCGAGTCTCATCAATTATGTTGCGGCGAAAAAAGACGGCAAAGTGACGGAGCCGTTCTTGAAGATGCCGACGCTCGGAAAAGTGACGAAATCAAAACCACTCGATCCGCAACGGAAGTTCAACATCAAGACGAAGAGTGCAGCTGATATGAGTTCAAGTATCGTTGATATGGAGACGGTCTTCACGAAATATCGTAATTCTTTAAACGATCAAGAGATGGCAGCGCAAGAGCGACTCGGTAAACAAGTGAACTCGTCGCAAATTCTCGGAGCTGTCAATATCGCAATTCTCTTATTGATCACTCTCGTTTTCGTCCGACCATTCGTCCGCCGCTTGACGCGTCAGTTGCGTCAGTTGAACCGGGAAAGTGGACGACTCGCTAAAGGTGAGGATGCGACGCCGATCGTCATCACGAATCATCAAGATGAGATCGGTGAGTTGACGACGACGTTCAATCAGATGGCAGCCGCCATTTCGGGGCAAAAACATCAACTTGTCGCAAGCAACGATGAACTACAAAGTCAACAGGAAGAATTAATTGCCCAGCAAGAAGAACTACAAAGTCAACAGGAAGAACTCGAAGAGGCACTTGACATCACGTTACGCAATGAGACCCATTTGCGTTATCGCAATGAGTTGACTGAGACACTTGCTTCTCGCGAAACGTTGACGGCATATCCAGCAATCATCGAAAAATTGATCACGATTACCGATGCAGAGCTCGGAGCAATCGTCTTCCTCGAGCAGGACCGTTACACGGATGTCGTCTCGTACGGGATGACGCCAGTTCAGGAACACCAGTTATTACATGCCTCGACGTCATTGCTTGAACGCGCACGCCTAAACAAACGCGCCGTTCGCTCGACGAAACAAGTCGCGAGTCATCATCCGCTCCCGTATCCGTATACGATGTACGAGATCGTCGTACCAGTGATGGATCCAGCGTCGAATACGATGATTGCAAGCATTTATCTCGTTCGTTACCGGGATGCTTTTACAGAAGACCAGACGAACGAAATCTGGTCGTTCTCCCGTCAGTTGGCACTCTCCTTACTTCGGATGCGTGTCTTTGAAGAAGTTGAACGAGAACGGGAAAAGACGTCAAAACTTCTCCACTCGATTCGGGAAGCGGTCATCTATATCGAAGGGGAGACGATCTTTGCTAATAAACCGTTACTTGCTTTGTTCCATCATCCGGCACACGATCAGGTGGCGGAAGACGGATTGATGACGCTCGATGTCAAAATCGAAGAGTTGGCAGTGCAAGTTGATCAACACGAGGCGTTTCTAACGTACATGGATCATGTCTGCAACCAGGAAATTCCGACAGAAAGCTTGGCGTTGTCCTTGAATAAAGAAGAACGATTCATCACGTTATATGCAGAAGAAATTCATTATGGTGGCTGTTTCCGTGGCACGATGCTCGTCTTACGTGACGTGACAGCAGAGACAGCAATCGACCGGATGAAATCGGAATTCGTCTCGACCGTATCGCATGAGTTACGGACACCGCTTGCCTCGATTTACGGTTATACGGAACTTATGCTTGCGCGCGACGTCCAGGAATCAAAACGTCAACGGTATCTCGAGACGATTCATGCTGAAACTGAACGGCTGACGAATCTCGTCAATGACTTCTTGGACGTACAGCGGATGGAGTCGAGTCAGCAACAATATGACTTTAAACCGCTTGATTTGAAGAAAGTCATTCAGGAAACGGTCGAGTTCCATACGGCTTCGGCAAAAAATCATGAGCTTGTGCTCGATTTTGAAGAAACGACGACGGGACGGATTCATGCCGACGAACAAAAGATGCGTCAGTTGTTCACGAATCTGATCAACAATGCAATTAAGTATTCACCGGACGGTGGTCAAATCACGATTACGATGCGTCAAGTCGATGATCGTGTTCAGCTAAAGATCGAAGACGAAGGAATCGGTATTCCGCGTCACGCGCTACCACAGCTGTTTAGTAAGTTTTATCGAGTCGATAATTCGGATAGTCGAAAAATCGGCGGTACGGGTCTCGGTCTTGCGATTTGTCAGGAAATCGTTCGCTCGCACGAAGGAATGATTCATGTTGAATCAACGGAAGGTGTCGGGTCCGCGTTCATCGTCGAACTACCGATCGTCCAGTCCGTCGTACCGGTCACGGAACCGGCAGAGGACTGTTAATATCAAAAACGTTCTTTGATTGAAAAATCAAAGAACGTTTTTTTTGTTGGTTTCATCTACAAAACGGGAATTAACTACTATCAAACAGAAAGGAAGTGAGGAGATGCGACGTAGTAGGTGGCCTTGTTAAGTCCGGCGATCATTCATACTTTGGATCCTGATCGAAGCCAGTAGTTCGTTCATCCCAGCCTATGTGATTGAACGCTTTTACTGGGAAGCACGCGGTATGAGTATTGCCGACGTCGTCATTGCTGAGATCGTCTTTGCTTGGGTCATGTTGATTGGTGAGGTCCCGTTTGGTCTATTATCCGACCGGTGGGGCAGAAAGCCGTTCATTCTGGCTGGTTTCGTATGCGAGTGGTTATCGTTTACGGTGTTGCTTGAAGCCTACTCACTGTCTGCCTTCCTATTGGCGATGGTGCTTGCCGGCATCGGTGGCGCAGCACTTAGTGGAGCGCTTGAAGCCCACGTCTATGAAACGTTACATGGACACAAGTTGGAGACACGATACGAGAAGGTCTGGCGACTGATTGCAATCGGTGGTTTGTTGACATCAGGACTCGCAGCACTCGTCGGAAGTTACGCCGTGCGATCGGTAGACTTGATCTGGCACTATCACGTGTCCTGGTGGGTTTTGCTCGGAACATTACTGCTGACATTTTTCTTAAAGGAAGCACCGCGTAAACAAGACGCAGTGTCTGGTTCGTTGAAGGTATTGCTAAAAGGACTGTCGTTTCGACGCGTCTACGTCCGGATTCTTTGTCTTGTCTTGTTATACGAGGCGACGATTGATTTCGTTGATGAGTTTTGGCAACTCTATCTACGGGATCAAAAGATACCGATAGTCCATTTAGGATTCGTCTTCGTATTATTCCAAATCATGCAGGCGATCGGTGCGTCCTTATCGCGGTTCCGATCGCCCGTCGGATGGGCGATGATCTATAGCGTGTGTCTTGCCGGATTGTCGGTTGCCTCTCCGCTCGTCAGTATCGGATTACTTGGTCTGTTGTACTTGTGTTACGGATGGGCAGAGCCGTATGTGACGACAATCATTCAAGAAGTAGCACCAGAAAACGGACGCGCGACGTTTACATCGCTGATTTCGGTCATTGAACGTTTGGCTCTGCTTGGAACCGGTATGCTGTTCGTCTTCGTCGAACGTGTCTTTTCGCTTCAGATGACCTATGCTGCGCTCGGTCTCGTCTCACTTATCCTACTTCTATTGTATGGCGTGACGCGAACGCATCAAAACTGAATCAAAAAAGGACAAAGGTGCGTTGACCTTTGTCCTTTTGACATGATTTCATTCATTACGACACGTGTCGTTGTTCTGTAGAGGAACGTGCCAATACCTGGCGAGCCGGTCGCCACATGAACAAGGAGAGGACTCCTGCGAGCGCATAGACAATTTCGATCGCAAACACATCGGCAAGCCATCCGAACAGCAGACTACCGAGACAGAAGCAGAGTGCATAAACGGTTTGTTGCACGCTGTAGACATATGGTAACCGTTCGAGTGGCGTCGTCGTTTGCAACAACGTATTCAGCTCAATCGCCCGGACTTGACTGGCGAAGCCTTGGACTAGACAGGCGATCACAGCAAGTGTTACCAGTGGCGCGAAGGCGAATAAGAAGGTCGCAGCAATCGATAGACCGATACTGCGATAAAGCAACGAACGCGTACCATGACGACGTAACATCATGTAACTACCGGCAATCATGCTCAGCAGATAGAAGGCGTTCAAAATACCCCACCAGCGTTCCGATAGCTGAAAATGATTGTCGATGTAGACGAGGAACAGAGCAGAAATCCAAGCCGTACTGACGAACGCATCGATTCCGACGAGATACGTGTTGGCTTTCGCGAAAGAATGCGTTCGCGTGTAGCGAATACTCGATCGGAAGGAGACGTCTTCCCCTTCCATCGAAGGGTCGGGTAGAGAACGGACGCTTCGATAGAACAGATAGCTGATGAGACTAGCACCTAAAAACAGACCAGCCGAGACGGACAAGACGGAAAGAGGGGATAACCAGCTGACCAGGATGGCGCCGAGCGGCCACATGATGAGCTGAATCACTTGATTCGAACCTTGTACGAGACTGTTAGCTTTCTGGACATCCTGACACAGTCGAGGGATGAAGGCACTTTCGATTGGACGAGCAAATCCGTCGAAGAAAGCGATACACCCAACGAGTGCGAGGATAAGTGGCAGTGGTAAATCAAATCCCCAGATGACGCCTAATAGAATCGTTTTGAGGAGTTGACTGCCGAACAACAAAGAGGCATGGGGAACACGTTGAGCGACTTGGGCGAATAAGAAGCCGCTTCCTGTCATGCCTGCTGTGACGAGAACGGGAAATAGGGCAGCGAGACTCGCTTGCCCTGTCGTTTGATAAATCATCGCGATCAGAGAGACGATATAGAGCGCATCTCCCGCATTCGCAATCCATTGACTGACCAATAAAAGCGTAAACCGGTTCATTCTGAATGACCTCCATATCGTACGTATTTAGTTAGGAGTGAGAATTCAGAATGATTTACATTGGACGCCCTCATTTCATGTTTTTTTTAGTGTAAGAGGAAAAAAATGGATTGTCAATCAGAATCGTGATGGGACTTCAGTGCAACGGGTGTAAAGGGATCAACTATCGACGTCGCGGCTGCTTCGTCTTGAGCACGAGATGCCGACCCCTTGATTGGTTTTAGTTGCTGGCGGAAGCGGAAAGCCCGTTCGAGTCGACTCATGAATAGATTGCTGAAAAAGACAATCAATGCTAGTCCAATCAGGGGAACGAGGAACATATGGTTGAGCCAAGACGTCGCTGAAAACTGGTTGTAGTAATAGCCGAACATCGAGGACCACTCAAAGATCGTTGGCATGACACCCTCATATAAATTGACTGTTCCGGCGAAGAAAATACCTAAGAGCGATAAATGGATCAGCAACATTAGCGTTTGGATGAATTGTTGCATGAAGACGATCGTCAACGTCGGAATGAGATGTGGCAAAATATGGCGTCTGAAACGATGCCATGGACTACCACCAAGCGTCTGGGCGACTATCATGAACTCTTGACTAAGCAACTGACGAGTCTCAGCAATCAGATAAAGCGATAAAGAGGGGAGACCAAGCAAAATCAAGACGATCAACTCGAACGATACACGGTCGAACAACGGTGGGATAGCAGTCGAATCAAAGAACGTAAGTGATGGAAGCAAAATGAGCAACGCGACAAGAGAGAGCGGTAAAACTAAAAATCCATCAAGAATAAGTTTTAAGTATCGATTGACGCGAGCACTTCTAAAAGCTAGCGGAATCGCAATCACTAGCGAAAGAAACATTCGACCGAGCGCAACAATCATACAAATACCGGCTGTCCATTTAAATCCTTCAATCATCAATTGAAAGAGGTCATAGCCAGAGCGGTCTGTACCGAGCCATTGATCACTTGACGGTTTTAGTGGTGACGTCGCAAGGAACGTACCGTCTTCAGCATACCGGTTCGAGATTTGATCGACTTGACCATCACGGAAGATCGTATTTCCAAAACTAAGGAGCAGTAAACCAGTGAGTAAAAATAAACATAACCAGAAGACAGGATCTCGCATCAAAGTACGACGTATCAAATCCCCCCTTTCCAGGCGTTAGGAATAAGCCATTCTGCCAACAAATCAATGATGAAAATCGGCAGATAGATTAAGAACAAGATGACCATCAAAATCGGCATTTGTCCATTATAAAAGACGAACCGGAACATACCTTGCACTTCGAACGTGTATTCAATGATCACGAGACTCGATAAGACCGTAATGATGTTCGCTCGGAAAAACAGATAAAACCGATAGATCATTGTCGGAATCAAATGTTTCCAGAAAAGAGCCGCAGGACGAATGCCTTTAGCCCGTGCGAGTTCAAGGAAAGGAGCAGCTTCCTGTTCGAGTACTTGCGTCGTTAACCATTTGATGAAGAAGAATAGTGTTGTCAACGTTAGCGTAAGAATCGGTAAAAAACGAATGTACTCAGCATAGGATCCCGCAATTTCGATTTTGTCATACCCGGTCGTTTTAAACAGATAGAGGACAAGGAATTGCGAAAGAATGATCCAGAACAGATCCGGAACCATCTCAAGCGTCCGAGTCGTTTGTTTCAGCATCATGCGTGTTTTGCGACCACTCCGATAAAACAAATAAGCATAAAAAATCGCACACACAGCGGAGACCAGCATAGCTGTCGTAAAGATGATCAACGTCTCTTTAATGAATGGACTGATGGTAGGAAGCAACAAGAATTCCTTTTGAGCGGTTACGTTGAAATAGGTAATCTCATCAAGTTTCGTTAATTGAGCAAATTGTTGCTTCAGACCTTCCCAGTAGCTTGCTGGGTTGAATTTCATTTGCGCGACAAGCGCCGGAAGGGCGCTGATCGCAATCAAGACAAAAAATGCCACGATAAGCTGAATTGATTTTCGGGCGATAAACACCATGAGGCGAAAAACTCCTTTCTTTGGATCCTCAGCCGATGGCGAGGATCCGGTCATTGCCAATTTGGATCAACTGACTGTTCATATGTTTCCGGCGCAGTACATAGCGTTCGAACTGTTGTGTCGCGATGAACGAATCACGCGTCGAGACCGTCGAAAGGGTCATCAAGACATGCTTTAATTGTGGTTGGCCTTCTTGTAGCGAAAGATGCGTCATTCGGTTTGCTCCGTCGAGTCGATTCAAGAACAGTTCAATCTTACAGCCCTCCTTGATTAATTCACTGATCAGGAATGCCGATTGTTCGATGAACGTCTCAAATTGTTGGTGGAGTCCGTAACCGCTCGGGGCAGATAAGTTCAAGGCAATCGTAAACGTATCTTGATTGCTCGTTTCGAATACTTTTGCCTGCAAGCGACCGGTCTTCGCCGTCGCATACCAATCGATCTCTTTTGACGGTTCCGCCGTATAAGGTTTTGCACCAAGCTGAACCAGTTTGTTCTTGAGCGGTGAGTAGCGGTCTGGTCGGTCGCCAATCCGTAAACGTTGTAAAAGAAGCGGCGTCGCTTGCGCTGTCAAGGACGGCAAGACTGTAAACGACGGATACGTATCGAACGTAAAGAGATAGACGCCCATCTTCCAAGGCAGGCGAATCGTTAAGATGATCTCATCGAACTCGGCTGGTCCGCGGCGAACCGTCTGAATCGGGATCGTCACTGCGTCTTCAGAGTCAATCACTGCATGAAACGTCGCCGGATGTAGTGGATCCATCTCCGGGAAGATGACTCCGCCATCCGTGTGCAAACGAAGTGTCGCTTCGAGCCCAAGCTGACTCAAGGATTCGACGCCGAAGACTTGCAAATGGAGCGACGTCTTCTCCTGGTTGAACATCAATGATTCATAGTGTTTCCATTCGATGGCGACGTCCCGTCGGAGCTGCTTTTCTGTTCGACCGACTACAAAATGAATTGTCGCCAAAGCTGCGAACAGAAAACCGAGGACGGAAAGGCGCGGAATGAAGAGGAAGATGAACGTCATCGTGACGTACAGTGGAAAAAGTCGGCGTTCAAGCCAAAACGGGACGGAACGTTCAATCTGCATGATTCGTCACCCCATTTCGACCGGAACCGGCACGTCGTCCAGAATATGCGTCAAGACAGCCGCTTTCGTCGTCTTGATTCCACCTTCGAGTGTCAATGTCAGGCGGTGCGACAAGACGTGTTTTGCAAGATATTTAATGTCTTCCGGAATGATGAAGTCGCGCTGATTCAAAAACGCATAGCTTTGTGAAGCGCGAAGTAATGCAATCGCTCCACGCGGACTGACCCCGACTTCAATGAGTTCATGGTTTCGTGTCGCTTGAACGATGTGTAATAGATAATCAAGCACGTCTTGCGATGCATGGACGCGGCGCGCCTCTTCCTGCCAGGAAATCAAGTCGCCACCTGACGCGATGCCGACGGCTGACCGACGGACGTTAGTCAGAATCTCAGATAATAAGCGACGTTCGTTCTCGAAATCCGGGTAACCGACTTCGATCGCGACCATGAACCGGTCGAGTTGGGCGTCCGGTAGTGGGAAGGTTCCTGCCGATTCAATCGGGTTTTGTGTCGCGATGACGAAGAATGGGGCTGGCATCTGATAGGTCGTTCCACCAATCGAGACCTGACGCTCTTCCATTGCTTCAAGTAATGCCGATTGTGTCCGTGGAACGGCACGGTTAATCTCATCGATCAAGACGACGTTCGCGAACAGTGGACCGCGTTTATTCTCGAACTCCTGTGTCTTTAAATTGAAGAAGTCTGAACCGATGACATCGGACGGAAGCAAATCCGCTGTGAACTGGATCCGCGAGAAGGCACTCTCAAAGCTCTGAGCGAGCGCCTTGGCGAGCATCGTTTTCCCTGTTCCCGGTACGTCTTCTAGTAGAATATGTCCTTCTGCGGTGAGTGCCGTCAGACAGAGGTCGATGACGTCTGGTTTACCGAGATAGATGGAATTGAGTTGGTCTTTTAATTGTTGTAGTTTCATAGGAAATCCCTCCAAGGTCAAATGGTTGAGTAGCGTGCTAGTTGTTGTTCGAAGCGTAGAATCTCATCGTCCGTGATGATCGTTTCCGACATGTCACCGTAGCGGATATTCCGATACAACTGAAAATCGACAGGGACCTCAATCCGACGTAACCAGTCTTCAAGCGTTTCGTTCGGACGACGTTGCTGACTGCGCGGTAAGTGTTGCTCAAAACGGATGACGAGATCACGGACACGTGAAGACGAATACGATGCATACAGATAAGATGATTTTCTTAAAGAAGCAGGATGAAAGATTGATTGAGCGAATGGAACGTCATCCGTTACGTCTCCTGTAGACCTGCGCCGTTTTTTCACGCGACGCGACTGAACGAGTTTCCAGACCATGAAACTAAATAAGCTGATTAAAATGACATATTGTAGATAAGAAAAAGGGAGAGTCAGAGGCATCCGCTTTAAGGGATTTCCAGAGCTCTTTCGGACCAGGTCGTGGATCGATCGGTTCAAAAGGCATCTTGCCTTTTGTGTTAGTAGGTGAGTGACCGTTTTTAAAACTAATTTCGCCATTCGCTTCAGTTTCTGCAATCGAAGGCTTTTTAAAAGGATCCGGCATGATGTAATGCGTGTAAATATACGTCGCGGTAGTTTGAAACAAGAACAGACCAATCAAAATGACACCGAGCGACATGATAAAGCGTTGCCGTAACACAAGCGATCCTCCTTCCTGTTTTTAAGGAAAAAATATCCATATGTACTTAGGAAGATTTTAGCATACACGCTTAACAAATAAAAACAATTTTCTGAAAATAAAGACAAGGTGAGACGATTCACTTTCAAGTGGTAAGGGTATGATGGAATCAGTGGATCTTGAAAGAGAAAGGATGTTTTGTATGAAACTGATTATTTTTGGAGCGACGGGTCAAACGGGGCAAGAACTGGTCAAGCAGGCGATTGATCACGGCCATGAGGTCACGGCATTCGTCCGTAGTCCGGAAAAACTGACACTACGTGACGAAAGGTTACATGTCGTTAAGGGCGACGTGCTCGATCAAGAAGCGGTGACGGCTGCAATTGTCGGGCAAGAGGCTGTCCTGACAGCACTCGGTACGGAGAGTCTTGCTTACAGTGGCTTTTTAGAACGAAGTCTCGTTCGAATCGTGACAGCGATGAAAAAACAAGGAGTAGAGCGGATTGGTTATGTCGCCTCTGCCGGTGTCGATGATGAGTTGCCTGGCGTGCAAGGGATGCTTGCCCAACGCATTCTGAAGAACCCATTAAAAGATCACCGTCAAGCGATTGCACTCCTGCAACAGGCGGATCTTGACTATACGGTAGCACGACCACTTCGCTTACTGAACGGTCCGTTGACGGGACTTTATCGTCAAGCGGATACAGGTGTACCGGAAGATGCGAAACAAATCAATCGTGCAGACGTGGCGCATTTCCTCTTACAGGCGATCGAAACAGAAGATCACATCAAGTCGAGTGTCGGTCTCGCTGAATGATGAAGAAGGGGCTGACTCAAAAGTCAGTCTCTACAAAGATAAGGATGGCAGAATGATGATCTGCCATCCTTATCTCGTAACAAAAAGAATGACGCGTCACACGCCACTCCTACAGGAACAAGCGCATTTATGCGCTGTCAGAGACGAACAAGACCCGCTTTCCTGCTTCAACGAAGCAGGAAAGCGGGTCTTGTGTCTCGCCTGAGGAAAGGGCGTGAAAAGACGCGTCATTCTTTTTTTGAGTCAGCCTCTTTTGATTGCTTATTGTTGACGATAGACGGAGACTGAACCACCATTGACGAAGAATTGACCGTAGCCATCTTGATTGATCGTGACCGACTTCGTGTTGTTTCCAGTGATGTCTGTCCAAACTTCTCCTTTGTTCTGAAGCCCGACGTACATCCACTTGCTACCGCCAGGACCATCTGACAGAATCGTCGCAAGACCTGATTTCGCACGGTCTGAGACACCTTCACGTGTCCAACCGATGATGTCTTGGTTATCGAGGTAATCATTTTGTTTCCCGAATGCGAAGTCCTTCCGTGCTTTAAGTAACGGATCAATTTTCGAAGCGAGTGCTGGAATTTCGCGATTCGACGTACCCTTTGTACCATAGTAGTCACCATAGAAGACCGACGGATAGCCTTGTTCACGTGTCAGAATCATCGCGTAAGCAAGTGGTTTGAACCATGACTGAACCGTTGATTCAAGCGATTGTCCAGGCTGCGAATCATGGTTCTCTACGAGTGTGACGGCTTGGGCTGGATTGCTCTTGACGAGAGTACCGTCAAAGATCGTCCGCATGTCATAGTACCCGCCGCCTTTACTTGCCTGTTCGAACTTATAATGAAGCGGTGCATCAAAGACGGATTGTTGATAATTCGTCCGACTTAAGTAGTTTTGCAACGTGCCGAGATCGTTCTGCCAGTACTCTGCGACTGTAAACAATGGTTTGCCCGTCGTCTGACGAACGTTCGCGAGCCAGTCCGCTAAGTAACCGTGTTTGATATGCTTGACGGCATCGAGACGGAACCCATCAAGACCAAGTTCGTTGACGTACCATTTACCCCAGTTCTTCATTTCTTGCTGGACTTCTGGATGATCGAAGTCGAGATCCGCATACATCAAGTAATCGTAGTTGCCATTTTCACCTGAGACATCCGTATCCCACGCTTTACCAGTACCGCGGAACTTGTAGATGGCGCTTTTTGAACGCGATTGATCCCAGTCCGTGCCGTCGAAGTGGTACCATTTCCACTTGAAGTTCGAGTAGAGGTTATTTCGCGCTGCAAAATTGAAGCCCGTCCATGCCTGGATTTGATAATCGCCAGAGACTTCTTGATTACGGTTACCCGGATTGACTTCGACTGCCGTGACGGCTTCCGTGAAATCGGCGCCACCTTTATGGTTCATGACGACATCGCCATAGACATCGATTCCGGCGGTATGCAATTGTCCGATCGCCGTTTTTAATTGCGCCTTTGTGCCGTATTTCGTACGGACCGTTCCTTTTTGGTTGAACTCACCTAAATCGTACAAATCATAGGCGCCGTATCCGACATCATTTTGCGAGGTACCTTTGTAAGCAGGGGGAATCCAGACCGATGTGATTCCGAGCTGATCGAGCTTTGTTGCATCACTCCCGAGACGGTTCCAGTGGTTACCGTCATTTGGCACATACCATTCGAAATACTGCATCATCGTACCATTGTCAGCTGTTGCACCGACTGCAATCGGTTGCGCAAGTGGCGCTAAAAAAGCAGCGGATGCGACGGTTGCTAAAATCCATCTTTTTTGTTTCACGTAAAGACCTCCTTATGATTTGTGAAATCGCTTGCATTATTTATTATAGGAAAGCTTCAGACAGGAGGAATATCATCCCGGATTCTTATTTGTAAGTCTCTTTTGTTCGTGACTTTTGACCCTAGAATATTTCTTCTGAAGTACTATTTCGATGGGATTGACGTCATGAATGAAAAAAATCAGGACCATCTAACCGTTGCCTTTCAATGAATATTCTGAACGACGACTCATCTACAAAAAAGCAGGTCTATCGTCCATCTTCCACCAGGAATGGATTCGGTGTGAAAATGAGCGTGTAACACCCGCTCTCATACATACCATTTAAGGGGGAACACACATGAACTGGAAGTCAAAGGTCACAGGTGCGCTTGCCGCAACACTTGCACTCGGGTCAATCGTCTTTACACCGGTCACAGCAAAAACAGTTGATCCAAAACAAGTTTCAGCAGGTCCGCAGATGGTTACATCACAATCGACGATCGATGCATACTATTTACCAGCAGCGGGCAAGACAGGGGCAGCGTTGAAGGCATCGCTGCACGATATCATCGACAACCATACACAAGTGTCATACGATACGGTATGGACAGCACTAAAAGAAACGGATCAAGATCCAAATAATGCGAATAACGTCATCGAGTTATACACGGGGAAATCGATTGCGAAAAGTAACAACGGTGGGAGTGTCGGTCAATGGAACCGGGAGCACGTCTGGGCAAAGTCGCACGGTGACTTTGGAACAGCTAAAGGACCAGGAACTGACTTGCATCACTTGCGTCCGGAAGACGTCGTCGTCAACAGTGCACGTGGCAATCTTGATTTCGACAATGGCGGTACGAAATACAGTGGTTGCGATTGCTACCGCGATGGTGATTCGTGGGAACCACCGAACCGTGTCAAAGGTGACATCGCGCGGATGATCTTCTACATGGCGGTTCGTTATGAAGGTGGCGGAGAAATCGATCTCGAAGCTTCAGAAAACGTCAATAATGGTACGAACCCGTTACACGGCAAATTGTCGACGCTGAAAGCATGGAATAAGCTTGACCCAGTTGATAGCTTCGAGAAACGTCGCAACGATGTCATCTTCGAGAAGTGGCAAAAAAACCGGAATCCATTCATCGATCATCCGGAATACGTAACATCAATTTGGGGAAATTGATGACGAGTCAGTGAATAGGAAAGGGGCTGACTCAACAGTCAGTCTCTACAAAGATAGGGGTGGCAGAATGATGATCTGCCACCCCTATCTTGTAACAAAAAGAATGACGCGTTTCACGCAACTCCTACAGGGAAAAGCGCATCTTTGCGCTGACAGAGACAAATAAGACCCGCTTTCCTGCTTGAAAAAGCAGGAAAACTGGCTTGTGTCTCGCCTGAGGAAAGGGCGTGAAAAGACGCGTCATTCTTTTTTGAGTCAGCCTTTTTTCATGGAGTCCGAACCTGTTATGCTGAAACTTTTTTGGAGAACCATTCGTATTGCCTACTGTAAGCCATTTTTTTAGTAGAGAGGTCGTACGGTATGATTAAACGCACGTTTAACAAACGAAACATCAAATGGATGGTCGGTGGGGGACTAGTCGCTTGTGTCGCCTTCTGGTACAGTGTCGGTATTTTCGTCAATAAAGGGGAACGGCCACTCGCTGATGGGACGTCACCGTATGTCATCGTCCTCGGTGCGGGTGTCAAAGGAGAAAAACCGTCGCAAATCCTACATAACCGGATTCAGGCAGCTGCGGCATATGGGGAACAACATTCAGAAGTTCGCTTCATCTTGAGTGGTGGACAAGGTCCAGATGAAGATATTTCAGAAGCAGAGGCGATGCGTCGCGGGATGGTGGCATCTGGGATTGCTGAAGAGCGGTTGATCCTTGAAGCCGACTCGACATCAACGACGGAAAATCTACAATTTTCAAAAGCGTTGTTGCCAAAGGACGTTCGTCGCGTCTCGATCGTCACGTCGGATTTTCACTTATATCGTGCTCGAAAAGAAGCACGGCAACTTGGTTTACAGACGGATGCGATTCCGGCTGAGACGCCACTTTCAGGAGTCCTTCGATTCGGAATGCGTGAACGCGTTGCGATCGTTGTTCAATTCCTACGCTAAAATCCCCGACAAGGTGAACATGTCGGGGAGAAAGAAGTGCATTGAGTGATTAGATGCCTTCACCTTTATGCTTTTCCTCAGAAGATTGAGAATCATTTGCTTGTTTGTTGGAAGCATCATGCTCAGCAGGTGGTTCTTCTTTGCCAAGTGCGACATCTTTCGCTTCGACGACTTTATTGCTGATAGAACTCAGGTCACCTTTTGTCTCGTTGACTGTATCCTTCACAGTCGAAGCATCAGACTTTACTGTTTCAAGTTCTGTGTTCACTTTGTCATAAACGTTTTGAACGTCAGACGCCACTTCTTGGATGATACTTGAAGCACTCTTTACCTGATTGATAACTTGTGACGCTTTGCCCGACGGATCTTCCTTGATGGAAGACGCGAGTGTCGAGACGGAATCCTTCGCACCACGTAAGCTTTGTTTCGTGTTTTGACGGGACGAAGAACTAAGTAGCGTCAATAGTCCGCCGACAAGGGCACCGAGCAACATCCCTGTGACGAGATTGATTTGACGACCTGATGATTCTTCCTGATCGAACTGGCGATTCGGATGTTCTGCGTGTGCTGCGTGTGGATCATGTTGAAGCTTCGGTTCCATGATGAACACTCCCTTGAGATAATATTTAACCATGATATGGATATACCCTTGTGAGTGAATCAAAAACATCTAAAAATAACATGTATTTGAAATGAATATAAAAAAGACCATCGTGTTATGATGGTCTAAGAGGTTCATTTGTTGGATGAATCATCATCATTTTCGTGACGAAGTTTTCGGTTGATTTCATCATAATCGATTTCGATATCATCCTTGTTGCCCTTGTAGCCATATCCTTTCGAAATGACGATGATCGAGGCGACCAAGACGAATACGATGATGAGAATGGAGACGACATATAACCACATAGTCCACTCCTCCTTTCGTTCACTTACTAGTATGACGGAAAACGCAGCTTCCGTCTAAACGAAATTGTAGGTTGTGTGCTAAACTGATGTCGGATAAACATGTTAAACGGAACGAGGTGACGGCGGATGAGTATTTTGGTCGTAGATGATGAGTTAACGAATTTATTGCTCTTAGAGCGATTGTTAGAAAATGAAGGCTATGACGTCGTCAAAGCCATGAGTGGAGAAGAAGCAATTGAATTGATGGAGGATCCGTTATTCATCGAACAGTTGGACGTCGTTCTCCTCGATGTCGAGATGCCAGGGATCAGCGGAATCGAGGCGACACGTTTGATTCGAAAACGATTTGGTCTTGATGAATTACCGATTCTGATCGTTTCCGGGCGATCCAACGAAGAAGATATTGTTGATGGACTGAATGCAGGGGCATCCGATTATACGACGAAACCGATCCGTAAAACGGAATTGCTCGCGCGAGTTCGTAACGCGATTGGTCTGAAACAAGCAATCGATGCACGAAAGCGATATGAAAAAGTATTACAAGAAGACTTTGATTTGGCGCAAAAACTGCAACAGAGTGTGCTGAGTGCCAATATCGAAGACGATGAGATCCGCATCATGGCGACCTATATCCCGTCTAAGAAACTAGCGGGAGACATGTATGCCTGGTATCGCATCTCTCAGAATAAATACGGCATCATCTTATTTGACGTCATGGGACACGGTGTCTCCTCTGCATTGATTACGATGGGGATGAGTTCAATCTTGTTTGAACTCGTGCACCGGATTGGTGATCCGGCTCAAGTGCTTGAAGAGTTGAATCAACAGATGAGTCGACTGTTTCCGGGAGATGAGACAGAAATCTATTTCACGGCTGTCTACCTTTATATCGACTTAGATGAAATGAAACTCAGCTATGCGAACGCGGGGCATCCACCTGGTTTGTTGCGGATGAACGATCAAATCATTCCGCTTGAGAATACGGGACTTCCTGTTGGTATGTTCGAAGACTCGACGTATTCGAGCAAGACGATCGACATCGTCTCACCAGGATGTGTCTATCTGTATACGGATGGTTTCATGGAATTGTACAGTAAAGGTATTGATGAAGGAATTCACGCCATCCAAAATCTGATTGAACAACAAGGACCGAACATCCATCAGCTGATTCAACCGGATCAGAGCGATGAAGCGGATGATCTTTGTCTCGTGACAGTCGAAATCAATTAACATGTAAATGAAGAAGACTCAGCGACAGAAACACCGTCACTGAGTCTTTTTTGGGTCATACAAGTCTTACGCTTACTTGAACTAGAAGAACCTTCTCCGCCATAAGATGAATGCGGCAAGACCAGAGAAGAAGATCATCATGCCGAAGACGATCCAAAAACCGATGACTTCTCCTTCCCAAGGGACATGGACGTTCATTCCGAACATCCCTGATATCATCGTCGGAATCGAGATGACGATCGTAATCGAGGCGAGGAACTTCATGACGAAGTTGACATTGTTCGAGATGACGGAACCAAATGTATCCATCGTCGAACTGATGATGTCTTTATAGATTTGTGCCATTTCCATTGCTTGCCGGTGTTCGACGAAGACATCTTCGAGTAAGTCTTCATCGTCTTCGTGTTTCTCAAGACTCGGTGTCTTGATGATTCGGTCGAGGACACCATCGTTCGATTTCAAGGATGTCATGAAATAGACCAATGATTTCTGAAGGTTCATGAGTTGAAAGATTTCTTGATTTCGCATCGAACGTTGTAATTCTTCCTCGAGTTCATCCATCCGTCGATCGATTTGGCGTAGGAAACGGAGATACGAGGAACTGACTTTATAGAGAATCTGAAATACGAAGCGCGATCGATAATTCGTCCGGAATCCTCGCAACTTACCACTCGAGAATAACGTCAGGACATCGAGCTGTTGCGAACAAACGGTGATGAAATGACGGGATGTCACGATGATACCGAGCGGAATCGTATTATAACGGCGTCCTGATGATTCTTCTTCGATGTAGGGAACGTCGACGATCATCAGTAGACCTTCTTCATCTTTTTCAAAACGTGGTTTTTCTTCCACGTCCAAAGGGTCATAAATGAAATCCTCTGGAATATTCGTAGCAGCGATGACTTGGTCGGCTTCATCCTTGGTCGGATTGACAAGATGGATCCAGGAACCTTTCGTAAACTCCTGTATCTCGTTGACTGCCCCAGTGACATCGCTTCGATAAATCGTCAACATATTGTCTATCCCTCCTGCTCTTCACTGTCTCATTATAGAAATAGAAACGATGGCGTGTAAATGATTCTCCGATTTTTTTTTACGAAGATTAGTGATAAGATGAAAACAGAGGAGGGGAAGACATGCCTTTTTTTAATGCTAAGAAGCTCGAAGAACTTCAATCGATCGCGGGTGGGGATCACGCGTTCCTTCAAAAAATTGGAGAGACGTATATCGCGCAGTTCGATCGAAAGTTTCCTGAACTGAAAGATGCCGTCGCTAAACAAGATGCTGAGCAAACTGAGAAGCTCGCTCACTTGCTAAAAGGTGCTTCCTATTCCGTTGCCGCTGATGATTTAGCCGATGATTTCGAACTGCTTGAAAAAGAAGCAGAATCCGGTTCCATGACCGGGACGCAAGAAATCGTCGATCGGATTGAAGACAGCATGGTTGAATTCCGGGTCATCTGGCTCGATGTGTTTACTGGAAAAAATCTTGACGTACTGCGTTGAGGAATCGAATAGATTAAAAAAGCCGACATCTCGTCGGCTTTTTTTCTTTTTTCTTATAAGACGTATGAATCAACCGTTTCGATCAATCGACCGATTTCCGGTTTCGTGATTTGTGCATTGACACCAACGGACTCGCCTTTATGGCGTAAATCGTCGGAAATCAAGGAGGAGAAGACGATGATCGGCAGTTCTGCATAACGATCATCTTCACGGAGTCGTTTCGTTAAATGAAGTCCATCCATCTTCGGCATCTCGATATCGGTGATCAGGAGATCACAGTTGCTTCCGTTCTCAAACGCATCAAAAGCTTCCTTACCATTGATGAACCACTTCAGTCCGTGGTAACCGGCTTCCTCGAGTGTTTCGATGATCAACGTCCGGAGCATTTCCGAGTCTTCGGCAATCCAGATGATTTTATCGGACCGGTCACGGGACTGGACGCGACGTCCTTCTTCGCGGGCGAAGATATCCTTGCGTGAGAGCTCAAGGGCAATTTTTTCATAGTCGAGCAGGATGATCATCTTGTCTCCCGTTTTGACGACACCGTTCGTTAACCCTTCGATGCCACGAGCGAGTTCGTTTGGTGTATCGATCTGTTCCCATGAGATACGGCGGATTTCCGTCACGGAATCAACGCGTAGGACACTCTTTTCTCCATTGAATTCACAGATGATCAGTCGATCCTCGGTTGCTTCGTCGTGGGGAACACCGATGACTGTAGGCAAATCGATCACCGTCATGACTTCGCCGCGGAGTTCGATCAATCCTTTGACAGCATCCGGTGTACCCGGAAGTGGTGTCATCGGGAGCGGAACGATGATTTCCCGAACCTTCATGACGTTGATACCGAACGTATACGGACCACAATGGAAGATGACGATCTCGAGTTCGTTCGTGCCGGCTTCTAATAAAATATCGTGCTGATTGTACATATGGTTGTGCCCCTTTCCATTACCTTCACTTCACTTCTGACTAGTTATCGGCATGCTACGTTAAAAATTCTAGTTCTGAATCGACAAAAAAATTGTTGTAATCGCTTTCATAATATGTTAAGCAAAAAGTTTGGCATTTGTCAGACCAATTGATTACAATAAGCTATGCAGCCACACACTGAAATGAGAGAGATAAAAATAAATGGAGGTAGAGTGGAATGACTACAGCAACAACCTACACGTTTTTACTAGATGGAAAATGGCATGAAAGTGAATCAAAAGAGACGATTGAAATCTCTTCACCATATAAAGAGGATCTTGTCGGTCGTGTTCAAGCGATGACAAAACCAGAAGTCGATCGTGCCATCGCTTCAGCGAAATCGGCACAAGCAGAGTGGGCAAAACAACCAGCGAACAAACGGGCTGAACTGCTTCACGCTTGGGCAACGGAACTCGAGAAACGTGCGGACGAAATCGGTGAAGTCATCATGCGCGAAGTCGGTAAAGGACGTGCAGATGGCGTCAAAGAAGTCAAACGGACAGCTGAAATCATTCGCTACACTGCGGAAGAAGGTCTCCGTTTCGACGGTCAGATGATGCAAGGGGATTCGTTCCCAGGCGGTAGCGCGAAAAAAATCGCGATCATCAAAAAAGCGCCACTCGGTGTCGTGCTTGCCATCTCACCGTTCAACTACCCAGTTAACTTGGCAGCAGCGAAACTCGCACCTGCACTCATGACAGGGAACGCCGTCGTCTTTAAACCGGCAACACAAGGTTCAATCAGCGGTATCTTAATGGTTGAGGCGCTCGTCGCAGCCGGCCTTCCAGCTGGACTCGTCAACATCGTCACAGGTCGTGGATCAGTCATCGGTGATTACTTGACAGCTCATCCGGGAATCAACATGATCACATTCACAGGTGGTACAGGAACAGGACAACATTTATCACGTCAATCGGCAATGATTCCACTTGTCCTTGAACTCGGTGGAAAAGACCCAGCACTCGTTCTTGAGGATGCGAACCTGTCACTTGCAGCAGATCACATCATCAGTGGTGCATTCTCTTACTCAGGTCAACGTTGTACAGCAATCAAACGTGTCTTCGTTCTCGATCACCAAGCGGATGCGCTCATTGAAGAACTTAAGACTCGAATTGCAAAATTGACAGTCGGTTCACCTGAACAAGAAAGTGTCGTCGTACCACTCATCGATACGAAATCAGCGGACTTCGTCGAAGGCTTGATCACGGACGCAACAGACAAGGGCGCAACGCTCGTCACAGGTGGCGGACGTACAGCGAACTTGATCGAACCAACACTTCTTGACAACGTGACACGTGACATGCGCGTCGCTTGGGAAGAGCCGTTCGGACCAGTTCTTCCAATTATTCGTGTTAACTCGGTCGACGAAATGATCGCATACTCGAACGAATCAGAATACGGTCTTCAAGCAAGTGTCTTCACGGAAAACATCGATGCTGCGTTTGCGGTAGCGGACGCGCTTGAAACAGGTTCTGTTCAAATCAATGGACGTACGGAACGTGGTCCTGACCACTTCCCATTCATCGGTGTTAAATCATCGGGTCTTGGTGTTCAAGGTGTCGGACGTAGCTTAGCTTCGATGACACGCGACAAATTAACAGTCCTCAACTTAAAATAAGTTTTTGACCGACCTTTCAATCTGCGGAAAGGTCGGTTTTTTGTGCATCCATTTCTTATACTCTAGCGTAAGCTAGACAACAAATATCATCCGTTGACGCACAAAGTTTGGCGCTATAGCTTCATTCTCTCTATAATGAAAGAAAATGGACGAGAGAAAAGAGGCGTGTAGGCATGACTGTATCAGACGAAATCATCCCGATTCCGATTCCCACACCATTTCCTGTAGGGGACGTGAACTGTTATGTGTTACGAACGGAAGGGGAAAACATCCTCATTGATTGTGGACCCGATACACTCGAGGCGTGGCAAATGATGCAACAGACGCTTGCGCGACACGATTTGCGGGTTGAGGATTTAGATCGTGTCATCGTGACGCATCACCATGCGGATCATGCTGGGATGGCACATCGATTTTCAGAGAAAGGCATTCCTGTCTATGGACATGCGCGGTTGCGCCCGTATTTGGAACAGGACGAGACGTTCCTAAACAATGGGGACGTGTTCTTACGTCGACTGGCGACTTCATTTGGTGTTCCGTCAGCGATTCAAGAGATGTTACCGAGCTATCAATCTGCCTTAAAATGGCTTGGAAAAGGTCAGCTTGATTTCATATTAAAGGAAGGCGACGCAATTACACCTTCTGGGCGATATCGTGTCATCGAACTGCCAGGTCATGCGAGTGACCAAATCGGAATTTTAAGCGACGATGGTATATTGTTCGCGGCGGACCATTTGCTGGACCGGGTCGAACCGAACCCGTTGCTTGAACAACCGCAACCGGGTGATGACGTGCTCGTGAAACGACCCGTTCTTGCGTATCTCGACTCCTTGGAAAAACTACAAGGAGAACAGATCCGAATTGCGTATACCGGTCATGGTGATCCAATTCGCGATGTCGCGGCACTCGTTGAAGAACGATTGATGCAACGCAAGGCACGCGGCGATCAACTGTTAAAGTATTTTTCAGAAGAGCATACGTTATTTGAATTAGCACAAGTGACGTATGGGAATCGATTAAAAAAATCATTCCCGCTCGTCATGAGTGAAATGAAGGCACGTCTTGATACGCTTGTCGCACGTGGTGCGATTACGGTTGAGAAACGATCTGGTATCCTCTACTATTCGAAAATGGAGGAAGTTTAATGCAACTCATCAACCGGACGATCGTCATCACCGGTGCTTCAAGTGGACTCGGGGAAGCACTGGCGCGCACTCTGCATAAAGAAGGGGCAAACTTGATTTTAATCGCACGACGCGAGGATCGATTACAAACGTTAGCGTCTGAACTCCAGGCAGACTACCTGGTCTACGATTTGGAAGAGGCGCCCGAAATGCTTGCGAAAACACTCGCAAATCGTTATGGACGGATTGATATTTTGATTAATAACGCAGGTTTCGGGGAATTCAGCTTCCTAGACGATACCTCGATTGAAACGATTGAATCAATGCACCGAATCAATGTCTTAAGTCCTGTTCGTCTAACGAAAGCGTGCCTTCCGTTACTTCGAGAAGGCGGCATGATCGTCAATATCGCGAGTCAGGCAGGAAAGTTGCCGACACCGAAGTCGACGATCTATTGCATGACAAAAGCTGCTATGTTGCAGTTTTCGAATGCGTTACGTCTGGAGTTACGTCCAAAAGGCATCCACGTCATGACGGTCAACCCAGGACCGATTGCGACGGAATTTTTTGTTCGAGCTGACATCAGCCGAAAATATGAAAAAAACGTGGCTTCGATCGTCTTATCGAAAGAACAACTCGCACTGACCGTCGTTCGGGCGATGCGTCGCCGAAAGCGAGAGGTCAATGCGCCGTGGTGGATGGAGCTTTCCGCAAAAGGGTACGGCGTCATGCCGCGGCTGATTGAATGGTTAGGAAAATCAGGTTTTGACAAAAAGTGATGACGGAGGAGAACAACGAATGAAAACAAAAGTAATGAGCTTTCTTGCCTTAGGTACCTTGCTTGCCGGGTGCGGGACGCCGGATGCGACACCGGAACCGAAAACCGTTTTAGGAACCGCTTATCAGACGATTGAGAAAGAAGCAGAAAAATCAACGGTTCGGATGTACATGTGGGGGGGCGATGACGGAATCAACGCCTATATCGATGAATATGTGACGCCCCGTCTGAAGAAGGAACATAATATTACACTCGAACGCGTTCCGATCGAGACGGCAGACATTATTCAAAAATTACGTGCTGAGAAAAAGGCAGGTAAGGAAAAAGGCGTCATCGATGTCGTCTGGATTAATGGCGATAACTTCTTGAATGCTAAAAAAGATGAGTTACTTTATGGGGAAATTACAAAAGTTCTTCCAAACATGAAATACGTTGATGCTGCCGCCCAAAGTTCAGATAGCGGTACGAAAACAGACGGGCTCGAAGCCGCATGGGGAAAAGTCCAATATACGTTGCACTATGACGCAGCTGATGTAAAGTCGCCACCAAAGGACTTACAAGCGTTGAAGTCTTGGGTCAAGGAAAATCCAGGACGCTTCACGTATCCAGAAGTGACGGATTTTACAGGAAACGCCTTCGTCCGTCACGTCATGTATGGTGTCGAATCGAACGCGACCCTAAAAGACCCAAAAGCAGACTTCAAGAAGACATGGGCTTACCTGAACGAAATCAAACCGTACCTCTGGAAAAAGGGGAAGACGTATCCGAAGACGCTTGCGCAACTCGATCAGTTATACGCGAAGGGAGACGTCGACTTCACGATGGGCTTCAACGAACGACGGGCAGAACAAGAAGTGAAGTCAGGAACGTTTCCGAAACAAACGCGTCCGATTGTTTTGAAGGATGGCTCAATCGCATCGACCCATTTCCTTTCCGTACCATTCAATGCACCGAACCCGAGAGGTGCACTCGTTACGATCAATACGTTGTTATCACCAGAAGCACAGTTGAAAAAATACGATGCGACGTATTGGGGAGACGGAACGAGTCTCGATTTGTCGACACTTGATCAGGCAGAACAAAAGCAGTTCGCTGATGTACCGGCCGCACCGTCGACACCGAAGCCGAGTGTCTTTGAAGGGAAAGTCCGGACGGAACTAGATCCATCGGTCTTCGAGATGATCCGTAAGGAATGGCCGTCTCGTGTGGCGCGGTAACGTATATCCTGCTGCAATTCTGATGGCAGGGATGGTCTTATACGGGCTGTGGGTCAGTGTTTCAATGACGTCACCCGCCGACTATCATGAGCTACTGACGGATGACGTCTTTTTAGAGAGTCTAACCGTCAGTAGTTACGTGGCCATCGTCAGTACGGTGCTCGCGCTGATCATTGGTGTGGTGCTCGCAAGGCTCTTGAGCAGAACAAGACTAGCTGCGTTACTTGCGATTCCTTTATTCATCCCTCATCTAGGAGCAGCATACCTCGCGATTCTCTATTTGAGTGATGTGCCTGTCATCGGACCGCATGAAGGGAATTATTTTAATGTCATCTTGACGTATCTGTATAAAGAAATTCCGTTCGTGTTTTTTTATCTCTTACCGGTGGTCCGGCGCCTTGATTCGCGTTATCAAGAACTCGGTATGATGCTCGGTTTATCACCAGTGCGCCGATTCTGGCATGCGCGGGGTGTTTTCCTACTCGTTCCGATGCTTGAGGCAGCATTTATCTTGCTTGCCTTTATCCTGTTCGCATATGAGATTCCAGCACTGCTCGGCGTGACCTATCCAAAATTACTTGGCGTCTATGCATTCGATTTGTATACACAAGGCGATTTATCGGAGCAACCACTCGCTTTTGCAATGAGTGTCGTCTTGACGGGAGGACTCTTCCTCCTGCTATTGCTTATGACTGGTTTGACACGCCCACTGGCAACGAAGATCAGTAGGGGGCGAAGCGAATGATAAAAAAAATCAGTGTGACTGTATTCGTTGTAATCCTGTTCATCGTTCCTTTAATTGGTTTGATTCCAGGAGAGTGGAATTGGAATCCGCGCCTAGAAGCGACGCTCGGCACGACCGTCGCGATGATTTGTGCCGTCGTATTGTTGAATCATCTCTTCGGGTACATGGCAGGAAAAGCGATTGCCTTTCAAACGGGGAAACGGATTCGTATAGCAGAGTTCTTGATTAGTTTGCCGCTGTTCGTTCCCGTGTTATTGCTATCATTCGGTCTCTATTTGACATGGATCCGTCTTGGTTTGGCAGATCGATTTTTTGGTGTCCTGCTCGTGTTGCTTCTGCCGACCTTGCCGTATACAGTTCGCTTGTACACGAACGGATTTCAGGCGCTCGGAGAACGGATGCTTGAACAGATGGTCTTGATTGAGGGGAACCGGTTCAAGCGTTGGTTCTATTTGACGGGACCGATGCTTCGGTCGACGTTACAATCCGTGACGCTACTCGTCACGGTGATCACGATCAGTCAGTATGCACTAGTTGCGTTGATTGGTGGTGGGATCGTCCGCATGATATCACTCGAAGTATTCCCGGCGTATTCTGGTAATTCGCAAGGGGCGGCGCGTCTAGCGACACTCAGGTTGATCGGGGTGCCCATTCTCTTTTATGCTGGACAAGCCGTTATTTTTTCTAGTTGGATACGAATCGTACGGAGGCGTTTAAATGGAAGTCACGATACAACAAGTCAATAAACGATTTGGAACGAAGCATGTGTTGTCTGATATCGATTTAAATATCGCATCTGGACAATGTGTGGCTTTAGTCGGACCGAGTGGTAGTGGGAAAACGACGCTTCTCCGCCTGATTGCGGGTCTCGAACGTGTGACGAGTGGAGTGATTCAGTTCGGTGACCGAGATGTGACTGTTCTTTCACCGAATCAGCGAGGTGTGACGATGATGTTTCAACGGTCGCTGTTGTTCCCACATTTGAACGTCGAACAGAACATCCGTCTCGGTGCCAAACAATTAACACCGATCGAGCTCGAATCCTGGTTACATCGCGTCGGACTCGAGGGAAGAGGAAAAAGTGCTGTTCACGAATTGTCAGGGGGCGAACAGCAGCGGGCGAGTTTAGCTCGTGCGCTGGCGAGTCAACCGGACTTCTTGTTGCTCGATGAACCGTTCTCGAGTCTAGATGTACCGAGACGACGGGAACTACGGACATTGATTCGGAAGTTGACCGAGGAACAAGGTGTCACGACACTCCTTGTCACACACGATCGGGAAGAGGCAATGGCGATGGCGGATATCGTCTATGTCTTAGAACAGGGGCGAATCGTCGATCATGGTACACCGATTACGCTGAGCCAGACCAGCCCGTTTTTTGGCGAAGGCATTCAAATTGAAGAAACATGGCATCCGTTGACGGCAGTCAACTTGGTCTCAAGACCGACGAAGGAGACGGATGAACGTGTTACGATTACGAAAGAACTCATTCAATACGGTGTTCGATTCTACGAAGTCGAACGAGCATCCGGAGAACGACTCGTGCTCTCTTCAGACGAGACGATTCATGAGAAAGAAGGCTATATCGTTAGAAAGGAGGGGTGACATGTTAGATACGCGTGCGCGTAAAATCGTTCAACCCCTATTTGATCAAGGGGCGACCTTATTTAAGAAAATTGGATTATCGGCGACACAGGTGACGATCATCTCCGGCATCATCGGTGGTGCGACGGGCTTTTTCGTCTATAACGATATGATGGGAACGGCGATTGTCTTATTGTGGATCTCGGGCATGCTTGATGTCATCGATGGAACGATGGCACGAAAAGAAAAGACGACTCCAATCGGCACGATTCTCGACCTTGTTCTCGACCGGATCGTCGAGCTGTCAGTGCTGATTGGTCTTGCACTCCGATTTCCGGAAACGCAGGTCGTTATTCTGTTGCTCGTCGCATCATTCGTCATTGGGATGACGATGTTCCTTGCAATCGGAGCGGTCAGTGAAAATTACGGCTACAAGTCGTTTCAATATCAACCGGGACTGGTCGAGCGAACGGAAGGGTTCTTATTCCTAACAGCGATGATCCTGTTCCCAAGCGCCATCATTTGGATCGCAATTGTCTTTTTGATTGCTGAACTCTATACGGTCGGGGAGCGATTCCATCAAGCTTCGAAGGTGTTACGATGAGTGAACAAGAGATGATCATGACTGTGGATCGAGCGGGCAACCTGCTCGGACCTCATCCACGATCAGAAGTCCACGCAAACGGCTTGTGGCACGAAACGTTTCATTGTTTCGTTTACGATCCAAAGCGGGACGTCGTGCTGCTCCAGCAACGGTCTGAACAAAAGAAGGACTTTCCAGGAATGCTTGATATCACGGCAGCGGGTCACTTGCTTGCGAATGAGACAGTCGAGGATGGTGTCCGGGAACTCGAGGAAGAGATTGGTTTGACGTGTACGTTTGATCAATTGATGCCGCTTGGCATCCAGGAAGAGGAGTTTCGGGATGCGTCGCTCTGGGACTGTGAGCGATGCCATGTCTTTCTTGCTCGAAGTGATCAAGCGATAGACGCATACGTCCTCCAGGAAACAGAAGTGAAGCGATTGATTGCTTTTTCGATCGAGCAGTTTGAGCGAATCGCTGACATGTCCATCGAGCGTATTCAGGACACGACAGGCGAGTGGTTCGATCGTCGTCAATTCGTTCCGCATCCTTCTTCTTACTGGAGACATGTACGACAGGGAATCGAGCAATTACGTAAATAGAAAGAATGGGAAAGAAATAACGCATGAAGACCTACGATCGAATGTGATTTCGCTCGTAGGTCTTTTTTTAATCGTACATTCGTTCGACGCAAGAGTAGCGAAATTAAGATATATTTGAGATAATTAAGTATATATACAAAAGAAGGAAAGAAGGTGCAGCCAGTGGCATTACGATTTGCACTACTCGGGCTGCTGACCCAAGGGGAAGCGACCGGTTACGATTTAAGCGCGACTTTTAAAAAACAGATGATCCACTTCTGGACCGCACACCATACTCAAATATACCGAGAGTTGTTGAAAATGGAAGAGGCAGAGCTCGTGACGAGTGTTCATATCGTCCAAGAAGACTTGCCGGACAAGAAAGTCTATTCGATTACCGATAAAGGGCGTACGGAGCTCGTTGAATGGTTACGGACACCAAATGAATTCAAACCGAAGATGAAGGATGAGAACTTGATGCGGGTCTCGCTCCTGCATCTTCTCCCACCAGAGGAAGCTGTCGCTTATCTAGAAGAATCGAAGCGACACCATCAATTTGCCGTCGAGATGATGCAAACTTGGCGTCACGATCATCTCGAGAACGGTGCGACACTAGGGGAGACCTTGACGAGTGAATACGGCTTGCGTATGATGTTGAATTACTTGGACTGGTGTGATTGGGCAATTGCGGAAATCAAAAAAAACGGAGCGAACGTCTAACAAAACTGGCTCGACTGTCATGTAGATGGCGGATTCGAGCCAGTTTTATTTTGTAATAGGATTTAGTAAGGAGAGAATCGATGTACTTTAATGACTATGAAGACTGGATTGAGGAAGAGGCGGAAGCATTATTTCGCTTACATGAAGAACCGCTGATACGAGAAGCGATCTCGTATTCGCAATTTACGGCGTATGTAGAAGAGGCACTCCTTGAACCATTATTGCTGAAATTACGTTGGCTCGGAGAAGCAGAAGAAGAGGAGATTCTAGAACGAGCGGATTCAATCGTTTGGGAGAATGCCTCAGGTCATTCGGAAGCTTCCCTTCGGCGAGATGTGTTACGACGGGTCGTCAAGCGAGACTTTACTGCGCATATCCTCGCGTACCTCACACCAATTCTTGAAGCGAGACAAGCCACTTATGAGGCGGAATTGAAGCAGCTTCAATTGGCGCATGCTGAACAAATAGATGAGGTCAAACAACACGAGCAACAGATTGAACTCGGACCGCCACCTGAGAAAATTAAAAAGTGGTGGTATTTCAAAGAAAAAGAAGTAGCTCGTTCCTTTACAGAGGAAGAACGATCTGCGCTACAGGCACAACAGCAACAACTCGAGGACGAGTTAAAGCGACTCGAACAAAAAAAACGTGAGACTGAAGCTGATCTCGAACGATTGGATTCACTTCACCGATTGTAATTCACGCCAAAAAAATGGAGCAGACGACGTTATGTCGTTTGCTCCATTTTGTATAAAGGTATCGTATTAAGCTTGTGTCGCAAGTTTCGCAAGGACAAGTTTCGCGACCGCTTCACTTGAAGCCGGGTTTTGTCCTGTGACGACGTTGCCGTCGATGACTGCGAATTCCTTACCAGCATCTGATGTCAGGAAAGTAGCGCCTTCACCACGAAGTGTCGTCTCAAGCAAGAATGGTACTTTATCTTCGAGACCTGTCGATTTTTCTTCTTCGTCTGTGAAGCCGTTGATTTGACGACCTGATACGAAAGGTTTGCCATCGATCATGACGTGTGCGAAGGCCGCTGGACCGTGACAGACCGATGCGACGACGCCATCTTTTTTGATGACAGCTTCAATGGCACCTGCCACTTGTGGGTTATTCGGGAAGTCGACGACCGCACCGTGACCACCTGGGAAGTAAACAGCATCAAATGATGCTGGATCGACTTCTGAGAGTGCTTTCGTGTCGTGCAACGCACGACGTGCATCTTGGAATTTCGGCAAGATTTCTTTGACAATCGATGCTTTATCGATCGGGACGTCGCCACCTTTGATCGAAGTGACCGTCACGTCATGTCCTGCGTCTTTGAACAGGTTGTATGGTGCTGCGAACTCTTCGAACCATAATCCTGTTTTGTGACCATTCATGTCATCTGCACTTGTTGATACGATTAAAATACGAGCCATAATAAAACTCCTCCTCTGTATGAACGTTACAAAAAAGGAGTTTCCCGGAGATATGAAGAGTTAAACCTCAACGGTGTTCCGTATAGTGATGAACCGGCAGTGTAGCAAATGCCTGGTCGATTTGAGCTTGCGAGATCGACTCTTTCATCGCTTGGACGTTTGCCTGAAGCTGTGACACGCTTGACGCGCCAGGAAGGACGATATCGACCTGTTGATCGATGGCTTGCAATGCAAGCGCCGGAAGCGGGAAATCTTGAAGTTTTTGTAGACTCGCCTCAAGCGTTTCCTTATCGAATTGTTCGAACCGATCAACCGACTGCAGGCGTGAAGCACTTTCATGTGTCAAGAGTCCTTTTGCCAGTGGACCACGGGCAACGACTTGGATGTTTTTCTCTTTTAAGCGTGGCAACAACTCTTCGATGCGGCGATCGAGCAACGAATAAGGCGTCATCAAGTAAGAGAAATTACTGTGCTCGAGCCAATATTCGATGACATTCGGGCGCAGTGACGACAGACCATATTCCTTGATCTTCCCCTCTACTTTTAAATCTTCCATTGCGCGGATCGACGCATCGATATCATCATCAATCGTACCGCCATGGACGTAATACAGATCGAGATAAGGAGTTTCAAGACGATTCAAACTTTCAAGACAAGCTTGCTTTAGATAGTCATAACTCGGATCCCATGTCCAACCGGTTCCGGTCGCATTCATTCGATTGCCACCTTTTGAGGCAAGAAACAATCGACTACGATCCTCTTGCGCGAAGGTTTGGCCGATAATCGATTCGACGGCTCCGTTTGCATAGACATCCGCTGTGTCGAAATGGGTGATACCCGCGTCGAGTGCCGTCCGCAGGATTGCTGCCGCTTCTTCCTGTCCGCGTTTTAAGATCGTCATCGTACCTAATCCTAATGACATGTTCAATTCCCTCTTTTCTTAAATGAACTGTAAGTTTGGAACTTCTGCATTCTAGTGTATCATATCTTATGAAAAAGACGGCTTGAAGTCTTGCGGCAATACGTCGGAAACGGCATACTAATCATGACAGAGAACGTAAACTAGGATAGAAGAGGGGAACACTACCGATGGAAGAAAAAACGATTGAACGTGAAGTGATCTATGAAGGAAAAGTTTTTGATGTCGAGAAACATGTCGTCACGTTACCGAACGGTAATACCTCGGTTCGTGAACTGGTCTATCATAATGGTGCCGTCGCCATCATCGCTTTTGATGAACAAGGGGATCTGATTGTCGTTGAACAATATCGGAAGGCGTTCGAGAGTCTATCAATCGAGATACCAGCGGGCAAACTCGAGAAAGGTGAAGATCCACTCGATTGTGCAGGACGTGAATTAAAGGAAGAAACAGGTTACGTCGCGAAAGAGTTACGACATGTCTTTGATTTCTACGGTGCGCCTGGTTTCTGTAGCGAACGTGTACATATCTATGAAGCGATTGGTCTGACTGCCGGTGATCGTCAGCTCGATGAAGATGAGTTCCTTGAGAACAAAACATTGAAGCTTGAACAAGCGCTCGAACTTGTTGCAAACGGAACGATTGTCGACGCGAAGACGATCATGGCGATCCAGCATTGGCAGATCCGTACTTTAAAATGATTCTCATTTAAATGATTTTCAGTTGATAATCATTTTAATTTGAAAAAAGACTGATTATCAGCTATGATAATAGCATCAGTTCGAACAAAGGGGGCGCTATGATGGAAAGTCGTGTAGAACGCATCAAAAAACAGCTAAGCGGTAAAGGATATAAGCTGACTCCCCAACGTGAAGCGACTGTGCGTGTCCTGCTCGAACATGAGTCGGATCACCTCAGTGCCGAAAATGTCTTTCTCCTTGTAAAAGAAAAGAACTCCGACATCGGACTTGCGACGGTTTACCGGACGCTCGAATTATTGACGGAGCTCGAAGTCGTCGATAAGGTCAACTTCGGAGATGGCGTATCCCGGTTTGATTTACGACAAGAAGGTGCGAGTCATTCGCATCACCATCTCGTCTGTATCGAATGCGGATCCGTCGAAGAGATTTTAGACGATATGCTGGAAGAAGTAGAGAAAGAAATCGTGTCCCGATTCCACTTCAAAATCAAGGATCACCGCCTGACATTCCATGGCGTCTGCCGTGTCTGCCAAGAGCGTCACGCTCGGGAAGCGTTGGAACAATCGCAAACACAAACAGTCTGACCGTCCGAGGAAATTTCGGATGGTTTTTCTTTTTCAATTTTTATAGGTCAGACCTCTTCACAACGGTTTACACCTTTGATATGATGGGGAAGTAAGCGATTTCGTAAACGAAGAGGATGAGTTCAGTGCGTGAACAACTGGAAGCATTTATCAACTATTTAGTGATTGAACGGCAAATGTCCGCGAATACGGCAGCTGCGTATCGAAATGATTTGAATCAATACTTACAGACGCTCGAAACAGCGGAAGTTTCTTCGTTTGAACAGGTTCACCGACATCATATCGTCGACCACATTGAACGATTGCTTGAAGCACGCAAGTCACGATCGACGGTCCGCCGGGCGACGAGCTCAATCCGTTCGTTCCATCAATATCTGGTCGAAGAGGAACTAACGACGCATGATCCGTCCCGTCATCTTGATTTACCGAAACCGGAGAAGAAGCTTCCCGTCGTCTGGAGTCAAACCGACGTCGAACGTTTGCTTGATTCGGTCGTCGGTGTCGATCCGCTTACACGACGAGATGCAGCAATGCTTGAGCTTCTCTATGGAACAGGGATGCGCGTCAGCGAACTGCTACAACTGAAGTTGAACGATTTGCAACTCGAACTAGGGTATCTGTCGTGTATCGGGAAAGGGAACAAGTCCCGTATCATCCCGATGAGTTCGACGTCGATTGAAAGCGTCAGGACATATCTTGACCTCGCGCGTAATAGTCTCGGAGGTCAACAGACGGACGATGTCTTCTTGAACAGTCGCGGTGATCGTTTGTCACGACAAGGTTTTTGGAAGATGATCAAACGACGGGCAAAGGAAGCCGGTATCGAAAAAGAAATCACGCCGCATGTCTTGCGTCATTCGTTCGCGACCCATCTTCTTGAAAATGGTGCTGATCTACGCGTCGTGCAAGAGATGCTAGGACACGCTGATTTGTCGACGACACAAATGTATACACACGTCAACAAAGCACGACTCCACGACGTGTATAAGAAACATCATCCACGGGCATGATGATTCTATCTTTTAAAGGTCTGACTTCAGACAAATGATGCGTTTTGTCTAGTCCCTTTCCGGGAAAAATCGTAACGGGAATCGCACAACTACAGCTCGTATATAGGAGGAACAGCAAATGGCTCAATCATTTAAACGTGTATTTTTGATCGTCATGGACTCCGTAGGAATCGGAGAAGCACCGGACGCTGAACAGTTCGGAGATCTTGGTTCGCATACGCTCGGTCACATCGCGCGTGAACGCAACGGACTCAACATGCCGAACATGGCAAAACTCGGTCTCTCGCATATCGAACCGATCGAAGGTATCTCAGCTGAAGAAGCACCGCTTGCGGCATACGGAAAAATGCAGGAAGTATCTGCAGGGAAAGATACGATGACAGGGCATTGGGAGATCATGGGACTCCGGATCGATACACCATTCCGTGTCTTCGAAAAATTCCCGGATGATTTGATTCATCGCTTAGAAGAGTTCTCAGGGCGGAAGATCATCGGGAATAAACCGGCTTCTGGTACGGAAATTCTCGACGAACTCGGACAAGAACATGTCGAGACAGGCGCCCTGATCGTCTATACGTCGGCAGACTCTGTCCTTCAAATCGCAGCACACGAAGAAGTCGTGCCATTAGAAGAATTGTACCGGATTTGTGAATATGCACGCGATATCACACGGGATGACCCGTACATGCTCGGTCGTATCATCGCACGTCCATTCCTTGGTGAAGCAGGAGCGTGGGTCCGGACAGCGAACCGTCACGACTATGCACTTAAACCATTCGACCGGACGGTCATGAACGAACTCGAGACGGCAGGACTTGATGTCATCTCGCTCGGTAAGATTGCTGATATCTACGATGGAGAAGGCGTCACGGATGCAATCCGGACGAAGTCGAACATGGACGGGATGGATCAGCTCGTGAATCAACTTGATCGTGATTTCAACGGACTTTGCTTCTTAAACCTTGTCGATTTCGATGCGTTGTTCGGACACCGTCGTGATCCGCAAGGCTACGGACAAGCACTCGAAGAGTTCGATGCGCGTCTTCCGGAAGTGTTTGCTCGCTTAAACGAAGACGATCTCTTGATCATCACGGCTGACCACGGAAACGATCCGGTTCATGCTGGGACTGACCACACGCGAGAATACGTACCATTGCTTGCCTACCATAAAAATGGTGTTGCAAAACCGCTCGGTATCCGTGAAACGTTCGCTGATCTTGGAGCGACGGTCGCAGAAAACTTCGGTGTCAAAATGCCGGCACACGGAACAAGCTTTTTAACAGAACTATAATTCGAGGGAGCGATTCAGATGACAGTCAACTGGAATGAAACACGTTCGTTTTTAGAAAGCAAGATGCAGGCGAAACCGGAAATCGGATTGATTCTCGGTTCAGGACTGGGTGTCCTCGCGGATGAGATCGAAAATCCGATCGCGATTCCATATCATGAAATCCCGAACTTCCCAGTATCAACGGTCGAAGGACACGCGGGACAACTCGTCTTCGGTACTCTTGAAGGGAAACAAGTCGTTGCGATGCAAGGGCGATTCCACTTCTACGAAGGATATTCGATGGATATGGTGACGTTCCCAGTACGCGTCATGAAAGCGATTGGCGTTGAGACATTGATCGTCACGAACGCAGCGGGTGCTTGTAACGAAGCGTTCGAACCAGGTGATTTGATGTTGATCACAGATCACATCAACTTCTTCGGTACGAACCCATTGATCGGGAAGAACGTCGATGAGATGGGACCACGTTTCCCGGATATGTCGAAGCCGTATGATGCGGAATTACTTCGTCTTGCACAGGAAACAGCAGATGAACTCGGAATTCGTGTCCGTCAAGGTGTCTACTTCGGAAACACTGGTCCAACGTATGAGACGCCAGCAGAAGTCAAGATGGCACGGATGCTTGGTGGCGACGTCGTCGGTATGTCGACGGTCCCTGAAGTCATCGTTGCCCGTCATTCCGATATGCGAGTCCTTGGAATCTCATGTGTCTCGAACATGGCAGCAGGTATTCTCGACCAACCGTTACACCACGATGAAGTCATCGAAACGACAGAACGTGTCCGGGCACACTTCCTATCACTCGTTCGCGGTTCGATCAAAAAAATGTAACGACTGTTTATAAAACTCACAAAACACTCCTGAGGAGGAACTAGATTATGCGTATGGTAGATTTGATTGCAACAAAACGAGACGGTGGCGAACTCGCAACAGCTGATATTCAAGCAATGGTAGAAGGATTCACGAATGGTGAGATTCCAGATTACCAAATGTCAGCGATGTCGATGGCGATTTTCTATCAAGGAATGTCAGATCGTGAAATCGCTGATTTGACGATGGCGATGGTCAACTCGGGCGACGTGATCGACCTTTCACGTATCCACGGGAAAAAAGTCGATAAACACTCGACAGGCGGTGTTGGTGACAAGATCAGTCTGATCGTCGCACCACTCGTTGCGTCAATCGGCATTCCGGTTGCGAAGATGAGCGGTCGTGGACTCGGTCATACAGGTGGAACCATCGACAAACTCGAAGCGTTCCCTGGTTTTGACGTCGAGCTTTCTGAAGAAGCGTTCGTCTCACAAGTCAACGACATTAAGATGGCGATCATCGGTCAAACGGGTAACCTGACGCCTGCAGACAAAAAACTCTACGCATTACGTGACGTCACGGCGACGGTCAACTCGATCCCATTGATCGCAAGTTCAATCATGTCGAAAAAAATCGCAGCAGGAGCAGACAGCATCGTACTCGACGTCAAGACAGGTTCTGGTGCCTTCATGAAATCGTTTGAAGATGCAAAAGCACTCGCGACAGAGATGGTTTCAATCGGTAAGAGTGTCAACCGTAAGACGGTTGCTGTCATTACAGACATGGATCAGCCGCTCGGCTTTGAAATCGGAAACGCAAACGAAGTCAAGGAAGCGATCGAAGTCCTTCAAGGGAAAGATGTCCGTGACTTGAAAGTCATCGCCTTGACGATTGCATCACACATGGCGGTCCTCGGTGATTTCTACCCGACATTCGACGAAGCATATGCGGATCTCGAAACACGTCTCGGTAACGGAGCAGCACTTGACGTCTTCAAGAAGTTCATCGCAGCGCAAGGTGGCGACGCGTCACTCGTTGACGATATGACAAAAGCACTTGAAACGAAATACGAAAAAACATTCGTCGCTTCAAAAGCAGGTTATGTCTCTGAAATCATCGCTGACGAAGTTGGTGTTGCAGCAATGATCCTCGGTGCAGGACGCGCGACGAAAGCAGATGAGATCGATCACGCAGCAAGCGTCACGCTGCACAAGAAAGTCGGCGATCGTGTCGAAGTCGGCGATGTCATCGCAACACTTCGTTCAAACAAAGATACACTCGATCAAGCAATCGAAAAAATGGATCACGCGTACCACATCAGTGAAACGAAACCGGAAGCACGTCCGCTCGTTCACGCTGTCATTCAGTAAGCAATCCAATCAGCAATACTTGAGTAGTGGACTTCGTCCGCTACTCTTTTTTTATGATAAAATTGAAGGTGTGAAAATATGGGTTTTTTTAATAAGGGGTGAGTGCATGAAACATTGGTTGATTGGAATTGTCAGTCTAATTGGAGTCATCGGGGGTGGCGCATTGATGATGACGTACGCTTTTACACAGGACATGGACTCGGATGAAACGAGAGAGGCTGAAATACAACAAAAAGCAAAGACTTACTTAGAGAAGCATCTTCCGACAGCGAAGGTGACTGGCAGTATTTACGACAATATGGGTAATTTTTCGTTTGAGTACGCAGCACGAGCGATTGACGAAAAAACGAATACTGAGTTTTTCGTATATCAAGATGAGGAGTCGGGAAGGTTCGTCGATACGTATCATGCGTCACTTTGGGAAGATCAGTTAGAACGACGGATCACGTTGCCTACTCTTAATGATGTGAACGCGGAACTAGATATGGTGGTACTGTTTGATAACGATAAGATTCAACAGCTTGGTAATGCGCGTTTTGATTCAAAGGCTTATTTACGTACGGAAGTCGCTCCGACGATTTTAATTAGCGTTCCACGCAAGCAAAGCGAACAGGATAAAACGCAGATTACAGCGTGGGCAAAGTCGTTGCGCGAACAAAAGATCCTTCAATACATGACGGTCAAGGTTGACTATGTCTCGGAAAAAGGTGAGTTACTGGAGGACGGGAATTCGTTGTTCGTAACGCTATAAAATGGATTAAAAAATGAAAGTACGCGGTTCCCTTTCGATTTGTTATACTGGAAATACTTGTAATGAATAAGGGGGAACTTTCATGAAACCACCACGCTTACAAAAAGGGGATAAGATTGCTATCGTCTCGCCGGCGTCTGCTGTCGCAGCATACGTACCGCGTCGTCTCGCCCGCGGTATCGCAACACTTGAAAAAATGGGGTTCGAGGTCGTCTTGATGCCGAATGCAACAGCTGTTCATAGTCATACAGCAGGAACGATCGGCGAACGTCTGCAAGATTTACATATGGCGTTTGCTGATCCGTCGATTAAGGCGATCATCTCGACAATCGGTGGATTTAACTCGCACCAATTACTCGATGAACTTGATTATGAGTTGATCCGAAACAATCCGAAAATCTTCGTCGGATACAGTGATATCACCGCATTGTTTGCTGGCATCTATCAGAAAACAGGATTGACGACGTTCGTCGGACCAGCGCTACTGACACAGTTCGGTCAATTTGATGGTCTTGATCCGTATACGGAAGAGTCGTTTAATCGTACGTTCATGCAGACGGAACCGATCGGTCGAATCGAAGCATCGGAAGAGTGGACGGACGAGATTTTACGCTGGGATGTCGCGGATGATCGCAGACGAGAGCATCAGCCGAATGCAGGGTACACGATCGTCAAGACGGGCGTCGCAGAAGGTCCGATTCTGACGGGGAACACGGGAACACTTTTGCTGCTTGCTGGGACACCATACTTGCCATCATTTGACGGTGTCGTCTTGATGCTTGAGGATGACGAAAGTGAGACACCAGAAACGATCGACCGGTATTTCACGCAATTGCGACACATGGGTGCGTATGACAAGATTGCGGCGCTCGTCGTCGGACGCTTCCCGAGCAAGGTCGATTTTGATCCGGACTTCCCGCTCAAAGACATCATTCTGCGCGCGACGCGGGGCTATGATTTCCCGATCATTCTCGATGCGGACTTCGGGCATACGGATCCTGTCACGACACTCGCGAATGGAATTCGGATTCGTGTCGAAGCAACGGATTCGGTGACACTCGATGTGTTAGAGGCAGCCGTCGAGTAAAAAGGTCTGCACGACGTCCTGAAATTTGGTACACTGTACCATGGAATCACGATCTTGAATCGTGACGAATCTCTTGCTGAAAAGCACGAAAGGTTGGTCAAACATGCAAAAAACTGGTCATATCTTATTAGAAGATGGAAATAAAATCGAATTCGAATTGTTCAACGATGAAGCACCGATCACGACTGAAAACTTCGAAAACCTTGCAAACTCGAACTTCTACGATGGATTGAACTTCCACCGTGTCATCCCAGGCTTCGTCTCACAAGGCGGATGCCCAATCGGAAACGGTACAGGCGGTTCAGGAAAAACGATTCCTTGCGAAACGTCTACATCATACCCACACAAACACAAAGCGGGTTCACTTTCGATGGCACACGCTGGTCGTAACACTGGATCAAGCCAGTTCTTCATCGTACATGAGCCACAACCGCACCTCGACGGTGTACACACAGTCTTCGGACAAGTGACTTCAGGTCTCGAACATGCACAAAAAATGAAGCAAGGCGCTGGCATCAAAGAAATCCGCGTCGAAGCATAAGTTCTTGCTCCTCTTCAAACGTTTGAAGAGGAGTTTTTCTTTTTTTTAGAAGCGGGTACAATCAGTAAGGGAACTCAACTTGTAAAGGAGTGTTTGTCATGCGTTTAGAAGGAAAACGAATCATCCAAGTCGTCAGCAATGACTTCGAGGATTTAGAATTATGGTATCCTGTCCATCGCTTACGTGAAGAAGGCGCGATCGTCGACATCGTCGGTGAGAAGGCAGATGAGACGTATATCGGGAAGTACGGTGTTCCGATCAAATCGAATAAGACGTTCGATGAGATCAATCCAGCAGAATACGATGCGATTCTTGTTCCGGGTGGTTGGTCACCCGATCTGTTACGCCGCTTTGACTCTGTCCTGAACATGGTGCGTCATTTTGACCAGAACAAACAACCAATTGGTCAAATCTGCCACGCTGGTTGGGTGTTGATCTCTGCTGGCATCTTAAAAGGTGTTAATGTCACGAGTACGCCAGGAATCAAGGATGACATGACGAATGCAGGTGCGATTTGGCACGATGAAGCCGTTGTCGTCGACGGACATATCGTCTCGAGCCGTCGCCCGCCTGATCTACCAGATTACATGCGTGCTTTCATCCAAGTGATGGAAGAACAAGCATGATTCAGATGCAGGGGACGTCACATGACGGTCTCCTGCCTTTTTCATGGATTATGAAAAAAATGCAGTAATTCTGTGTGAGAAGGTGTAGAATGAATGAGTCTCAGTCGTTCATGCTCCTGAGAGTTGTTGAAATTAGGAAGGTGTAGAATCACATGCTAGTAAAATATAAGAAGTTGAATGAACGGACCGCGATGGGGCTGATCGCCTTTTCGTGCGAAGTGAAGGATCCGAAGTATTTGCTTGAAACGGTTCAAGCCTATGAACAGGAAGAAGACCAACGCTTGTATTTGTACAAACAAGATGAGGATTTCGTCGGTGTCATCGGGTTTCAATTAATGGATGGCCATGCTGAATTGAAACATATCGCATTATCACCGTCTTTCCGTGGAGAACGGATGTCGTATCTCCTACTCGATGAAGCAGCCAAACTTCTTCGAACGGATATCATTGGTGCGACCGAAGAGACGCAACGCCTCGTCGACAAATGGAAAAATCAATAAAAAGACCGGTCCATGGCTTAGATGGACCGGTCTCTTCGGTTTTGTAGCGCTTCTTGCCGTGCAAGAACGACATCCGTACGATCACGCAAACGATGTTTATGCGTCACGTAGTCGAGATCAGGTGCTGTCGCTTCAAGTGCGACGGTTCGGATGACGTCCGGGAAGACAGGTAACGGGATGTGCCGATAGACCTTATCCGTAAAATGGTCGCGATGATCGAGCAAATATGAGACGTCGATCCCGGACGCAATCAGCATAGCTCGGTGACGTTCGATCTTATCAAATGCTTTCGCATATGTCCGCTGTGCCCCAGTCGTATTGCCGCGGCGGTGATGATAGCGGGCGACGGCCAGCTGGATCAGACCGACAAGCGCCTCGTCCTGGCGTTGTCCTTCTTGCCAGACTTCCTCTAAGATTTCATGGCACTCGAAGTAATCGTGCCGGATGTTGAATTCAAATACGAATCGCTCGATCGGATTCATGGAATCACCTCTTCCTTGGAATATAACATAGTCGAACCCACCAGTTGTATGGTATACTAAGGCGCAAAAAACGTTGATGGGCAGGGAGAATCATGGAATCATACAGTGTAAAGATGGATGCGTTTGAAGGCCCGCTGGACTTGCTGTTACACTTGGTTGGTAAATTAGAAATCGATATTTATGATATATCCGTTTCCATGGTGACGGATCAATATGTGTCCTATATCCGTGCGATGCAGCATCTTGAACTAGATGTTGCTAGTGAATATCTTGTCATGGCAGCGACGCTGTTGCAACTGAAAAGCAAACAACTCTTGCCGATCGAACAGACGGAATACGATGAGATTCCTGATTTCGAGGAAGAACCGACACGAGAAGGTCTGATTCAACAGTTGATCGAGTATAAGGCATATAAGGAAGCAGCACTCGTCCTGAAAGAAAAGGAAGAGGCACGTCTTGAGCTATTTTCGAAACAACCAGAGGATTTGATGCGTTATCTCGACACGGATGCACAAGAGTATAATGGTACGTTATCACTGAGTGATTTATTACGTGCCTATGAAAAAATGCGCCAACGGGAAGCTTGGAAGGTACGTCGTTCGAAGACGGTCAAACGGGAAGAACGGTCGCTTGAGCAACAGATGGAGTCTGTCGCCCGTTACGTCGCGACGCGTGAGCGTACGACATTCTTTGGCTTTTTTGTGGAGCAGCCGACGGTCGAAGAACTGGTCGTCAGTTTCCTCGCCGTCCTAGAACTCGTGAAGCAACGCGTCATTGATTGTGAACAAATGACCGATGACATTTTGTTGCGTAGCATGGTGAAGGAGGAGAGTCAGATTGGCGTATGAACAAATCATTGAAAGCTTGTTATTCGTCGTCGGGGATGACGGCATCGACCCACGTGGTCTCAGTCAAGCACTAGAGATCAGTGAAGCGGCGGCGCGTGAACAGTTACTGGCTCTTCAGACGATGTTTGAAGCAGAGCAACGGGTGTTGCAAATCGTGGAGTCGGGTGGCGTCTTTAAGATGGTGACACGAAAAGAGATGTCGCCGTATATTCAGGCGTATGCGGGTTCGCTTGCAGAAGACTCCTTGTCTCGAGCAGCGATGGAGACACTCGTCATCATCGCGTACAAACAACCCGTCACGCGTGCTGATATCGAAGTCGTCCGTGGCGTCAAGACGGAACGCGTCATCCATACGTTAAGTGCAAAAGGTTTGATTGAAGAAGCGGGACGCGCCAAAGGCGTTGGTCGCGCGAAATTGTATAAGACGACGGATCATTTCCTGGACCACTTTGGTCTGAATAGTATTGAGGAGTTACCACCACTCGAGTTCGAAGAAACGTTCGAATCAGATGGAGATCTCTTCTTCCGGAATGATCCTTCATTAGAGGAGAGAGTGAATTAATGGAACGGTTACAAAAAATCATCGCACAAGCAGGTGTCGCTTCACGGCGTAAAGCAGAGGAATTGATCACAGCAGGTCGCGTTAAGGTCAACGGGAAAGTCATCACGGAGCTCGGAACGAAAGTTGGAGCGCGTGCTGAAGTCGAAGTCGATGGCGTCAAGCTCGAGCGGGAAGAACACGTTTATTACATGCTATATAAACCAACAGGTGTCGTCTCGACGGTTGAAGACGATAAAGGACGTAAGACGGTCGTCGATCTCGTACCACCAGGTCATCGTGTCTTCCCAGTCGGTCGTCTCGACTACAATACGAGCGGTCTTCTGTTGATGACGAATGACGGTGAATTCTCAAACCTTCTGCTTCACCCGAAGTATAAGGTACCGAAGCGTTACATCGTCAAAATCAAAGGCGTACCGGAATATTTCCACGTCAAAGGTCTTGAAAAAGGCGTCGTCTTGCCGGACGGCTTTAAGACAGGGAAAGCACGCGTCGAGATGCGTGACATCGATAAGAAGAAAAACACGGCTATCCTCGAAATGGTCATCTACGAGGGACATAACCGCCAAGTCCGTCAAATGGTCGAGACACTCGGTTCAGAAGTCTTGAAGTTGAAACGTGAACAGTTCGGTTTCTTGACACTGGCAGGTCTTACTTCTGGCGAGTGGCGAGAACTTTCAAAAAAAGAAGTCAATCAATTGCGTGAGCTAGCGGATCCAGCCGCTCCACCTACGAAAAGACGTAAGAACACAAAAAAACGTTAATTTGTAAAGCGAGAAGCTCATCCTCCGGGTTGAGTTTTCTTTTTTTGTGACAAAACGATTAACGAATTTCACATTTTATCAACGTTTAAGCGATTTCAAGTACAATATGGGTGGAGGCGGTAAAATATGAAAAAAACAAAACAAAATCCGGAAGAACGCTTAGCAGCAGCCCAGCAAAAAAAGAAGAAACGCTCCTTCTGGCGTCTGATGATCATGACGATGGTCTTGTTTGCAGGCGCAGTTGTCATCATGCAATTCGTCGATCAAGCGACACGTGATAAAAACGGTCGTGTCATGGCAGGCGATGATGCTCCTGGTTTCGCGCTCGTCGATTTATACGGTGAGAAACAGCACTCAATGGATGAATACAAAGGAAAAGGACTTTTACTCAATTTCTGGGGGACATTCTGTGAACCATGTAAGAAAGAGATGCCTTTGATCAATGACAACTATCAGATGATGCAGGATCAAGGTGTCAATTTCGTAGCGGTCAATGTCGGAGAAACACCGGTTCGTGTCTCAAGCTTCATCAAGGATATCGGCGGAACGGACTATCCGATCCTCATGGATACGAATAGTTCGGTCGAGAAGGCTTACGGGATCTACAACTTACCTGTGACGTTCATCATCAACAAAAAAGGTGAGGTCGTCGAGAAATACGAAGGTGAGATTGATCAAGCGAAGCTGGAAGAGATGGTGAAGAAGGCGAACGAGTAACGCATCGAAGGGGGATTTAAGGATGCAGGAGCAAGAAGATTTTAAACAACTGGACATGCGTTACGAGGAAGCAGAACTTCGTTCGAAACGTAAAAATCCATCTTGGATCGACCGGGCATGGACGTTCTTCTCGTCCGTCAAGGTCGGGTTATGGCTGATCGGTCTGATCATCATCGCGAGTGGGGTCGGTACGATCTTCCCGCAAGAGATGTATATTCCGCAGGCAACACCACCGGAAGAATTTTATCAAAAAGAATACGGTACGGCAGGGGATATCTACTATACGTTAGGATTCCACAACCTGTTTGAATCATGGTGGTACATCGGATTAATCACACTGTTACTCTTATCGATCATCATCGTGTCGATTGACCGCTTCTTCCCGCTCTACCGAGCATTGAAGAAACAACCGGTCATCCAGTCGGACCGTTTCATGAATGGTCAGCGATTTGGCGCTGAAGCGACTGGAGACGTCAAAAAAATCGATGCGATCGCACCGTTACTTGAGAAAAAGGGCTATAAAGTTCGTCGGCAAGACGGGGCGCTCTTAGCGGAAAAGCAACGTTTTGGACGATGGGGTCCTTACATCAACCATATCGGTCTTGTACTATTCTTCGGAGGGGCGATGCTTCGGGTCGTACCGGGCATGCATGAAGATGAACTGCTTTGGCTACGTGAAGGAGAGACATTACCGATCGAGGCGACAGACAACAAGTATTACTTGAAGAATGAGGCGTTCAATATCGAGTTTTATGATCCTGAGAAGGTGGATGCGAAATTCAAGAAATCACTTGAAGCAGCGGGCGGAAATGTACCGAAAAACTACGACACGAAGATGACGCTCTATAAAAGAGTCGGAGAGACAAGTGATTTCAAACCGAAACTCGAAGAAGTCAAATCAGGTGAGACGGCAGTCAACCGTCCATTCGAATTCGATGATTTCCAAGTCTTCCAAGAACAATACGCGGCAGATCCAGAATTTAAGACGATGTCGTTTAGCATCGTCAACCAAAAGACAGGTAAAGTCGTGGATACGATCAAGGTCGATTTACGTGAACCAAAAGAGACCTACAAGTTGAAAAACGGCTATGATGTCGAATTGAAGGATTTCTTGCCTGATTTCGTCGTCAAGGATGGACAGCCGACGACCAATTCTGGACGTCCTGTCAATCCGGCGTTCGTCTTTAATATCAAATCACCGGAGCACCCAAAAGGGGAGCGTAGCTTGATTGGTATCAAGCTGAATGTCGGTGGGGATGAGAACCAGTACAAGATGGCGTTTGCCGGTACGGAGCTCTCAAACATCTCAGGTGTCCGAATCAAGAAAGACTTGACGCTCCCGTTCCTCTTTGCGGGTGGCATCATCTTCATGGCAGGTCTATTGATCGGGATGTACTGGCCGCACCGTCGTCTCTGGTTACGTGAGAAGAACGGTCGCATTCAGATTGCTGGATTTACAAACAAAAACGCATTAGGGCTTCAAAAAGAAGCCAATCTCGCGTTGACGGAAGTTGGTCTACCAGAACTTGAGGACCGACAAAAGTTGCGGGAAGAGGGGGAAGCTAAATGAATATGCTTCAGTTGAGCAGTAATCTGCTCCTAACGTCATTCATCGTCTACCTCGTCAGTACAGGTTTTTTCGCTGTTGCGACGAGTGGTAAAAAAGGTCCGACACGTTCTGGTAAGATCGCCTATACGCTCGCGATCATCGGTTTTCTTGCTCAGTTAGGGTATTTCTTTACGCGCTGGGCGGGTGCTGGACACGTTCCGGTCTCAAATTTATACGAATACACGACATTCTTTGGTATGATGATGGTCCTTGGATTCTTGATCGTCTATGCCATCTATAAAAACAATGTCCTTGGCTTGATTGCAATGCCGGTTGCCTTGCTCGTCATCGCTTATGCGTCGATGTTCCCGGATGAGGTCCAACCCTTGATTCCGGCACTTCAAAGTGTCTGGCTCAAAATCCACGTTACGACGGCAGCGCTCGGTGAGGGGATTCTCGCTGTCAGTTTTGCGACCGGATTGCTCTATCTGGTCCACGCGACGGATTTCAATAAAGAATCGAAAACACGGACATGGCTTGAAATCGTCATGTTCTCACTCGTTTGTGTCGTTGGTTACATCCTCGTCGGCCTCTTGTTCAAAGCAACAGGTTCTGCATCAACGATCGAATACGTCGCGAAGAATGGTGCGAAGATGACACATGAATACACGATGCCGGTTCTGACAGGTCCTGAGAACGGAAAAGTCTTATCTGGTTCAGGTGCCGTCATTGAATTGCCGAACTTCTTGAATGCGAATAAGGTCAATACGGTCTTATGGTCAGTCATTGGTGGGGTCGTCTTATATGTGTTGCTACGTTTCGTAGTTCTCCGTAAGCGTGTCGCAGAGAGTCTGAAACCAATCGCGCGGAAGATTGATCTAGAAACAGCCGATGAGATTAGTTACCGTGCGATTGCGATCGGTCTTCCAATCTTCATCCTTGGCGGATTGATCTTCGCAATGATTTGGGCGCAAATGGCATGGAGCCGCTATTGGGGTTGGGACCCGAAAGAGGTTTGGGCACTGATCACGATGCTCTTCTACGTGTTCTATCTCCACATGCGCATCCAGCGTGGATGGATTGGTAAAAAATCAGCATGGTTATGTGTTGGTGGTTTTGCTGTCATCATGTTCAACCTTGTCTTCGTCAACCTTGTCGTAGCGGGATTACACTCGTACGCATAAGGAAAAGAAAAGCAGCGGATCCGGAAACGGTCCGCTGCTTTTTCATGTTTCTCTGACAAAAGAGTATCGTTTAGGAGAAATCAGCCAGTGCAAGCCATTCTTTTCGTTTCATAGTATACTAAAAGAGTAGTAGGATAGAGGAGTAGAGTTTAGTTTATAGGAGGAGACAGCATGTCAGAAGAAGCACGTATTTTAGTCGTCGACGATGAGGAACGAATTCGTCGCCTGTTGAAGATGTATCTGGAGCGGGAAAATTTCACGATCGAGGAAGCAGACAATGGAGAGGCGGCGCTTGAAATGGCGCTTGAGACAGAATACGATGTCATTCTCCTCGACTTGATGATGCCGAAGATGGACGGGATGCAAGTTTGTGAAGAACTACGGAAAACGAAAGCGACGCCGGTCGTCATGCTGACGGCAAAAGGTGAAGAAACGAATCGCGTCCATGGGTTTGAAATGGGGGCAGATGATTATATCGTCAAACCATTCAGTCCACGTGAAGTCGTTTTGCGTGTCAAAGCAATCCTTCGCCGAGCGAGTGCAACGAAATTCCTCCATACGGATGCGAAAACAAAAGATGTCATCGTCTTCCCACATTTGACGATTGATAATGACGCACACCGCGTGACGGTTGAATCACAAGAAGTCAATTTAACACCAAAAGAATATGAACTCCTGTATTTCTTGGCAAAACAAACGGACAAAGTATTCTCACGGGAACAACTACTCAAGGAAGTCTGGAACTATGAATTTTTTGGGGATCTTCGGACGGTCGATACACACGTCAAACGTCTGCGTGAAAAGCTGAATCGTTTGTCTCCGAATGCTGCTCAAATGATCACGACGGTCTGGGGTGTCGGATACAAGTTCGAGAATAGTCCGACCGGACGATGAAATGGTTGCAAAGTGTAGTCATCAAACTATGGGGCACGATCCTATTGCTTGTCTCGGTCGTCTTGATCGCCTTGACGATCTTGTTACTTGAATTTTTCAACTCTTTTCATATCGAACAGGAGCGGGGGCACCTTGCAAAGCTCGGTCAACAAGTCGAGACCGTCTTTCAGGCGCACTCCGGTATCGAGGAAGGATCGAGTACTGCTGTCGAAATCACGGATATATATGGCGCGACATTAATTGCGAAGACCCAGGACGATTCTGTCGAAGCGAATATTTCACAAGCGAAAGCGAACCGGATCATCAAGGAGCTCGAACGTCAGAACTGGAAAGCGATCGATGGTGAAGAAGGTGAGACGGCAATCGGTAATTACGAGACCTTCGATGGAAAGGCGGCACTCGCGTATCGAGCACCGCTCATTACGGATAGCGACAACGGAACGATCTACTTGATCGAACAATTGACGAATATCGAGCAAGCGAATGAAGGCGCACGTCAAATCATTCAGCTCTGTGTCTTGTTAGCGATCATCGGGACGACCGTCTTTGCTTTCTTCCTATCGACACGGATCACCGCACCACTACGGACGATTCGTCAAGCCGTCGTTGAGGCCGGTGAAGGGAAATTCGATCAAAGCCTGACGCAACGTTCACGTGATGAGATTGGTGACTTAGCGCTTGCCTTTAACGAGATGAGTAGCCAACTCAATCAATACGTCACGGATCTTGATAAGGAGCGGCATTTGCTCTCCTCGATTCTGCGCTGTATGGCAGACGGCGTGTTGACGTTCTCAAAATCAGGTGAGCTACTCGCGACGAATCCACCAGCTGAAGCATTTCTTGCAGGTTCTCCCGTACCGGATGAACTGATTGAACTGTTCCAGACGGTCATGAAGGAAGAGACGGAGATGACGGTTTCTTTTGAACGGGAAGGACGCTTTTACATCATCATCGTCAGTCCGTTACTCGAACAAGAAGAGCAGATCGGAGCGGTCGCTGTCCTGCGCGACATGACGGAAGCACAACAACTGGAGAAGATGCGGGCCGACTTCGTCGCGAATGTCAGCCATGAACTGCGGACGCCACTCGTCATGTTGCAAGGGTATTCGGAAGCGATCGTCGACGGGATGACGGAAAGTGACGAGGCGACGAAAGAATTTGCATCAATCATCTATGATGAATCGCAACGCTTGTCCCGTCTCGTCAATGATCTACTCGATCTCGCGCGGATGGAAGCCGGTTATCAGGAGTTACGGATTGAAGCCATCGAAACGGTCTCGTTTGCACAGCGAGTCATCAAGAAATTCAAACAAATGGGACGCGATAAGCAGGTCACTTTCTCGGTTTCCGGTCCGAACATCACATTTGATGCCGATCCGGATCAGATGGAACAAGTCTTGACGAATCTTCTTGGAAACGCCCTGCGTTATACGGAGAACGGAGAAATCAAGATTAAGATTGACGAAGATAGGGAAAACATTACATTATCCGTCATCGATTCAGGTGACGGGATTCCGGAAGAAGATCTACCTTTCGTCTTTGATCGTTTCTATAAGGCGGACAAGGCACGAACGCGCGGTAAGACCGGTACAGGAATTGGTCTTGCGATCGTCGCGAACGTCGTCCGTGCTCATGGTGGAGAGGTCGAAGTCGACAGCCGCTTAGGAGAAGGAGCGACTTTCCGAATCCGATTACCAAAAAAACAAAGGAAGCGAACATTATGAGTCGCTTCCTTTCGCTATAGGAGTGAATAAAACATGAAAATTTATACGAAATCAGGCGATGAAGGAGAAACATCCCTTGTCGGTGGGAGAGTCAAAAAAAATGATCGATTGATCAGCTTGATGGGAGAACTCGATGAATTGAATAGCTTCGTCGGACTTGCTCGGACCAAAGCATCATCGATCGAAGTACGAGAACAATTGACGGTCATCCAGCATGCGTTGTTCGACTGTGGCAGTGACTTGATGTATGTCGAACCTCGTCCATCACGGTTAAGTCAGGAAGCAACAGTTGATTTAGAAAGTTGGATTGATAGTTTAACGGAATTATCGCCACCACTCGACAAGTTCATCTTACCAGGCGGAACGGAAGCGGCCGCGACATTGCATGTGGCACGGACGGTCTGCCGTCGCGTCGAACGTTCGATGATCGATGTTCCCCAAGCGGCTCATTTGTTACCGTTCATCAATCGGCTCAGTGATTTCTTTTTTACAGCAGCCCGTTATGAGAATGCCGTTAACCAAAAAGCAGATATTGAATACGTTCGCAGTGCGCATGTGTTCAAACGAAAGGATGGAGAGTAATGAGTCAGTCATTTAGCACATGGAAAAAGGAAGGAACGAGCTTCCACCTCGTTCCGACCGATAAATTCAAGACGACGACGATCCTCGTCACGTTTTCAGCACCGCTTGAGGCGAAAACACTGACTAGCCGCGCGATTTTACCATACATCATGGAAAAATCGACAGCTGCTTATCCGTCGATGAAAGCATTACGTGAGCCACTTGAGACATTATATGATGCGGGGCTTTATGCGGACGCGTCGAAGTTCGGAGAAGAGCACGTCATCTCGTTCCAACTTGATGTCGTCCGTGGAGAACTCGTCCATCACCCGTCGTTATTAAAAGAAGCACTTGAATTGCTAGAGCAAATGGTGCTGTATCCAGACTTGACGGAAAGTGGTTTCCGCGAACAGTTCGTCAAACAAGAAAAGCGACTGCATGCCTTACGAATCAGCTCGCTGTACGACGATAAGATGCGCTACGCACAGCAGCGTCTCCTTGAATTGATGGCACCAGGTGAAGCCGTCTCGTTACCATCGCTTGGGACAATCGAAGAACTAGAACGGATCACTCCATCGTCCTTGCGTGATACATACCGTTCGATGATCGAAGACGATCGAATCGATGTCTTCGTCGTCGGACAGGTGACGAAGGAGGAAATGGAAGATGCGTTGTCCTTCTTGCCATCGCACTCAGAAAAAGTCAGCCATTACATCCCTGAACAAAAACCGGTCAACGGTGTGAAACGGTCGAGCGAAACGCAACCGATCAAACAAGGGAAGCTGCACCTTGGTTACCGGGTAGCGGTCGATCCGACGTCTGCCGATTCAATCCGGATGCAAATCGTCAACGGTCTGTTCGGTGGATTCCCACATTCGAAACTGTTCATGAATGTCCGTGAAAAAGAGAGTCTCGCGTATTATGCGGCTTCACGATATGCGGCATTAAACAGTGCACTCTACGTCTATGCAGGGGTTGACACAAAAGAAGCGGAACGTGCCGAGAAAATCATCCTAGAGCAACTCGTTGATTTGAAGGCGGGACAGTTCACGGATGAAGAATTGACACAGACGAAGGCGATGTTGATCAATGCGCGCCGTCAAATTCTTGATCAGCCGGGGCAATTGATTGGTTGGTTGAATGGTTCGAAGATGCGTGGACTGACACTTGAAGATGAGATCCACATCATCGAGACGGCGACACGTGAAGACGTCGTTCGATTAGCAGCGGCAATCGATCTAGATGCCGTATATCTATTGCGAGGTGAAGCATGATGGAACAACTGACTTATCACGATACAGACGAAACGGTATACCACGAGCAGCTCGATAACGGCTTATCCGTCTATCTGTTGCAAAAAAAAGGATACGAAAAGACGTATGCGACGTTTACGACACGTTATGGTTCGATTGATCAACGATTTAAAAAAGGAGAGGAATGGATCACGGTACCGGACGGCATCGCCCACTTCCTCGAGCATAAGATGTTTGAATCCGAAAAAGGTGACGTCTTCCAAGAGTTCGGTCGTCTCGGTGCCTCAGCGAACGCCTTTACCTCGTTCTCACGAACAGCGTACTTGTTCTCAGCAACGTCACTGATCGAACAAAACCTCGAGACATTGATCGATTTCGTACAAGATCCCTACTTCACGCCGGAAAGCGTTGAAAAAGAGAAGGGGATCATCACGCAGGAAATTCAGATGTATCAAGATAATCCAGGGTGGCGTCTGTTCTTCGGTCTAATCGAATCGATGTATGCGACGCATCCGGTCCGAATCGATATCGCAGGAACACCGGAATCGATCAATCAAATCACAGCCGATGACCTATACACGTGCTATCGTACGTTCTATCATCCATCAAACATGGTGTTGTTCGTCGTCGGAAACATCGACCCGGAAGAGACACTAGCGTTAATTAAAGCAAACCAGGCGAAGAAGGATTATACGGATCGTCCAGCGATTGAACGGGATTACGGTCAAGAACCGCACGGCGTGCATCGTCCACGTCTTGAACTCGAGCTCGACGTCAAGACACCGAAGGTATTGATCGGCTACAAAGACGAATCTGTCCGCGGCGAAGCACAAGTCCGTCGTGAGTTGACGAGTGAATTATTATTGCACCTCTTATTCGATCAAACATCATCGACGTATTTGGAATTGTATGAAGACGGTCTGATCGACGATACGTTCAGCTTTGATTACTCGAGTGAAGAAGAGTTCGCCTTCGCGACGTTCGGCATGGAGACAGAGGATCCAGACAAGTTTATCCAAGCATATGAGACACTTCTGCAAACGCGTCCTGACTTCACGGAAGATGAAGTCACGCGCAAGCGGAACATGATGCAAGGGAAATTCCTCCGTGCCTTGAATTCACCGGAATTCATTGCGAATCAGTTCTCGCGTCACGCACTTGCCGGTACGAATCTGTTCACGCTTCCGACATTGATTGCTTCGATTACGAAAGAAGAGATCGAAGCCCGTTTCGACGAGTTGTTCGCCATTGAAAACCGGGCGATCTCAATCGTCAAACCGTACGCGTGATGCGAATCCTCATCACCGGTGCGAGTGGCGCCATTGGTCTTGCGGCAGCAAAACAACTTGCTGCCGCCGGACATGAATTGGTGCTTCAGACGTATCGACAGCAAGCGGTTTTGGAACGGATGATAGAGGAGTGGCAAGGAGAGCACCACATCTTGACGGCGAATTTAGCGGATGATGAGGACTTGCAAGCATTTTGTACGGCGTTACCTGTCGTCGATGCCTTCGTCCATTGTGCCGGAACGAGTTATAGCGGTCTGTTGCTCGATCAATCGGCAACATCAATGAGTGAACTTTGGAGAATACATGTCGATGCGTTGATGCGCATCAGCCAAACGGTGACGCGGACGAAACCGTTTACGTCGCAGCTTGCGATCGTCGTCATCAGTAGTGTATTAGGGGAACAAGGTGTCGCGGGTGAGGTTGCCTATTCGACGTGCAAGGCAGCACAGCTGGGCTTCGTCAAAGCATACAGTAAAGAACTTGGACCAATGCATGGACGCATCAATGCGATTACGCCAGGATGGATTGATACGCCGATGAACGCGATTTTTTCTGAGGATGAAAAGGCAGAAGCGATTGCTGAAATCCCTGCCGGACGATTCGGAAAAGTAGAGGAAGTGGCTTCTGCAATCCGTTACTTGGTGCAACCAGAATCGAGTTATGTGTCGGGAGCCATCCTTAAAATAGATGGTGCGTGGATGTAAGCATTGGAATTTCAGTTCAGGAATGCTTTTCATTTTTCAAAAAATCATTTAACATGAGGAATGGATAATCGTATCAATAGAGGAGGATGGGCGCGTGAGTGAGTTCGAGCAATGGTATCTCGAATATGAATTAAAGGTCAACCGTCCCGGTATACTCGGGGACATTGCTTCGTTGATGGGAATGTTACATATTTCGATCGTGACGATCAATGGTGTCGATCATCAACGACGCGGTATGTTGCTCCAAACGAAACAACCGGATCAAATTCCACGACTCGCTGCTATTCTCAAGACGATGTCAACCATAGAGGTCATCAAACTACGAAAACCAAAACTGCGCGACCGGATCGCGATTCGTCACGGTCGTTATATCGATCAAAGCAGTGATGAACGAAAGACGTTCCGCTTCGTTCGGGAAGACTTAGGGATTCTCGTCGATTTCATGGCAGAACTATGCAAACAGGATGGGCACTTGTTGATTGGTGTCCGCGGTATGCCACGAGTCGGGAAGACGGAATCGATCGTCGCTGCAAGCGTCAGTGCGAACAAGAAATGGTTGTTCCTTTCTTCGACGCTGATCAAACAGACGGTCCGAACGTCGTTATTCGATGACGAACGGACTGGGGATTATGTCTACATCATCGATGCCTTGGTGTCGCAACGGAATTTCGATGAACGGCACTGGCAGATTTTACGCGAAGTCATGCGACTACCGGCGACGAAAATCGTCGAACATCCGGATGCCTTCGTCAAATCAAGTGAATATACGTGGGATGATTTTGATTACATCATTGAGTTACGCAACACGACAGAAGAAATCATTGTGACTGAACTGCCTCGTTCCCATGGGGGAAATGATTGGTTCAACTTTGAATAAGTATGAAAAATGGAAGGTGTGTTACCGATGACCGAGCTCGGAACCTACTTAAAGGAACAACGAGAGGCGCTAGGCGTCTCTCTCGAACAAATTCAAACGACGACGAAGATTCAAAAGCGTTACATCGTCGCGATTGAAGAAGGCAACTATGATCAATTACCAGGTGCTTTTTACGCCCGGGCCTTCATCAAGACATATGCGGAAGCACTCGGTCTTGACGTCGACGAAGTCTTCACGACCTATAAGCGTGATCTTCCGGAACCGGAGACACAACCGGTCGTCGAATTATCACGACGCGCGACGTATTCGAAATCAAGTGCACCGAAGAAAAGCGTTGCAAAGCGCTGGATTCCGAACATCATCATCATCGTGCTGATTTTTGCGATTGGTGCTGCCTTGTATTATGGACTTCAGATGTTCCTCGACGGTAACGAAGAGGCAAAAACGTCTGCACCGAAGCAAAACGATGTCACGATCGACCAAGGAGACGCACCGAGTAAAGAAACGGATGCGCCTGCGAAGACAGAAGAAAAGCCGAAGGAAGAACCGGCGAAACAAGAAGAAACAAAAGAAAAACCTAAAAAAGAAGCGCTTGCTGCGAAGTCGACATCTGGTCAAGATGTCACCTATGAAGTCGCAACGAAAGATACGATGAGTGTCTCGATTCAAATCAAGAAAGATGCCTCTCCATCACCATTCGTTGGTGTGCGTGATACATCCCTTGAAGGAAAAGCACTCGCGCCAGATCACATCAACGCGTCGGATCCGAATCCGATCGTCGTGAAGGACGCGAAGACTGACTTGATCCGGATCCGGATCGGTTCGATTAAAGGGATTGATAAAATCGTCGTCAATGACCAAGAACTGAAACTGAACCGTTCGCTTCTCGTCCAAAACATCTATCTGAAGAAAGTAGCCACGCCGTAAACCGGCGTGCCTTCTTTTAGATGGCATATTCATCTACATATGAAATGAAGGAGGAGGGCGTTACATGAACTTACCGAATCAATTGACAGTATTACGCGTTTTATTAATTCCTGTGTTCGTCATCGTACTTGCGATTGATCCGAACTGGGGACAGTGGGATGTACTAGGAGCTGAACTTCCCGTCTCACACTTCGTTGCAGCCATCATCTTCCTTGTTGCTTCACTGACGGACTGGCTTGATGGGTATATCGCCCGCAAACAAAAACTAGTGACGAACTTTGGAAAATTCATGGATCCACTTGCTGATAAGATGTTAGTCGCTGCTGCGCTCGTCTACCTCGTGGAACTTGAGTTCGTCGCGGCTTGGATCGTCGTCATCATTCTCTGCCGTGAGTTCGCAGTCACGGGTCTGCGTCTTGTCGCTTCTGACGAAGGCATCGTTCTTGCTGCCGGAAACTCTGGGAAAGCCAAGACTTGGGTCCAGTTGACATCGATTACAGCGTATTTATTGCACGATATCGTTTTTGCGATGTGGAACATTCCATTCGCAGATATCACGATGTGGCTTGCTCTTATCTTGACGATCTACTCAGGCGTCGAGTATTTCTCGAAAAACATCAAGTTAATTACGAAATCCATGTAAGTTGGATCAATTTAGACTGTTCGTCATACCGAACAGTCTTTTCTTATACTTCAAGAAGGTGAGGAATCAACATGAAAGCAGAAATCATCGCAGTCGGAAGTGAGCTTCTCCTTGGAGAAATCGCCAACACGAATGCACAGTACCTTTCCGAATGGCTAGCCAGTGCAGGAATTGACGTTCATTATCATACAGTCGTCGGTGACAACCGCGAGCGGATGCAGGAAACGTTCCGTCAGGCGCAACAGCGGGCGGATCTCCTTGTCATCACAGGGGGGCTTGGACCAACGGAAGATGATTTAACGAAAGAGGTGCTCGCTGACCTGCTTGGGCGCGATCTCGTTCTCGATCAAGCAGCGTACGAAAGAATCGAAGGATTCTTGAAGACACGTCAACGGGAGATGACGAACAATGAACGGAAACAAGCATTAGTCATCGATGGCGCGACGGTTTTACGCAATGATGCGGGTCTTGCTCCCGGTATGTCGGTGCAGACGGAGCACCATCAATATATCGTTTTACCCGGTGTGCCACGTGAGATGAAGCAAATCCTCAAAGATCACTTCAGTCATTTGTTCGGTCAAGAGACAATCCGTTCCCGAACACTACGTTTCTTCGGAATCGGAGAATCGGCTCTAAACGATCGCCTGGAAACGTTAATCAAAGAAGCAACCAATCCATCGGTCGCCCCTTATGCGGAACTCGCTGAAGTCCGGTTGCGTCTGACTGCTAAAGCACTCGATCAACAGGAAGCCGACCGTATGCTCGATGAACTGGAACAACACGTACTGGCTGAAGTGGGCATGTACTTTTATGGATATGGCGAGACGAGTCTGCCGGAAGTCGTACTGAAACGGTATCAAGAAGCAGGATTGACACTGTCACTCGCCGAATCACTGACGGGAGGAGCTGTCGCGAGTGGTCTCGTTGATGTCAGCGGTGCGAGTCAAGTGTTGCGCGGGAGCGCCGTCGTCTATGATGATGCAGCGAAGCAAGCCGTGTTATCGGTACCGGAAGTTTTGTTACGAGAGCATACTGCTGTCAGTAAAGAGGTCGCGATCGCGATGGCTGAAGGGGTACGGGAACTGTATCAATCCGATATCGCCGTCGCGTTGACAGGGGAAGCAGGTCCGACGAGCAACAGCGGAAAAGTGGTCGGAACCGTCTATTGTGCTGTTGCGGACGCACGTGGAACACGCATCGTCGAATGGCAATATCCATCGTTCGACCGAGGAATGATTCGACTGCGCGCCGTCAAGGATACCTATTTCCTTCTACTGAAACATCTCGAAAAAGCACCCGAGTGAGAAAATTGGTCAATGTGCAAGTATGCGAATAAATGTTCGTAAAATGCTTGTCATTCGGTCTCAAAAGAAGTACAATAATCTCAGTAAGATAATTAAAAGGAGGCCTGCTACGTGAGTGATCGTAAAGCAGCACTTGAGATGGCGTTACGCCAGATAGAGAAACAGTTCGGTAAAGGTTCCATCATGAAACTCGGAGAAAATGCGGATCAGAAGGTTTCAGTGATCTCTTCTGGATCGATTACATTAGATATTGCCCTAGGTGCAGGTGGATACCCACGTGGACGGGTCATCGAAGTATACGGACCTGAATCGTCAGGTAAAACGACGGTAGCGCTTCATGCAATCGCAGAAGTTCAAAAACAAGGTGGACAAGCAGCATTCATCGATGCGGAGCACGCGCTTGATCCAGCATATGCCAACAAACTTGGTGTCAACATCGATGAGCTCCTCTTGTCACAACCGGACACTGGGGAACAGGCACTTGAAATCGCGGAAGCACTCGTTCGTTCTGGTGCGGTCGATATTCTTGTCGTCGACTCTGTTGCGGCACTCGTACCAAAAGCAGAGATCGAAGGCGAAATGGGTGACTCACACGTCGGTCTTCAAGCACGTTTAATGAGCCAAGCGCTTCGTAAGTTGTCTGGTGCAACGAATAAATCGAAGACGATCGTCATCTTCATCAACCAAATCCGTGAAAAAATCGGTGTCATGTTCGGTAACCCGGAAACAACTCCAGGTGGTCGCGCACTTAAATTCTACTCGTCTGTACGTTTAGAAGTGCGTCGTGCGGAAGCGTTGAAAAACGGTACGGACGTCGTCGGTAACAAAACGAAGATTAAGGTCGTCAAAAACAAGATCGCACCTCCGTTCAAACAAGCGGAAGTTGATATCATGTACGGTCAAGGGATTTCGAAGGTCGGTGAGTTGATCGACATCGGAACAGACCTCGATATCGTTCAAAAGAGTGGTGCATGGTACTCGTACAACTCAGAGCGTCTCGGTCAAGGACGTGAGAACGCGAAGCAATACATGGTCGAGCATCCGGAAGTCGCAGCAGAGGTCGAACGTTTGATTCGTGAACACCACGGTCTCGTCGATCGCGAAGAGCCGGTTGATTTCGAAGCAGAACAACCAGAAGATCTATTTGCTGAATAAACCGTTTCAGAGAGGATTCGCATGCGAATCCTCTCTTTTTTAGTGTAAAAGAGGAAAACAGTGGAATTCTTTCCCGTCCGTTCGTTGACAATGAACGAGTGCTATCCTTACAATATAGATGTACGTTTTTTAGACAGCTTCGATGAAATACCGAAATGAACTAAGAAACACCTTGCAAAGGGGAGGTGAACCCATGAGTACACTGACTTGGATTGTCATACTTCTCCTCACTTTGCTGATCGCATTCATCGTAGGCTACTTCTTGCGGAAATCGATTGCAGAAGCGAAAATTCAAGGCGCAGAAACGGAAGCGAACAAAATCGTTGAACGTGCGCGTGAATCGGCTGAGGCAACGAAAAAAGAAGCAGTACTCGAAGCGAAAGATGAAGCATTCAAACTTCGTAACGAAGTGGAAAAAGAATTGCGTGAACGTCGCCAAGAGCTAGCGAAACAAGAAGCCCGGTTGCTCCAGAAAGAAGAGACACTCGATCGCCGTGTTGACGCTATCGACCGTAAGGAAGATCAAATCAATACACGTGATGCAGAGATCGCGAAACGGAAGCATCAAGCTGAAGAACTAGAGCGCAAAGTAGAGGACCTGTATGAACAGGGACGTCAAGAGCTTGTCCGCGTCGCGAATTTATCGCAAGACGAGGCAAGAACGATCATCATGGATGAGACGAAACAGGCTGCTTTACACGACGCAGCCATTCTTCAAAAAGAAATCGAACAAAAAGCAAAAGAAGAAGCCGACAAGAAAGCACGTAACATCTTGTCACTTGCGATTCAACGGTTCGCCGCTGAACATATCGCAGAGACGACTGTATCGGTCGTCAACTTGCCGAACGATGAGATGAAAGGTCGGATCATCGGACGGGAAGGCCGCAACATCCGTACGCTCGAGACCTTGACTGGGATCGACTTGATCATCGATGATACGCCGGAAGCCGTCATTTTGTCTGGTTTTGACCCAATTCGTCGCGAAGTCGCTAAAATGGCGCTCGAGAAATTGGTTCAGGATGGTCGGATTCACCCGGCCCGTATTGAAGAGATGGTCGACAAATCCCGTCGTGAAGTCGACGAGCGGATTCGAGAAATCGGGGAAGAAGCGACGTATGATGTCGGAATCCACGGCATTCATCCGGACCTTGTCAAAATTCTCGGTCGCTTGAAGTACCGTACGAGTTACGGACAGAACGTCCTGTATCACTCACTTGAGGTTGCCCACCTTGCAGGTATGATGGCAGCTGAACTTGGAGAAGATGTCACGCTTGCGAAGCGTGCGGGTCTTCTACATGATATCGGGAAAGCGATCGACCACGAAGTCGAAGGCAGTCACGTTGAGATCGGAGTCGAGCTCGGTACGAAGTATAAAGAGCATCCAACCGTCATCAACGCGATCGCGTCCCACCACGGGGATACGGAAGCGACATCTGTCATTTCCGTCTTGGTCGCAGCTGCGGATGCATTATCTGCTGCTCGTCCAGGTGCACGTCAAGAGACACTCGAAAGTTATATCCGCCGTCTCGAACGCCTCGAGGAAATCTCGGAATCGTTCGACGGTGTCGAAAAATCATTTGCGATCCAAGCGGGTCGTGAAGTCCGCATCATCGTTCGACCTGACGTCGTCGATGATGTACTGGCTCACAAGATGGCGAGTGACATCCGGAAAAAAATCGAAGAAGAACTCGATTATCCGGGACACATCAAAGTCACGGTCATTCGGGAAACGCGAGCAGTCGAATACGCGAAATAAGTGGAGTGGCGGGCGACCGCCACTTTTTTTAATGAACGGAGGAACAGCAATGAAGATTTTATTCGTCGGAGACGTCGTCGGTGCACCCGGTCGACACATCCTGCAACAATTCACAGCACGCTTGAAAGCGAAATACAATCCGAACGTCATGCTCGTCAACGGTGAAAATGCAGCACACGGACGCGGCATCACGAAGTCGATCTATCATCAATTCCTCGAACTCGGATTCCACGGCATCACGATGGGGAACCATACGTTTGATAACCGTGACATCTTTGACTGGATTGACGACGCGGACCGGATCATCCGTCCTGCGAACTATCCGGAAGGCACACCAGGTCGTGGGATGATGATCGTCAAGGCAGGCAATAAAAAGATTGCCGTCATCAACGTCCAAGGAACGGTCTTCTTACCACCTCTCGGTGACCCGTTCCGTACCGTTGATGAACTGATTGCGGAAGTCGAAGGAAAAGTCGATGCGATCTTCGTTGATGTCCATGCGGAAGCAACGAGTGAAAAAATCGCGATGGGTTATCACCTCGATGGTCGTGTACAAGCTGTCGTTGGCACACATACGCACGTCCAGACAGCAGATGAGCGTGTTCTTGACGGAGGAACGGCTTATATCACGGATGTCGGGATGACAGGTCCGCTGAACGGTGTGCTCGGGATGCGTCAGGAAGATGTCCTACGAAAATTTAAGACACAGCTCCCAACGCGGTTTGAAGTTGCCGAAGGACGGGAACAACTTAATGGAGTCTTGATTCATATCGATGACACAACCAAAAAAGCAACGAAGATTGAACGGATTCATCTGACGGATCAGTCAGTATTCTTCGACTGATTGCCATTTCTGGATGGGGAGGTACACGCATGGACGTCCTGAAAGTATCAGCTAAGTCGAATCCAAACGCGGTAGCAGGTGCACTCGCGGGTGTCATTCGAGAGAGAGGTTCCGTCGAGATTCAGGCCATTGGTGCGGGAGCGCTCAATCAATCTGTCAAAGCCGTCGCCATCGCACGCGGATTCGTGGCGCCTTCTGGCATCGATTTGATTTGTATCCCAGCCTTCACAGACATTTTAATTGATGGAGAAGAAAGAACCGCCATCAAACTCATCATCGAACCACGATGATGAATTGGACATAGGTCCTATATTTACAAGTAGACCATTTACTCGACTGGAGTAGATGGTCTTTTTGCTGCGTCTTCGAATTTTTCTCACCTTTCCACCGAGGGAGCATTGTACTACTTCCGGTAAATCGGTATCATGAGGGAGGATAGAGAGAACTATCATTTCAGGGGACAGAGAAGGAGCGAACGTCGATGTATAATCAGTTATCATGGAAAGTTGGCGGTCAGCAGGGAGAAGGGATCGAATCAACAGGCGAAATCTTTGCGATTGCCTTGAATCGACTCGGCTATTACCTGTATGGCTACCGTCACTTTTCGTCACGTATCAAGGGAGGACATACGAATAATAAGATTCGTGTCGCAACACAGGAAGTCCGGACGATTTCCGATGATCTCGATATTTTGGTCGCGTTCGATCAAGAGACGATCGACGTCAACTTCCATGAATTGCGTCAAGGTGCCATCATCATCGCGGATGCGAAATTCAATCCGACGAATCCGGACGAAGCACGCGCTTCCTTGTATGCGATTCCATTTACGGAGATCGCAGCTGATCTCGGTACGGCCTTGATGAAGAACATGGTCGCGATTGGTGCATCGAGTGCGATTCTCGGCATTGCACCAGAGCGTTTCCAAGCCGTCGTCGAACAGATTTTCGGACGAAAAGGTCCAGATATGGTCGAGAAGAACTTAGCAGCGATTCGTGAAGGAGCAGCAGCGTTTGAAGCTCTTGCAGGAGAGGGCGAACGGTTCGTCTTGGAACCGGCTGACGGAAAACAACGGATGTTCATGATTGGAAACGATGCAATTGCTCTTGGCGCGATTGCCGGTGGAGCGCGTCTGATGGCAGCTTACCCGATCACACCATCATCTGAGATCATGGAATACTTAATCAAGAAATTACCGCAGTTCGGTGGAACGGTCGTCCAGACGGAAGACGAACTGGCAGCGGTCACGATGGCAATTGGTGCCAACTACGCAGGTGTCCGTGCTTTGACGGCGTCTGCTGGTCCAGGATTGTCACTAATGGCGGAAGCGATCGGATTATCCGGGATGACGGAAACACCGCTCGTCATCGTCGATACACAACGGGGTGGTCCGTCAACAGGTCTACCAACGAAACAGGAACAGTCGGACTTGATGGCGATGATCTATAGTACACATGGTGAGATTCCGAAGGTCGTTTTGGCACCGTCAACGGTCGAAGAAGCGTTCTACGATGCAGCAGAAGCATTCAATATCGCAGAGGAGTATCAATGCCCTGTCATTCTATTGACGGATTTGATGCTGTCGCTCGGAAAACAATCGGTTGAACCACCGGATATGTCACGCGTTGAGATCCGTCGCGGGAAGTTGATCCAGGAAGACTTACCGGAACTTGAAGGAAAAGCGTACTTCAAACGCTACGAAGTGACGGAAGATGGAATCAGCCCACGTGTCATTCCAGGCGTCAAGCACGGAATTCACCACGTAACGGGTGTTGAGCACAATGAGGAAGGGCGTCCGTCGGAAGCGACGAAGAACCGGGTCGATCAAATGACGAAGCGACTTCGTAAGCTGAACACGTTCCGCTTACAGGATGCCGTTCTCGTAACGGAGCATCATGCAGAACCGGATATCTTATTCGTCGGTTTCAACTCGACACGTGGAACGATCGAAGAGATCATGCCACGACTCGAAGCACAAGGAATCAAGGTTGATCACTTGCATATCCGTCAAGTCCATCCGTTCCCAAGTGAGCTCGTCACGCCGCACTTAGAGCGGGCCAAACGAGTCATCGTCGTCGAGTACAACGCAACGGGACAACTGGCGAAGCTGATCCAGATGAACTGTGGACATGCATCGAAGATCGAGCATATCCTGAAATTCAATGGCGACCCGTTCTACCCAGCAGAGGTCGTCGAGCAGGTCGTAGGAGGGGTATATCATGGCAACCTTTAAGGATTTTAGAAATGATGTCAAACCAAACTGGTGTCCAGGGTGTGGAGACTTCTCGATTCAAGCAGCGATTCAGCGTGCTGTCGCGAACGTCGGTCTCGAGCCAGAAGAGTTGGCATTGATTTCCGGGATCGGCTGTTCTGGTCGGATTTCCGGTTATATCAATACGTATGGCTTCCACGGCGTTCATGGACGATCCCTTCCGATCGCCCAAGGTGTTAAGATGGCGAACCGCGAATTGACAGTCATCGCGTCTGGTGGCGACGGTGATGGATTTGCGATCGGCATGGGACATACGATTCATGCATTCAAGCGCAATGTCGACATGACGTACATCGTCATGGACAATCAGATTTACGGCTTGACGAAAGGACAGACATCACCTACTTCTGCACCTGGATTCAAGACGAAATCGACGCCAAAAGGGTCGATCGAAAAGAGTGTTTCACCGGTTGAACTCGCCTTGACGGCTGGTGCGACGTTCGTTGCCCAAAGCTTCTCGAACGATTTGAAGGGCTTGACGCAACTGATCGAGCAAGCGACGGCACATAAGGGGTTTGCGTTCATCAACGTCTTCAGTCCGTGTGTCACGTTCAACAAGGTCAATACGTACGATTGGTTCAAACAGAACTTGACGAAGCTGTCCGACATCGAAGGATACGATCCGTCGAACTTGGATCTTGCAAAACAGACCGTTCATGCTCACGACGGACTCGTCATGGGATTGATTTATCAGGATGAAACACGTCCTGATTACCAGTCACAAATCGACGGCTATCAAGAATCAGGTCTCGCATATGCGGATCTTGAGCTAAACGAAGAAACATTCGGTAAACTAGCGGCAGAATTCATGTAAGATAGAGGAAAGATGTGTTTGGTTTTTTGGGGATGCTAAACATTTGGAAGTTCGCCACATATACATAAACGCGAACTTCCGCGAAGGAGTCGGGGAAAGATGACGAAATTAGTAACGACGGTAGAAGAGACGGCAACGACGAAAACGATGCGTGCACTCGTCAAAGAAGAGCGCGGATTCGGTGCGGCACTGAAAGAAGTACCGGTACCCGTACCGAGTCGTGGGGAAGTCTTGATTCGAGTCGAGGCAACATCGATCTGTGGAACGGACGTGCATATCTATGAGTGGGATGCGTGGGCAGCCTCGCGTGTCAATCCGCCGTATGTCTTCGGTCACGAGTTCTCGGGCGAAGTCGTCGAGCTTGGAGAAGGCACGAAACGCTTGAAGCTCGGTGATCGTGTCTCGGCGGAGACGCATATCGTCTGTCATCAATGTAAACAATGTCTTCGTGGACAATATCACATCTGTAAGAACACGAAGATCATCGGTGTCGATACACAAGGCTGTTTTGCGGAATACGTTGTCATGCCGGAAGAAAACCTTTGGGTCAACCCGGAAGATATGCCAGCAGGGATCGCTTCGATTCAAGAGCCAATGGGCAATGCCGTCCATACGGTACTCGCGAGCGATGTCAGCGCGAAAACGGTCGCAATCGTCGGTTGTGGTCCGATTGGTCTGATGGCAGTTTCGGTCGCAAAAGCAGCCGGTGCGGCGGAAGTCGTCGCAATCGACGTCAATCCATATCGTCTTGAACTCGCACGGACGATGGGGGCGGATGTCGTCATCGATTCACGTCATGACGATGTCTTGGAGCGGATCGAGCGCATGACGGACGGGGATGGAATTGATGTCGTCTGTGAGATGAGTGGTCATCCGGTTGCGATTCGTCAAGCCTTCGAGATGGTGACAGCAGGTGGAGACGTCAACATCCTCAGTCTGCCGGTCAAACCGGTCGAAATCGATTTGACGAACCACGTTGTCTTCAAAGGCGTCCGGGTTCAAGGCATCACCGGTCGGAAGATGTATGAGACATGGAGTCAGGTTTCTGCTTTCTTATCAAGTGGAAAAGTTGATGTCCGACCGTTGATTACACACACGTTGCCGCTTGAGCGGTTCGAAGAAGGATTTGAATTGATGCGTCAAGGGAAATGCGGGAAAGTCGTATTACAACCAAGGGGGACGAATTAATGGGATTTGAACACTTACGGACAGAACTAGAAGAGATGAAACAGGCGGGCACGTTCCGCAACCTCGTAGCACTTGAGAGCGCGCAACATAACCGCGTGACGATCAATGGTAAGGAACTCATTCAACTGTCGTCGAACAACTACCTCGGACTCGCCGCACATCCACGTCTTGCTGAACAAGCAGCGGAAGCAGCGCGCACGTTCGGTGCTGGAACAGGATCGGTTCGGACGATTGCCGGGACACTCGAGATGCACCAAGCATTCGAACGGGAACTTGCGACATTCAAGCACACGGAAGCAGCACTCGTCTTCCAGTCTGGATTCGCCACGAATTTAGGTGTCTTATCGGCACTGCTCGGTCCGGAAGACGTCGTCATCTCGGATGAGTTGAACCACGCTTCGATCATCGACGGGATTCGTCTGACGAAAGCGAAACGCCGGATCTATAAACACGTCGACTTGGCGGATCTTGAAGCGGCCTTACAAGAAACACAAGACGCGCGGACGCGCCTTATCGTCACGGACGGTGTCTTCTCGATGGACGGAAACATCGCACCACTTCCAGAAATCGTTGAATTAGCCGAGCGTTATGACGCACTCGTCATGGTCGATGACGCTCATGCGTCAGGTGTGCTTGGGAAAGCGGGACGCGGTACGGTCAATCACTTCGGTCTTGACGGACGTGTTGCTCTTCAAGTTGGTACGCTCTCAAAAGCCATCGGTGTCCTTGGCGGATACGTCGCGTGTGAACAGCACGTCAAAGATTATCTGATCCATAAAGGACGTCCGTTCTTGTTCTCGACATCACATCCACCAGCGGTCGTCGAAGCGAACCGCGAAGCACTCCGCGTTATGGAAGAAGAAACGGTACTTTTCGAACGTCTGTGGGAAAACACGGAATTCTTCAAACAAGGACTCCGGGATCTTGGATTCGACATCGGCACGTCGACGACTCCGATCACACCGGTCATCGTCGGGGATGAAGCACGTTGCCACGAATTGTCGGATCGCCTCCGTCAAGAAGGTGTCTTCGCTCAAGGCATCGCCTTCCCGACGGTCGCAAAAGGAAAAGCACGTGTCCGGACGATCGTGACGGCGGAACATACGCGTGAAGATTTAACGACGGCTCTTGCAGCTTTCGAAAAAGTCGGTCGTGAATTAAACTTGATCGGTTGATATCGATCACGGACGAACCAGGTCCGCATACTTTCAGGCAGCGGATCAGCGATCCGCTGCCTGAAGTGCGTCATGACGAAAGAATCAACGTCGACCGTTTTTACTTTTGCGAGATAGGGAATAACAGATGAGGAAAGGATGTGACCTGATGAGTACGAAGAAGAAAGGGATTTTGCTCTCATTTTTGATGCTGACGCTGCTCCTTGGGGGTTGTATTCGCATCCAATATGATGCGACGATTCATACCGATCAGAGTGTCACCTTAAAAACGACATATGCCGCAAAGGAACACCCAGTAGCGCGTTTACTGAACCTAAATCCGAATTGGAATAGTTATGTCAAACAGGCAGAAAAGAACGGCTATGCGGCGAAAACGTTCAAGACGAAGGATGACTATGAAGGGATCCGGATGCAGAAGACATTCGCGAACTTCAAGGACATGACGTCGATCAAGGACGAATGGAAGACAGGTATCGGAGGGATTCTCATTCCACCTGATACGAAGTTCGACATGAAAAAATCGGACGGATTTTGGTTCGATACGTATCGACTGGATACGAACATCGATCTCAGTATCGATCGTTTGAATATCAAAGGCTATCAACCGACGGGACAGGTCAAGAAACTCGCCGACCGGTATATCCGTCAAGCCGATATCGAGATCAAACTCCACGGTCCGAAAGTGATCGGTCTCCAAAACGGAGAAAAGATCGACTGGTCGAATTATCATGATGTGTCATGGAAATTATACGGAACGAAAGCCAACCAGCTACAGTTGATTGCGTATGTACCGAATCCGACAGGTTGGATCATTACCGGTATCGTGTTATTAATCGGTGTCGGATTATTGCTCTACTGGGTCTTTCACCGTGTCCGCCGTTTGCGCCGGCAACAGTTGAAGACGATTAGTATCTCGCTCCTCGTCTGTTTGATCGTTGGGGGAGGCGCGTGGTGGGTGTTCGCGGAGGATACGTCGAGTGCGCCGCCACCAACGCGTCAGATCGTCACACAAGGAAAGAGTGAAATCGTACCGACGTTCCTCGTCCACGGGCTATTCGGGACGGAGCGGACGTTCGTGCCGATGATTCAAAACTTCACGAATAAAAAAGTCGCCGATGATGGTGGTCGATGTGACGTGACTCGTTCCGGAAAAGCGACTTGTAGCGTCACACCCTCGCCGACCGGCTACCCGCTTGTCCGAATCGTCTTTGCAGACGACGAGGCGAGCCTTGCCGATCAACAAAAGTGGTTGAATGCAGCGATTGCTGCGTATGATGCGAAACAAAAAGCGACCTTTTCCGATATCCAGCTCGTCGGTCACAGCATGGGTGGTGTGGATGTCGTCGCCTATACGGTCCAAGAAGAGATGCCGTATCACGTCCGAAAAGTCGTGACGCTCGACTCACCAATCGCTGGTTCCGATTACGCAAAACTCGGGTTGACGCTCGCACCGCTTGGCACGAATACGAACAGTCCCGCCATTCGTGATCTCGCGAAGGGCTCACCAGCGATGAACAATTTAACTAAGCGGCTCGAGACATGGCCACGCGATGTACTCGTCTATTCGTTTGGTGCCAAAGGAGGCGATTTCAATCTGATTTCGTTAAAGAGTTCCTTTGCACTCGAGAACTACACGGATAATATCCAGACAAAATCGTATAAATATGATCACTTCACGATTCATCGCCGGGAGCCGGTCTTCCGCGAAATCCGCAATTTCCTATTTAAAGAAAATCGGGTCACGGAGGAGGAATCATCATGAAACACGTCGTCATCGTCGGCGGAGGAATTGCAGGTTTAACGGCTGCGGCTCTGATCGCACAAGAAGGACATACTGTTACCGTCCTTGAAGGAAGCCGTGAATGGGGGGGATCAGCCGGGAAGTTCACGCGCCGGGACCTGACGTATCCAGTAGGGGCGACACTCGGAATGGGGTTTGAGCCCGGTGGTATTCATGCCCGTGTTCTTAATCATCTTGGAGTGACGCATCAGGTCGAGTCGCTCGACGTCGTCATGACGATTCGCATCGCAGGACGGACGATTCATTATTATCAGGATCGTGCTGCGTTTCTAACCGAATTGACATCACATTTTCCAGAGCAGGCATCGTCGATTCAGGCTTTCTTTGCAGAAATCGAGCAGATTTACGAGGTGATTCGTCCGCTAATGGCAGAACTTCCAGCATTACCACTTCAAGATCCAGCAGACGTCCGGCGGTTAGTCCGACATGCGAAAAGTGTCGTCCTTTTACCGTATTTTCCGCTGACGATTGGTCATCTGTTACGAAAACATGAACTAGCGGATACGTTGTTCGCACAAGTGATCGACGGGATCTTGCTCGACAGCATGCAGACTGGGCAGGAGGCCTCAGCTTTACTAGGAGCCGTCGCCTTATCGATTTATCATGAAGGTGCCTATTATGTTCCGGGCGGCTTGTACCGACTGGCTGAGCAATTGAAAGAGACAGCAGAGGCGAGCGGGGCAACCTGTCTCCTTGGACGGAAAGTCACGTCGATCCGAAAGACATCAGATGGATTTTTGATCGAGGATCGCCGAGGACGCTTGATGCTTGCTGATACTGTCATCTGTGCGGTTCCGCTTGAAGGCATCCGAGAAGTCGTCAGCATGGATATGCGACGAACATTACGACGAACGTACCGACGACAGGAAAAATTACAGCAATGGGCGACCTTTACGTATTATGCGGCGATTCCAGAGGCGCTCATTTTGTCTGACGAAGCATTCCGGCAAGTTCATGATACGTCCTTACCTTCAGGTCATGCCTTCATCTCGCTGTCCCGTCCGGATGATCGATTACGTGCACCAGTTGGTCAGCGGACGCTGACGATGTCATGCCATGTTCCGATTGGTACGTTTGATAAGACGAACCGCAAACGTTACGACGGACAAGTCGAGACGATGTCGGCGATCTTCGAAGCCATTCTCGAACAGCAGTTTCCGGGTTTTAGTCAACAGGCAATCGAACGCCATCCGGGTGGACCAGGTGCATGGGTCCGCTATACGTTCCGCCCGGATGGTGGAGTCGGTGGATATCCGCAACGTCCGAGTACGAGTCTCCTATTCGCGGCACCGTTTCGAACAGGTGTCGATCATTTCTTTGCAATCGGCGATACCATCTTTCCGGGTGCTGGAACGATCGGTGCGACGACGTCTGCGATCCATGCTGCCCGACAGTTTGGAGTCAGATTGTGAGAAATCGTCGTAAACTGATGAAAGAAGCGACGCATCTGTCGCTTTTTTCACATTTGAGGATTATGATGAGGAAGAGTCGGGAACATGATATCCATGAACAAAAAGAGAGAAGGAGTGAAGAACCATGGAGACATTCGAACAAAAATGTCAGTCGTTCATTCAGGAACGACGACCTGAAGTCGGTCCGATTCAATTCGAGTCGGCGCGTACGTTTCTCAATGCACGCGGTTTAAGTGTCTACGAACGGATTTATCAAGGGAAAGAAGAAGTCCGATTAGCGTTCGTTGAACAGACGAATGGTCAACAACTCGTTTCATTAATGGAAAATACATTCGGCAACGGACTGGTCTATTTTGTCTCAACGGCAACCGCGACATGGGATGGCGACCGTTTTGGTGAATACACGTTTTAAGTACATAGGGAGTCCCAGTCGATGACTGGGGCTCTTTCGTGTCGAAACCTAATCCTTGTCCCGTTCGTAAGGTAGATAAGTGACTCAGTTGAAGGAGGAAACGATGTGTCATCATTTGAACAACCTAAAACATCGACACGGCGGCTTGCAACCGTTTCGTTGATTTTCATGGCGGTCGGATTCGTCGTCTCATTGCCATTTAAAGAAAATGCGTGGGTCTTTTGGCTCCAGAGTGGTTTTGAAGCCGGACTCGTCGGTGGGGTTGCCGACTGGTTCGCGATCACGGCGCTGTTTCGTCACCCGCTTGGATTAAAGATTCCCCATACGAACCTATTGCCGAAAAATCGGGAACGGGTCATCGAATCGATTGTTCATATGCTCGAGACGGATTTACTGAACAAAGAAAGTATCGTTGCGAAGCTGCAACATATGACGCTTGCAGATCGTGTCATCAAAATTTTACGTTCGATTCTGGTCTTACCTGCCTTTCGAGCAACCGTCACCGAGCTGTTGATGGGTTTGATTCGGAAACTACCGAAAGAGGCAATTCTTGAGTTTGCGAATACACGGGTGACGGAGACGATCAAAGCGTATCCGTCCAAACGGCTGGCGGTCCGGGCGATGGAGTTGAATGAGGAACGTCGACTCGACGAGTGGCTGATGGATCAGTTACTCGATTACGGCCAACGTCTTCTCGAAGATCCGATCATTCGCGATCAGATTGGCCGCCTTGCTTATACGGCGATGATTGACCAAGAAAAGAATACGTTTTTGCGGGTGACGGCGCGAACCGTCCAAAAAGTCTATTCGGAAGAAAAACTCAGTCTGGTCATTCAAGGCGTCTTGTTGACGGTCATTCAAGATATGCGACACGTCCATCATCCAAATCGACTCGCGATTCTCGATCATCTGCGTCGTAACCTGGCACAGTTGTCGATTGATGAAGAGCGTCTCGCGAAAATCGATGCTTGGAAGGCAAGTGAGGTCGACCGGTTTGACTTCTTTCCGGTCATTGAACGTGCCTATGACGCTGGTCTGATCGAGCTCGAACGCTATTTGACGTCAGACGCTTTCTGGACGGAACGGGCGATGCCGATGCTTTCGCGCGCTTTAGACGACTGGGAACAGCATCCGACGTTCAAGGATAGCAGTGATCAGTGGATGAAGGAGCAACTCGTGCGTTTCGTCGAACAAAATCACCAAAAAATCGGCGGACTCGTGCGCGAGAACTTAAATCGGTTCGATACCGAGACACTGATTCACATGATCGAGGATAAGGTCGGCAGTGACTTGCAATGGATTCGTGTCAACGGGGCATTGTGTGGATTCATCATCGGTTTGATTCTCGGTGCGATCAAGGTGTTCGTCGGATGAGCCGGTGGACATATGATCTGACGTTGTCGGAAGCATTGGATTTTAAAGGAATCGTATCTCGTTTGACGGAAGACCCGTTACAAATCGAACAGGATGGGCGACTCGTCGTTCCGGTCTTCGTCAACGATCAGGCATACATCACGATGATGGAAGCCATCGACGGTTATACGTTACGGATTGACGGTTCAGGACCGCAAACAGCGGTGCTGACGCAACTCAATCGGCGCTTTCGACTCAACGAGCCGAATCCTGCGCAGCGTCTCAAGACGACGTCGTTACATGCGATCGTCGAACAGTTCGGCGACGAACGGCTCGTTCTTGATCATTCACCGTTCACGGCCTTGATTCGTTCGATCATCCATCAACAAATCAATCTGTCGTTTGCGCATACGTTGACGGAACGTGTCTTTCGGACATTCGGAACGGTCAAGGATGGAATCATCCTACCGCCGACACCGCGCCAACTAGCGGCAGCGCGTCGCGAGGACTTGCTCGCTCTGCAACTATCAGGACGTAAAGTCGATTATCTACTCGGGGTAGCAACAGCAGCGATTGATTATGATGCATTGACGTCAGCGACCGACGCAGAAATCGCTGAGACGTTGATTGCACTGAAAGGTGTCGGACCATGGACGGTTCAAAACGTCCTGATGTTCGGGTACGGTCGTCCGGATCTTTTCCCTGCATCGGACATTGGAATATTACGGGCTTTTGAACGATTACTTGGATATCGACCGACAGTAGAAGAAGCGACGCGACTGGCAGAGGAATTCGCTCCTGTTCGCAGTCACGCTGCCTATCTATTATGGCGTTCGATTGAATAAGGAACTATTCTTGTCACTCTATCGTCAGAACGGTATAATGAATGCGATAGAACGAGGAATCGTTCAGAAATGCTAAGGGAAGCGACGTGTTCGCTAACGATAGAGGGGACGAATGTGGATGTATACAGATGAACAAATCATCGAAAAAGCCAATGAAATCGCCAAAATGATTTCAGAGACACCGGAAGTAGAACGATTCAAAGCGGCAGAAGCCAACATCAATGGGAATGAAAAAGTCCAAAAGATGATGAAACAAATCAAGTTCCTTCAAAAAGAGGCAGTCAACTGCCAACATTACGGCAAAACAGAAGCACTCGCACGTGTCGAAGCGAAGCTCGATAAATTGTTTGCTGAGCTCGATGAGATGCCTGTCGTCCAACAGTTCCAAGAAACGCAAGAAGAAGTCAACGGACTTCTCCAATACATCACGGTGACGATCTCGAACGGGATTACGGATCAAATCATCGAAGCGACGGACGGAGATGTTCTTGCAGGTAAGACAGGTAGCGGCATGGAAGCAGAAAACAAAAGCGGCGGTTGCGGCTACTAATCACGAAATGAACGAAAAGCCGACGGACATCCGTCGGCTTTTTCGACGAATGAGGTGGAAGAATGGAAGCAGTACACAACACACCGATGATGAAACAATACTTCTCGATCAAGGCGGACTATCCGGACGCTTTCTTGTTTTATCGGCTCGGTGATTTTTATGAATTATTCTTTGAGGATGCCAAAAAGGTCGCCCATGAACTGGAGTTGACGTTGACGGCGAAAAACGGTAAAAACGCGGAGCATCCGATTCCGATGTGTGGCGTACCCCATCACGCAGCGAACGGCTACATCGAACAGTTGATCGAGCGTGGGTATAAAGTGGCGCTTTGTGATCAAGTCGAGGATCCAAAGTTGACGAAAGGACTTGTCAAACGCGAAGTCATCCAAGTCATCACACCGGGAACGTTGATGTCCGCTTTAACGGAAAAAGAAAATCGTTACTTAGTTGCAGTCGTTGAACAGGACGGTCGCTTTGGGATTGCCAGAGGAGATGTCTCGACGGGTGAGAGTGCCTTGACAAGCGTTGCGACACTCGATGGTGTAATCAAAGAATTAAGCATTATCTTGCCACGGGAAATCATCGTCACGACAGAGGAACATGAGACGGCACTTGCGTCCTTACGGATCCCGCTGACGCGCAGTTCACGACGCGAGACACATCCACATGGAGATCGCGCGATTGATACAGCCCAAGCGGAAGCCTTTGCGGTCCTCTATGCCTACATGCACGATACACAAAAACGAGCGTTGACACATCTGCAACCGGCCGTTGTCTACGAAGCGAGCGATTTCATGCAACTCGAACCAAATACGGTCAAAAATCTTGAGCTCGTCCGCTCGGCACGGACAGGAGACAAAAAGGGTTCGTTGCTTGGTCTACTTGACGTGACAGGTACAGCGATGGGTGGACGGATGCTGAAACGCTGGCTGGAAAAACCGTTGTTATCGGAGCGCGTCATCACGGAACGGCTCGACGCTGTCGAGGAACTGTTGCAGCACTATTTCGAGCGTCAGCAATTAAAAGATACGTTACGGGAAGTCTATGATCTTGAGCGACTCGTCGCAAAAGTCGGTTACGGAACAGCGTCAGCGCGTGATCTCGTTCAATTGAAGTCGACGTTGCGATTGATTCCCCGTATTCAATCAGCACTTGAAGAGATGATGAGCGAACGTCTCGGTCAACTTAGTCTCGGACTCGATCCACACGACGAATTGAGCGATCTACTCGATCGTGCGTTCGTTGAAGCCCCACCGATCTCAACGAGAGAGGGCGGCATGATCAAGTCCGGTTATTCACCAGACCTCGACGAGTTACTTGTTGCTTCAAAAGACGGTAAGACGTGGTTAGCGACGCTTGAAGCAAATGAACGAGCAGCAACCGGCATCAAAACGTTGAAGATCGGTTACAACCGTGTCTTCGGCTATTACATCGAGGTCTCGCGTGCAAATGCCAAACTGTTACCGGAAGGACGGTATGAACGGAAGCAGACACTCGCTAATGCTGAGCGTTATATCACACCGGAATTGAAGGAAAAAGAAGCGTTGATCCTTGGTGCGGAAGAGAAGAGTGTCACGCTCGAGTACGATCTCTTCTGTGGAGTGCGCGATGAAGTCAAAGGACATATCGAAAGCTTACAACGCGTCAGTCGCCGGATTGCGGAACTCGACGTCCTCGTCGCACTGGCTGAGATTGCCGAAACACACGACTATGTCCGACCAATCACGACGACGGGACGAACGGTTGATATTCAGCAAGGGCGTCACCCGGTCATCGAGACTGTCTTACCGCGCGGCGAATATGTTGCGAACGGGATCACCTTAAACGAAGGACGCGAGATGCTGTTGATCACTGGACCGAACATGTCCGGTAAATCGACCTATATGCGACAGTTCGCCTTGATTTCCTTATTGCATCAAATCGGCTCGTTCGTACCAGCTGCTCAAGCGGAACTGCCGATCTTCGATCAAATCTTCACGCGGATCGGGGCGGCAGATGACCTTGTCAGTGGACAGTCGACATTCATGGTCGAGATGGTCGAGACACAAGAAGCGTTGACGCGCGCGACGGACCGGTCGTTGATCCTGCTAGATGAAATCGGTCGCGGGACCTCGACGTACGACGGGATGGCACTCGCACAAGCGATCGTTGAACACATCGCCCGGCACGTCGGGGCAAAGACGCTATTTTCGACGCATTATCATGAATTGACAGTGCTCGAAGAATCGATTGATCGATTAGCGAACGTTCATGTCCGCGCCGTCGAACAAGAGGGACGCGTCGTCTTCTTGCATGAAGTACGCGACGGAAAAGCCGATCAATCTTACGGAATCCATGTCGCGCGTCTAGCTGATTTACCAGATAGTCTGATCGAGCGGGCGCAAGTCCTCTTGTCCGAGTTCGAGCAGGCTGAGCCTGTTCCGGTCGCAGCACCTGTAAAAGCCCCTGTTCAGGAGGAGCCGATTGATCAACTCAGTCTGTTCTCAGAAGCGGATCCTCTGCGAGAGACGATGGCTAGTCTTGATTTAATTAATATGACGCCACTCGAGGCACTGAATACGCTATACCGTCTACAAGCTGAAGCGAGAAAGTGAGGAGAATGCAGTGGGAATCATTCGTGAATTATCCGATAGTTTAGCGAACCGAATCGCGGCGGGAGAAGTCGTCGAACGACCGGCATCGGTCGTCAAGGAACTGGTTGAGAATGCACTTGATGCCGGTGCGACCCAAATCGATGTCGAACTCGAAGAAGCCGGAATGAAACGGATGACGATCCGCGACAACGGACATGGGTTTTACCCGGATGACGCCGAACTGGCTTTCGTTCGTCATGCGACGAGTAAGATTAAGGACGAGCATGACTTGTTCCGAATCAAGACACTTGGTTTTCGCGGAGAGGCACTTGCCTCGATCGCATCCGTTAGTAAAGTGACGTTGAAGACGAAACGCGAGGACGCAGAAGGAATTCAAGTGACGCTTGAGTACGGGACGGTCGTAAAGCAGACACCAGCTGCCATGAACCGAGGAACGGAATTGACGGTCGAACATCTATTCTTCAATACACCGGCTCGTTTGAAATACTTGAAGACTACACATACGGAGCTTGCCGCAATCACGGACGTGTTGAACCGAATGGCGTTCGCCCATCCGGACGTCAAGCTTCGGGCTACCCATGAAGGGAAGACGCTGATTCAGACGAACGGATCGGGAGACGTCCGGCAAGCACTGGCGAGTGTCTACGGTCATCAAACGATCCAAGGGACGTTGGTCGCTAAGGGAGCGAATGCCGATTATCAACTGACATGTCATCTCGTCAAACCGGAAGTGACCCGTGCCTCGAAGAATTACATCACGTTGATTCTTAATGGACGTTCGGTCAAAAACTTCGCCCTGACGCAAGCGGTCTTGAACGGTTACCATACGCTCTTACCGATTGGACGGTATCCGATTGCGGTCATTGAGGTGACGATGGATCCACTCCTGATTGACGTCAACGTCCACCCGGCGAAACGGGAAGTTCGTCTCTCAAAAGAGATGGAGCTCTGTCAGTTGATTCAAGAGACAATCAAGATGACGCTCAGCCGAGAGACGTTGATTCCGAAGGTGACGCCACCGAAACCGAAAAAGGATCCGAGTAGTCAAGAGAAACTCGATTTTTCTTACGTCGCGGAACCGGTCGAGGAGACGTCATCGCGAGCAGTCTGGAATTATCCGATTCCGAAAAAACCGCAAGAGGACGATCGACCCTTTGTAGAGAAACCATTGCCGTTTAGTAACGAGGATGATCTATTCGAGCCCATCGCACCGGTCAAGCAGGACGTTGTCGAACCGATGGAAGAATCTCACGCGCGTCCGCGCTTTCCACACCTCGACGTCATCGGACAACTTCATTCGTCCTATATCGTCTGTGCCGGAGAAGACGGGATGTATATGATTGATCAACATGCGGCTCAGGAACGGATCAAATACGAGACGTATAAAGTCATGTTCGGTCGACCACCAGAGCAACGGCAGCAATTGCTCTTACCATATACGTTTGAAATCTCGTCAGATGACATGAAACGAATGGAGGAAATCCTTCCGTTACTAAAAGACGTCGGCATTGAATTCGAAGCGTTCGGTCCACAAAGCTTCATCGTCCGAGAAGTTCCGACGTGGTTCCCGTCCCATCGACAGGAAGAGACGATTCAAGAATTACTCGATGAGGCATTGATGAAACGGAAAATCGATCTTGAGACGTATCGGGAAGATGCCGCCATCATGATGGCATGTAAGAAATCGATCAAGGCGAATCATCCGTTGAACGATGAGATGATGCGTCGGTTGATTGATGATTTAGCGAAGACAGAGATGCCGTTCACGTGTCCACACGGACGTCCGGTCATCATTGAATGGACGACGTATGAACTCGAGAAGTTATTCAAACGGGTCATGTGATCAAGAAGAGGAGTCGATCCCATTCAGGTGTCGTCTCAGATTATAGAAAAGGGAGCTGACTCAAAAGTTAGTTTCTACAAAGAATGACGCGTCATACGCAACTCCTACAGGAAAAAGCGCATTTATGCGCTTCAGAGACAAACAAGACCAGCTTTCCTGCTTGTATAAAGTAGGAAAACTGGCTTGTGTCTCGCCTGAGGAAAGTGCGTGAAAAGACGCGTCATTCTTTTTTGGAGTCAGCCTCTTTTTCGTTCGTCTCGAATCATTTATTGTACTGATACACGATTGAGTAATTTTTTGTTTGTTCTAATACAAAAGAAGTGTGTTTTTTCATGAGAACGGTTACTTCGGTTGATTAACCAAATTTCATTGATTGTTAAGGAAAAGAGGCGGATAATAAGACCCGAAACTGTTAACAAGGGGACCTTTATCATGCTGTCACGCGTTATGCGTATTATTCAAATCATTGCTCAAATCGCACTCATTTTTTGCTTTTCACTCAGTGGGGACTGGGTGAGCGAAACCTTTCAATTACCATTACCAGGTAACATCATCGGCTTGATTCTACTGTACCTAGCGTTAAAAAGCCGTCTGATTCCGCTTGTGGCCGTCGAACGGGGCGGGACATTTCTTCTGTTCGTCATGCCATTGTTCTTTGTTCCAGCACTATCCGGAATCATGGATTATACGGCATTTCTCCGGACATCCGGTTTACAGATCGTGTTGATCGTCGTCGTCAGTAGCCTTCTGACATTAGTCGGATCAGCGTACATCGTCGATCGTTTAGCACACCGAAAAGAGGCGGTGACACGACATGAATGAGGCACTGTTTTGGATCATTCTGACTATTTTATTGTTTAGCGTAGCGATGTTCCTCTATCAACGTCATCCTCGAGTCTGGACGTTACCAATCCTGACGGTAACGGCAATTTTGATCTTAATTCTCGTCTATTCTGGAGTCTCACACGCAGAATACATGCAAGGTGGACAATATCTATCGAAGATGCTTGGTCCGGCAATCACGGCATTTGCGATTCCGCTCTACCGCGTCCGGCATCAAGTTCGGCGTTTTCTACCAGAAATCGGACTTGGTGTTTTGCTTGGAACCTGTATTGCAATGAGTTCAGATCTGTTACTCGGTCTGTTGCTTCATCTCGAGCGGACGACGAACCTTGCCTTGTTACCGAAATCGGTCACGTTACCCGTTGCTTTAGCGATCTCACAAAAAGCTGGCGGGACGACGACGCTGACGGCTGCCTTCGTTTTATTGACCGGATTGACAGGATCAATCGTCGGACCAAAATTAATGACGGGCTTGAAGATTCGGCACTTCGTCAGCCGTGGAGTAGGCTTGGCATCGATTGCCCACGTCATGGGTGCGACGAAATCGATGAGTCTTGACCAGCGCGAAGGGGCGGTCGGTCTGTTGACGATGGTCTTGACGGCGGTCTGTGCCAGCGTCATCGCACCGTTTTTAATCACATGGTTATATGGATAAACACTCTGTTTTTTTCAACGGAGTGTTTTTTGTAGCCGATTGAAACTTGTCGACCGTTTTAGCAGTATAGTACAACAGAAAACAGGGTGGAGGAGAAGAAGATGATCATTTGGATTAACGGTACGTTTGGCGTCGGGAAAACAACGGCAGCAACTGGGTTACAAAAGCGCTGGAGCGGATCACACATCTTTGACCCGGAAGAGACAGGTTATTTTCTACGGGCGCAACTGCCGGAAAACAAGGACGATTTTCAAGATGAGCCGTTGTGGCGCACGTTTAACCGACAGCTCCTCGAGCAGCTCGATACGGAAAAGGCGCGTATCATCGTGCCGATGACCTTGACGAACCCGGCATACTTTCAGGAAATCATCGGCACGTTACGAGCGAACGGTCATGACGTCCGTCATATCGCATTGATGGCGAAAGAGACGACTGTCAAACGCCGGCTAATTAGCCGCTTCGAGCGTCCGAACTCGTGGGGCGGTCAACAAGCGGAACAACGATTACGGCAATTATCCGATCCGCTGTTCAGTCAACAGATCGAGACGGATGATCTGACGAAAGGGCAAGTCATCGATGCGATTGCTCTCGTGACTGGGATTGGACTCTCGCCTGCCCGATCGTGAAGGGTTCAAGAAAGAGGTTTCCGGAAATCATTAGATGATAATACATGAGGAGGAAACCATCTTGAACGAAGGGCAATATACTGCTAGGAGGATTTATGAACATGAAACACTGGATGACTGAGAAGTTAGGCAGACAGTTGATGGCAATTTTTTATAGTGTCTTTGCACTAAGTGTCATCACATCGGTTGCCAGTTATTTATACGTGGACAATGCAGACGGTCGGACGAAAGAACAGGTACTCGACCAGTTACAAAAGACACAATGGTTCTGGTTTTTGAACTTGATGGTTTTTTTATTTTGTCTATTGTTCATCGTCCGTCCATTGATTCATCGGGTGACGTCACAGCTCCGCGAATTGAATGTCAAAAGTCGTCGTCTTGCGGAAGGAAAGTCGATTTCGCTCGAGCATGATGTCGACAGCCATAATGAAGTCGGTCAATTGACGGCATCGTTTTACCAGATGGCACGGTCGATCTCATCACAACATGCGGAATTGTCAGCAAAGAATCAAGAAATGGAACACAATCAGGAAGTATTGAAGCAAAAACAGAATGAGCTTGAGCGTGCCTTGGAAGTGACCCGGACAAACGAGTTGCATCTACAAGATCGGAATGAATTAATCGAAACGCTTGCGTCAAAGGAGAGTTTATTTGATTACTCGTCTGTCATCAGTACGATCGTCCGGTTGACGAAGACAGAGTTCGGGGCATTGTTATTGATTAAGAATAATGAAATCGCGCAAGTCGTTCCAAAAGAAATGACGGAAGAACAACAAGAGAGTCTGAAGACGGAGTCGTTACTACTAAAGCGAGTCATGATTTCAAAGGAAACGGCACATTCCTCAAAAAAGGTCGCGAACGACGATCTGATCAAATATCCGTATCACGTCTATGAAGGTGTCATTCCGATCATGGATCCGGCAAAAGAAGAATTGATTGCCTGTCTCTATCTAGCACGGTTTGACGCACCATTCAATCAACAGGATTTGGCGGAACTGGAATCGTTCTCGAAACAGATTGCGATCTCATTGATGCGAATGTCACTCTACGAACAGATGGAATACGAACGAAAAGAGACAGCACAACTGCTGAATTCCGTTCGGGAAGCGATTCTTTATATCAAACATGAGGAAAAGACGATCTTAGGGAATCAGGCATTATTTGATATCTTCCAGTCGTTACAGGTCGAGGAAGACAATGACTCGATGACGTTTCTTGAAGTCCGACCAGAGACGATGTTCGAGCAGATGGACCAGAAAGAAGCTTTTGAAGCGTACTTTGAAGAAGTTTTATCGGGTGAGATCCCTGAGGGCATGTTCTCTTTGTCGATCGACCAGGGTGAATATTTCATTCAAGTTTATGCCGAAGCGATCGCGCATGGAGAACAGTCGAAGGGAACGATCCTCGTCTTTCGTGACGTCACGGCTGAGACAGAGGTTGATCGGGTCAAATCAGAACTCGTCTCGACGGTTTCGCATGAACTTCGAACACCGCTCTCTTCGATTTATGGCTTTACGGAGCTCATGTTGAAACGAGATTTGGATCCCGAGCGGAACAAAAGGTATTTGCAGACGATTCACGATGAATCAAAACGTCTGACCAATCTTGTCAGCGACTTCTTGAACGTCCAGCGGATGGAGTCAGGAAAGCAAGAGTATGATAAACAAATCTTTGATTTGAAAGAAATCGTCAAGGAACAAATTCAGTTTTATCAAGCAGCGACGGAACAACATAGTCTGCAGCTTGATTTGAATGACGAACAGGACTTTATGGTCGAAGCAGATGCGAACAGTATGAAACAGCTACTTGGAAATCTATTGAATAATGCAGTCAAATACTCACCGGACGGTGGGGATGTCGTTGTGACGCTGACCCATCAGCACAATCAGATTGAACTCAGCGTCCGTGATTTCGGAATCGGGATTCCGAGTCATTCGATGCCGCATCTATTCAGCAAGTTCTATCGTGTCGATAACTCAGACAGCCGAAAAATCGGCGGAACAGGTCTTGGATTATCGATTTGTAAGGAAATCGTTCGAGCACATGATGGCAACATCGAAGTCGAATCGATCTTGGGAGAAGGGACGGTTTTTCGGGTCAAGTTACCAAGTGCGACGGACGCGTTACTCGAAGCAGAATAAGGAGAAGGAGAGGCAAGCTAATATGCCTCTTCTTTTTTTGTCGTTTTTCGTGTGAGATTCGTCCAATTCAGGAGATCGGCTAAAATGTAGAAGAATCGGGCTTTTACGCAATAAACCGAACAGATTGATGACAAAACGGCTGAAACAGTTGAAAAAATCGTAAATTGTGCAGGGATTGCGAACGTTTCTGAACTCTCGCTATAGTGATTACAAAAAAACATGGGAGGAAGAAGAATCATGGAGAGCTTAGAAGCGTTACTCACACCACCGCAAGAGATCGAACAAGAGAATGCAAACATTGATGGCAAAACACCACTTGCGAAGTTACAACGGATTGCTGGGGAAGCAGCACGGCAGATGATGCGACGACATCTCGAAGCGGATGTCTTGCAGGCGCTTGACGACAACATTTTGTATATTCATGACGCCGATTATTATGTGACTGGGACGACGACTTGTGCCCAAATTCCGCTCGGTCAGTTACTCTCAAACGGATTTCAGACAACGCACGGTTCGATCCGTCCGGCGCAAGACATTCGTTCTGCCCTCGCCCTTGCGGCAATCATCGTCCAGGCGAATCAAAACATGCAGCATGGCGGACAAGCCTTCGCAACCTTTGATGATGATTTAGCGCCGTTCGTTGAAAAGACCTATCAACGGGAATGGACGAAACTAAATGACCTCGTTCCGCATTGGAAGCGGCGTAAGCGGGAGCGACATGCATGGCAGGAGACGTATGAAAAAACGTTTCAAGCATGTGAAGCATTCATTCATAATACGAATTCGATGCATTCGCGCGGTGGTGGACAGGTTCCGTTTTTATCCGTCAATTACGGAACGAATACGACGCAAGCAGGGCGGCTATTCCAGCGAGCCTTGCTAACAGCGACGGAGCGTGGACTGGGCAAGGGTGAGACACCGATTTTTCCGATTCAGATCTTTAAAGTCAAACAAGGCGTCAACCTGTCACCGACAGACCCGAATTACGATTTGTTTCAGCTTGCTACCCGCGTGACAGGAAAACGACTGTTTCCGAATTTTGCGTTTCTCGATGCGCCATTTAATCGCCAGGAGCAACCAGGAAAAGCAGAAGTCGCGTATATGGGATGCCGAACCCGTGTATTCGAGGATCGTGGAGACATACCGTCCGTCACAGGTCGTGGTAATTTATCCTTCACGAGCATCAATCTCGTCCGTTTGGCACTCCAGAGTCAAACCGTCGATCAAATGTTCGAAGTCGTCCAAGATACGACAAGACTTGCATGCCGGCAACTCATCGCACGGTATGAGTTCCAGGCAAGTCGAACGGCTGACGAGTTTCCATTTTTATATCAACACGTCTGGAAAGACGGTGAGACGCTAAGAAATAAGGATCAGGTAGGTCCGGTCCTCAAGCACGGGACGTTGGCGGTCGGCTTCATCGGTCTCGCGGAATGTTTGACCGTCCTGACGGGGAGTCATCATGGGTATTCCGAACTGGCACACCGGATTGGTCTTGCATTGATTCAAGCGATGCGGACGGTAGTCGACGATTTTGGCGAACAGACAGGGTTGAACTTTAGTTTACTCGCAACTCCGGCCGAAGGATTATCCGGTAAGTTCACACGTCGCGATGTCAGTGACTTTGGTGAGATCGAAGGAGTGACAGATCGACCGTATTATACAAATTCCTTTCACATTCCTGTCGATGCGCCGGTGACGATCCGTGAGAAGATTCAACTCGAAGCCCCGTTCCATGCATTATGTAATGGCGGTCATATCACCTATGTCGAGACGGATGGTGCGCTTGCTGGAAATCCGGAAGCAATCGAAGACATCGTTCGTTTAATGGCGGAGGCTGGAATCGGTTATGGATCAATCAATCATCCCGTCGATCGTTGTCTTGATTGCCGAACAGAGCAGACGATCGAGGATCAATGTCCGGTTTGCGGGAGTGGATCGATCGAACGCATTCGACGGATCACCGGATATCTCGTCGGTACGCTGGACCGCTGGAATGAAGCGAAACGGGCAGAAGAGCAGAATCGGGTGAAACACGATGTTACGGGTCCTCTCGCTTCTTCCTGACTCCGTCGTCGATGGTCCCGGTTTACGAACGGTGTTATTTCTTGCCGGTTGTCCGCATCACTGTGCCGGCTGTCATAATCCGTCCTCCTGGGATCCTGCAGGTGGCGTAGCTTGGACAATTGACGAGACGGTCGCGCGGATTCAAGCAACCGGTCACCGGCGCCTGACGCTATCCGGTGGGGAACCGTTGTTACAAGCAATAGCGCTCTATCGGCTACTAGAACGACTCGGACCAGACTATGAAGTGATCTTGTATACGGGCTATGTGTTGGAAGAGATCATTAAGCACCGAGAATGGCACCCCTTGTTACGCCGACTAGATGGATTGATTGATGGTCCGTTCATCCTATCGAAACTTGACCGAACGACAAGCTTTCGGGGGAGTACGAATCAACGAATGTATGATCGACAGCATTTAAACAAACGTTTGGATTAGACAAAAACTCCCCCATCTTTTTAGACAGGGGAGAATCAAATCATGCATATTTTTGTTCTTGATCGACGGATTCGACGACTGCGAGTGTCGTTGTCCGTCGTTTTTTGATGAAAAACGATAAAATCAAAGCAGCAAGTGCGAGTAACGTCGCGATGAAGAACGTATCATTGATTCCTTCGATCATCGCCTGCATCTGCAACCATTCCGGATTTGCAGCTTCAGGTTGTGAAGCGAGTTCCGGAACGTGGTGTTTCGTCCGCGATGTCATGATCGTCACGAGCAGACCTGAACCAATCGCACCCGATACTTGTGACAACGTGTTGTTTAATGCCGTACCGTGAGGTGTCAAATGTTGTGGAATATGATTCAATCCGTTCGTCATGACCGGCATCATGACCATCGAGATTCCAAGGAAACGTAACGTATACATGATGACGAGGAACGCGTATGACGTATCCGCAGCTAGCTGACTGAATGAGAACGTCGTCAAGACCGTCAGTGATAAGCCGATGATGGCAAGGATGCGAGCACCAAATCGGTCGAAGAGACGACCTGTGATTGGTGACATGATCGCCATGACGATCGCACCCGGTAACATCAAGAGACCAGAGTGAAATGGTGAGATGCCACGAATTGTCTGGATGTAGATCGGCATCAAGATCATCGCGGAGAACATCGACATGTTCAAGACCATTGAAATCCCTTGCGATAAAGCGAACATCGGATAACGGAAAATCCCGAACTCAAGCATCGGTTCTTCGAGCATGAATTGACGTATAATGAAGGAAGTCAAACTGATTACACCGATGATCAATGATCCGATGACCGTCCAAGATCCCCATCCGGCAGAACCGGCGGAACTAAATCCATACAACAAACCACCGAAGCCGAAGCTTGAAAGGACGAGTGAGAACAAATCGAGCTTAAGTGAACTTTGAACCGTCTCTTTCTTCAATAAGAAAGCACCCGTGAAGAGTACGAGCAATGCGATCGGTGTGACGAGATGGAACAACATCCGCCACTCATAATGTTCAAGAATCCACCCGGACAATGTCGGTCCGATTGCTGGAGCGAAGGTGATGACGAGTCCGAAGATTCCCATCGCTTGCCCACGCTTTTCAATTGGGAAACCGGTCAAGAGAACGTTCATTAACAGTGGCATCATGATCGCAGAACCCGACGCCTGCATCATGCGCGCACCGAGTAGAAGCGGGAAGATGTGTGCTTGTCCGGCGATAATCGTTCCGAGTGAGAACAATGTCATCGCCGTCAAGAACAGTTGGCGCGTTGAGAACTTTTGGACGAGGAATGCTGACGTCGGAATCATGATTCCATTGACGAGCATATATCCCGTCGTCAACCACTGGGCGGTGCTTGCCTGAATACCGAACGATTTCATGATCGATGGTAAGGCGATGTTGAGTAACGTCGAGTTTAGGACCGCAACGAACGCACCTGCCATGAGGACAGCTAAAATTAAATAAAGTCGTGATGATTGCTTGCTTGATTGCATTTCGTTATGCTCCTTTTGTACTACGAGTCTAAAATGTTAGACTTGAATTCTATGACTGACTTGGCTATCTTACCAGCAGAAGTCGAATGAGTTCAAATTATTTGCTTTATACACTAAAATAAGTGGTTGTCGAACCAATTATGAACAGAAAAGGACAAGACCATGAATCCAAAAAAGAAACAATTATTAGATGCTGCCTATCAACTATTCGTCGAAAAGGGTTATCAATCGACATCCATTCAGGATATTCTCGAACACAGTAACGTTTCTAAAGGGACGTTCTATAATTACTTCTCCTCTAAAAACGAATTATTCATTGATGTCTTTAATACCGTCTTTGAAAAAATGCGGATCGCGCGTAAGGAAATTCTTGTCGGACGGGATGTCTCGGATTACGAGACGTTCATTCAACAAGGAAACTGTTATTTGGAATTGATGCAAAAATATAAACTATATACATTGTTCGAAGAGGCGATTGCTTCAAATGAAAAAGAACTCAAGACGTTCATGGAAAACAATCGTCTTCTTGAGATCGAGTGGACGTTCGAACGATTACGTGATTTATTCGGTCAGACGAAGGAACCGTACCTTCTAGATTTAGCAGTCATTTATACGGGGATGTTGCAATATGCAATGTACTTCTTCCGTCAATCTGAGCCGAACACTCAACCGGAACGGGTCGTCCGCTATGTGTTCAATCGGTTGACGCATCTCGTCGAAGACGTTAGTCGGACGGAGGAACAGTTGATTCCGCCACGATTCCTATCGGTCTGGCTCGATCGTCCACAAGATGAAGTCGTCATTCGGAAGGATTTATTCGAAAAGACGAGCGAACACATGAAGCGTTTGATCACCTTGTCTTCGATTTCCGAAGAATCGAAGGAAGCACATGAAGAAGTTCTCGATTTCATCTATGAGGAATTGCTCGAACGTAAGAAACCGAAAATCCATCTCCTGCGCCGGGCACTCGAGACGATGGATGAAGATCCGGTCTTCGCGGGCCAGGAAATCATGGCGACTTATAAAACGATGGTCGATGAGATTGCCCGCATTCGGACCAAAAATTCCTAAAAAGGTTGCTTTTTGGAACTAATCCAATTACACTGAGATCATTCATGTTAGAAAAGGGGTCTCAATCATCATATGTTTACTCAATGGAAAAAAGAGTGGTTCTTGCAACCAAAAGCGGATTTGTTGTCCGGAATCGTCGTTGCCTTAGCACTCGTCCCGGAAGCAATCGCGTTTTCGCTGATCGCTGGTGTCAACCCGATGGTTGGGCTATACGCTTCCGTTATCATTGCAATTGTCATCTCGATTGCTGGTGGTCGCCCTGGAATGATTTCGGCTGCGACTGGCGCGATGGCACTCGTCGTCGTTCAGCTTGTCAAAGATCACGGTGTTGATTATCTGCTAGCTGCCGGTATACTTGCCGGAATTCTACAAATCACGTTCGGCTTTTTAGGAATTGCCAAGTTATTACGATTCATTCCTCGAGCTGTCATGGTCGGATTCGTCAATGCGCTCGCCATTCTGATTTTTTCGGCGCAATTGCCACAGTTCGAAGGGCAAAACTGGATCATGTATGCGATGGTCGCCGCGTCACTCGCCATCATCTTGTTATTTCCACGGGTCACGAAAGCGATTCCGGCACCACTTGTTGCGATCACGATCATGACGGTATTAACAGTCGTCTTTTCGCTTGATACCCGTGTCATCGGGGATATGGGACAAATCGAAGCGGCGTTACCAAGCTTCTTCTTGCCAGATGTCCCGTTCTCACTCGAGACGCTTCAAATCATCTTCCCATATGCCTTGTCACTCGCATTCGTTGGTTTGATCGAATCGTTACTGACAGCACGAATCGTTGATGAAATGACGGATACGACGTCGAACAAAGCGATGGAATCGCGCGGACAAGGAATTGCGAACATCATCGCCGGTATGTTCGGTGGAATGCCAGGTTGTGCGATGATCGGGCAATCAGTCATCAATGTCACATCCGGTGGACGCGGTCGCTTGTCGACGTTGACAGCAGGTGTGTTTTTGATGCTATTGATGTTCACGATGAACGATCTATTGATGACGATTCCAATGGGAGCGCTCGTCGGCGTCATGTTCTTCGTCTCGTATGCGACGTTTGACTGGGGATCATTCAAGATGCTCAAGACGTCACCGAAAAGTGATTCTGCGGTCATGCTCGCGACCGTGCTCGTGACGGTATTGACGCATGACTTATCGATGGGTGTCCTTGTCGGGATTTTGCTTGCAGCGTTATTATTCGCGTCAAAAATTTCTCGCATCCAAGTCGAGCGCAAGGAACAAACAGAACGAGTCCGTTATACGATCCGTGGACCGTTATTCTTTGCGTCGACGACTGCATTTGCGGAACAGTTCCAGCTCGATGCTGATCTATCATCGATCATCACGCTCGATTTCTCAGCGTGTCACTTATTTGATGATTCAGCCATCGAAGCGATCGAGAACGTCGTCTTGAAATATGAACGACTCGGCAAAAAAGTCGAACTTGTTGGATTAAATGAAGAGTCTCAGGCTCTTGTTGATCGATTAGCGCAACGGATTGCATAATGAATTTTATCAAAGGGGTAGCATTCCTAGGTACATGGGAATGCTACCCCTTTCTATTATCTTGACGAGTCATATAAGTACTATATATCCGATAGTTGTATGATGTGATAAGGTGTAAACTATTAAAGAAAGTTATCTGAACTAACGTTAAAAAACTTTAATTCAACTCACTCTAATAAATAAACGAGGTTCACTAAATGAAAAATTACCACCTGAATAGAATAATCAATTTAAGGTCGGTCGAAGCATATTTTTTGAGAACTGGTTATTTAACACCACCTATTTATTGCATGATACTGATTGATTATCAACGTCCTAGCACAATTGACGATTTTCCTTATTTAAAAAATATTGATGGAATCTCGGAAGACGACTTTGGATATGATAATTTTATAAAAGCAATCATTATTTCACCTGAGAAAGTTACTCAAGAAACATATGATGAATTATGTACCGTGGCAGGTGGTTTTTTAGAGGATAAAGAAGAGTGTCGATGGAATTTGGATATTGAAGTTATTGGTAATTTCAAACATAAAAATAATTTGGATGAAATTTTTCCTTTACTCCAAAATGTATTAGAAAAGTACAAGTGTCCTATAAATATTCATCATATTCCTATAGAAAAATTTAACTTCTTATCACAAGAATAAATGATGTGTGATGTTTTAACATTCAAACCTACTACTCGTCCGATATGATTTATAAGATATCTATATGATCTTCAACTGTTGAAACGAACTAAAAGTCAAAGAATGACTGAATACCATGTATGAATTATGTTTTATCACTAAAAATAATAGTAAAACGATTTGAGGATTGAACATGTGCTGGAGAGGATAAGTGCGACGTGTTTTCAGTTTCGCTATACTAAAAACAAAGGGGGCAATTAGAATGAAATGGTTTCGATTTGAGCAAGAAGGAAAAGTAGGTATCGGGGTTGAACGGGATGGCTCTACATATGATGTGACGGCACAAGTCTATACGAATTCATTGTTTGAAGTGATTTCACGTGAGTTCGAAGTTGACCTTGATTTAGATATCGCGCCACTACTTAAAGGGGATGTACGACAGCTCACACCTTATGTACCGGCACGAAACGTCATATGTGTCGGCAAGAACTACGCCGATCACATCAAGGAGATGGATACAGCGGGAGCGGGGAAATTCGTCTTGTTCACGAAAGCACCGACATCGATCGTTGGTCCGTTCGAACCAATCGAACGGCATGCGGATTTGACGAAGCAACTGGATTATGAAGGAGAACTCGCCATCATCATCGGCAAGACGGGGCGTGATCTGACACCAGAAAATGCGCTTGATCATGTGTTTGGCTACAGTATTGTCAATGACGTGACGGCACGGGATCTACAAAAAGAACACGTCCAGTTCTTCCGTGGTAAATCACTCGATGGGTTCTGTCCGTTTGGACCGGTCATCGTCTCAGCGGATAGCTTTGATCCAAGTGACGTCCTCGTCGAGACACGTGTGAACGGGCAACTCCGACAGTCAGGATCAACCGCCTTAATGTTGCGTGACGTCGTAACGATTTTAGTGGAAGTGTCACGTGGGATGACGCTTGAAGCCGGAGATGTCATCGCGACAGGAACTCCAGCTGGTGTCGGACATGGTATGAAACCACCGGTCTACCTTCAGACAGGGGATGTCGTCGAAGTATCGATTGAAGGAATCGGTCGTTTACAAAATGAAGTCCAGTGAACGAAGATGACCGAATTGATTGAATTGCATTCACCGCTTTCCAAGTTACTTTGGAAAGTGGTTTTTTATTTTGTGAAAATCGTCAAAAATTTAAAAAATGATTGATTTCAAAAAATAAAACAGTCATAAAATGACTGTTTTTGATGTATAATGAAACTATAAGAACGGTTTCATGTCGAAAAAAGTCGTATTTTGAACGTTTTATAAAGAATTTATATAAATTTTGAACGTTTTTGATTGATTTTTATATGTAAACGCTTTATATTAAAGATGCGGAGGGAAACCTTATGTTAACCAAAAAACGCCATCAACTCATCCTTGAGCTTTTAGCCCGAGAAGAAGTCGTCAAGATGCAAAAGATCGTCGAACAAACCGGTGCGAGTGAATCCACGATTCGTCGGGATTTATCACAACTCGAGACAGCAGGTCACCTGCGTCGAGTGCACGGGGGAGCAACAGCAAATCATTTGCAAATTGAAGAACTGAGTTACTTCGAGAAGAGTGACCAACATGTCGAAGAGAAGGAACGGATCGCGCGAGCGGCTGCCGACCTGATTGAAGACGGTATGTATGTCTATCTCGATGCCGGAACGACGACGCTTGCCATCGTTCCGTATCTCGAAGAGAAGGCGATTACGGTCGTAACGAACAGTCTTCCTCTAGCGAACACGTTACTCTATCACCGTATCCCGACGTTCGTCGTCGGAGGGCAACTCAAGCATTCAACGCAGGCACTCGTCGGTTACAACGCACGTGAAGGAATGTTGATTTACCATTTTGATGTCGCGTTCCTTGGGATGAACGGTGTTCATCCAGCACAAGGCTTCACGACACCAGATCCGGAAGAGGCACTCGTAAAGAAGACAGCGATCGAATTAGCAAAACAATCGTATGTACTCGTCGATGAGACGAAGCTGGATGCGATCAGCTTCAGTCGGGTGGCGTCCTTGCAAGCGGCGACGATCATCACGACGACATCCAGTGAGCAAGAAGCGAAATACAGTCAATACACAGAGGTGGTGAACGCGAAATGATTTATACACTGACACTCAACCCATCAATCGACTATTATGTCACGTTACCGGTATTTGAGGCAGGACAAGTCAATCGTGTCGAACAGGCGGAAAAAGTGGCCGGAGGGAAAGGAATCAACGTCTCTCTCGTCCTAAAAAACTATGAGGTAGAAACACAAGCACTCGGATTCCTTGGAGGAAGTACCGGACAATTCATCCGGACGGAACTCGAGAAACGAGGCGTGTTAACGGACTTCACACCGATTCAAGATGAGACGCGGATCAACGTAAAGATTCGTGCCGATCAAGAATCTGAGCTGAATGCAGCGGGACCGAAGATTCAACCGGAAGAGCTGGAGCATTTATTATCCCGATTCAAGACGATGCAAGCCGGTGACATCGTCGTCTTCGCAGGCAGTATCCCAAGCAGTCTACCGCATGATCTCTATCGTCATATCGCGACGATCTTGAATGAACGGAACGTCCGCTTCGCTGTCGATACGACGAAGGAAGCGATGCTTGAAGTCTTACCGCTCGGTCCATTTTTAATCAAGCCGAATCACCATGAACTCGGTGAAATTTTCGACGTCGAGATTACGTCGAAGGAGATGGCCGTTCCATATGCGCAACAGCTCGTCGAGCGTGGTGCCGAGAATGTCGTTATCTCATTTGCAGGAGACGGAGCACTGCTCGTCAATCGTCAAGGTGCCTACACGGCAAACATACCGGCAGGAAAGCTCGTCAATTCCGTCGGTGCCGGAGATTCACTCGTCGCTGGATTCGTCGCCAGCCACGCGCTCGGCAAAACACCAGAAGAAGCGTTCCGCTATGCGGTAACGACTGGCAGCGCGTCTGCTTATTCCTTCGGTCTTTGTACGAAAGAAGATATCGATCGTCTCATCAAAGACGTCAACGTCGTTGAACTCATTCAATCCTAAAAGGAGTGTGACTACTCATGAAAATTACTGATCTCTTGACACGTGATACGATTCAACTCGATTTACAAGCGTCATCTAAAGCCGCTGTCATCGATGAACTCGTCAACGTCCTCGATCGGGCAGGAAAACTAAACGATCGCTCGGCATATAAAGAAGCAATTCTCGCACGGGAAGCGCAAAGTACGACAGGTTTAGGAGAAGGTATTGCCATCCCACACGCAAAAACAGCAGCGGTCAAAACACCAGCAATCGCTTTCGGGCGTTCGGCAGGCGTTGACTACGAAGCACTCGACGGTCAACCAAGTCGGTTGTTCTTCATGATTGCGGCGGGTGAGAACGCAGATAATGCACACCTTGAAACACTTTCGAAACTATCCGTTTATTTAATGGATATGAACTTCCGCGATACGATCCTTGCGGCTAAAACGAAAGACGAAGTCATCGCAGCAATCGAAGCGAAGGAACGCGAAGAAGAAGGTCCAGTTGACGTCTCAAGCGACAACGTCGATCAAGACGCACCATATATCCTTGCCGTCACAGCTTGTCCGACAGGAATCGCACACACGTATATGGCAGCTGATGCCCTTCGTCAAAAAGCGGAAGAGATGGGTGTCCGTATCAAAGTCGAGACGAACGGATCGACAGGCGTCAAGAACGGTTTGACACAACAAGATATCAACGATGCGACAGCCATCATCGTCGCAGCGGATAAAGCAGTTGAGATGGATCGTTTTAACGGTAAACACGTCGTTGAAGTACCAGTTGCACAAGGAATTCGGAAACCACAAGAATTGATCAACCGTGCCGTCAAACAGGATGCACCTGTCTATAAAGCGAGCGGTTCAAGCGAAAGCTCAAAACCAGCTCGTGGCGGATTCTACAAACATTTGATGAGTGGGGTATCCGCGATGTTACCACTCGTCGTTGCAGGTGGTCTCTTGATCGCAATCAGCTTCTTCTGGGGTATCAACTCTGCTAACCCAAAAGATCCATCGTACAATGAGTTCGCTGCGCAATTGATGACGATCGGGAAAGCCGCGTTCGGTCTCTTGATTCCGATCCTCGCTGGATTTATCGCGATGTCGATCGCTGATAAACCAGGTCTTGCTCCTGGTCTAATCGCTGGTTTCCTTGCAAGCAACGGTAACGCTGGTTTCCTCGGCGGATTGATTGCCGGTTTCCTTGCCGGGTACGTCGTACTCTTGCTTGTTAAAGTATTCAAAGGTCTTCCAGCAGCACTTGAAGGAATCAAACCAGTCTTGCTCTATCCTCTGTTTGGTTCATTCATCACAGGAATGATCATGTTGCTCGTCATCAATGAGCCGATTGCGAAGTTCATGACATGGCTCACAGATTCATTGAACGGACTCAGTGGTGGAAACGCAATCCTCCTCGGTATGCTCGTCGCAGCGATGATGGCAATCGACATGGGTGGTCCAATCAACAAAACAGCATACGTTTTCGGTACAGCTGCTCTTACAGCAGGTAACACGGAAGTCATGGCAGCTGTCATGGCAGGTGGTATGGTTCCACCACTCATCGTTGCCTTCTCATCCACATTGTTCGCACGTAAGAAATTCACGCCGCAAGAACGTGAAGCAGGAATTGCTGCTTACGCAATGGGCGCATCGTTCGTCACAGAAGGTGCGATTCCATTCGCTGCAGCCGATCCACTGCGCGTCATTCCGTCAAGCGTCATCGGTTCAGCGATTGCTGGTGCGTTGACGATCGTCTTCGGCGTCTTGCTCCCTGCACCACACGGCGGTATCTTCGTCTTCCCGTTACTTGATGGTCCATCAGGTACGGTCATGGCAATCGTCGGTTACGCGGGTGCGATCCTCATCGGTTCACTCGTCGGTGCGGCAATCCTATCCTTCCTCAAAAAACCGCTTGTTGACCAATCGGTCGCGAAAGCGGAAATGACAGAAGGAACAGGTACGAAAGCATCATAATTCAACTAAATCCTCTCCGTTTTTAAGCGGAGGGGATTTTTTGTTGAATTTTGACGGCTAACGGTGAAGAATAGAGGGCATACTGAATAAGAAGGAGGGATGGACATGGGTGGACAATCCTTACAAATCGGACCACGGACCATAAAGACAGGTCTCGCGGTCATCTTGGCGCTGTTGATCAGTAATCTGTTCAACCTCAGCCCAATCCTGCCTGCGATCTCGGCAGCGACGACACTCCTGCCTTCGGTCTATCAGACATGGAAACAATTTCTCGAGGAAGCAGAGGCCAACTTGATTGGTGCCTTTTTGACGTTACTCGCACTTTGGATTTTAGGCGATAACCCGGCGAATCCGCTTGCGATCGGGATCGTCATCATGGCAGCAATTTCGATCTTGCTAGCTTTTGGTTTCGGGCGGACGATTCCACACGTCGTCTTGATGATCATCGTCATTCTCGAAAGTGTCGCGACTGCGACCGAACCACTTTGGCAAGTCGTTTTGATCCGCTACTTGCTCGTCATGCTCGGGATTGGTTGTGCACTCGGCATCAATGCGTTGATTTTCCCGCCACGTTACGGCAATGTCTATTACCAGAAAGCGACGAAACTCTTTGAGAAACTACTCGTCGTCACGCGAGCAATTGCCTTTGAAGGCAAGGTCACCCCATATCGGGCAGCAATCGATAAGATGGGGCGTTCGCTCCTTGAGACACAAAACCTGTTCAACCTACACAAGGAAGAAATTAGAGGAACGCGTCAGAAGCATGCCTCGCTTCTACGGAACCTGCTGATCCTCAAACATATGCAATCGTGCCTCGAACGTGGCGTCGCGACGGCAGAGCGCTTTAGAGAACGAGAGAAGGCACTTGATTCGATTGCAGACGATCTTCGAAGTGAACTGTTCTATCACTTGATGCATATCGCCCAGCGACAAGAGAAAGTCTTGCTGACATACGATCTCCTGTTGACGGAAGAACCGCTCGCGATGGAGGATCTCGTCAAAGAGAACATTGCCTTCGTCAAGCACTCTTTTCTCGATCGTGATGAACTCGAGGAAGAAGTCATCATGGAAATTTTACCGATCGTCGTCTCGATGAACGAGTGGATACAAGAACTCGAATCCTTTGAAAAACGGCTCAATGGTGGGCTTCGTCGCCATATCACATCACTGACGATCGAACAAAAATCAGTCCGTGATAAAACATTTAATCGATTCAAACGTAAAAAAGCCATTGACGAAAGTAAAAAGTAAGCGTATAGTCCTCCTTAACGATACTTTACTTGCTAAAAGCATAACAGTATAACAGCATAACAGAACGAAAGATTAAGCGATGATGAAACCGAAGTAAAGACCATCTCCCTGTTTCAGAGAGCACGTGGCGCTGCGAACGTGTACACAGATGGTGTTGAATTACAGTTTCTGAGCTTCTTGCGTAAGCGAGCGGAGCAAACCGTTAACCCAATCATGAGTGACTCAGTCGATGACTGGGTAATCAGGGTGGTACCGCGGCTTTCGTCGCCCCTGTCGAACGATACGTTCGGCAGGGGCTTTTTTGTTATCTTACATTCATTCAAGGGGGAACTTATATGTCTACACCAATCATTCCAAGTCACTTACGTCCACATGTCGCACCACAGCACTACGAAGACTACACGCCAACGGATCATGCCGTTTGGAGATACGTCATGCGACTGAATTTAAATACGTTACAAGATACAGCACATCCAGCATACCTCGAAGGGCTTGCTGCATCGGGCATCAGCCCGGAACGGATTCCAGATGTATGTGAGATGACAGCGAACCTAAGCCGTGGAGGCTGGGGAACAGTCGCTGTTGATGGTCTCATTCCTGGCGTCGCCTTCTTCGATTTCCAAGGACATGGTTTATTACCGATTGCAACCGACATCCGGAAGGTCGATAACATTCTCTATACACCAGCACCGGATATTCTGCACGAAGCAGCGGGGCATGCACCGATCTTGATGAATCCTGTCTACGCGGAATTCGTTCGTCGCTTCGGTGAGATAGGGGCACATGCCTTTAACCATAAAGCCGAGCATGACGTGTTCAAGGCACTCAAGAAATTGACGATCGTTAAAGAGAGTCCATTCTCGACGCCAGCCGATATCGAGCAAGCTGAAATTGAGCTTGCGGAGACACGGACACACGTCAAAGGGATTTCGGAAGCGAACGAAATCTCACGTCTGTTCTGGTGGACGGTTGAATTCGGTCTGATTGGTGATATCGACAACCCGCAAATCTACGGGGCAGGTCTTCTATCATCAGTCGGTGAAAGTCGCCATTGTTTGACGAACGCGGTCGTTAAACATCCATTCTCGCTTGAGAAAGCACTTGCGACGAAACATGACGTGACGAGCATGCAAAAAGAACTCTTCGTCTGTGAATCGTTTGAACAACTCCGCGACGCACTCGAAGAATTCGCTCAATCGATGTCCTACATTCGCGGTGGCATCCACGGACTAACGAAAGCCGTTGAATCGGGCAATCTGTCAACGCTCGTCTTCGACAGCGGTCTCTCACTCGTCGGTGTTCCTGAAACGCAAGAGATTCACGATTCGCTGCATATCATCAAACTGACTGGACCGACAGCGCTTGCTGCGAACGATGAAGTGTTGACAGGTCAAGGACTTGCAGATCATCCGGAAGGTTTTACACTCCTTCACGGCAAGGAATTGAACGAAGTATTGATGCAAGTCAAAGTCGGTGAACGTCTCGACTGGGCGGAAGGAAATGTTCATGTCACAGGTGACATCTCAGCAATTCAAAACGTCAATGGTCACCGGGCACTCGTCGTTTTAGAAGCAGCAACGCTCTCGAACGACGGGAAAACGATGACGATGGACCGGATGGAATTGATCGTCGGTGACATCACGTCAGCATTCCCGGGAACGGAAGTTGAAGCACTGAAGCCGATTCCAGAAACGATCGAGTTCGAACGAATCGAGCGTCCGTTGACAGCGGCTGATCCAATCTTCGAAGTTATTCGTGAGATTCGCGAAGGACGTGCTGGTCGGGAACGGTTGCCGCAACTGATCGACCAGACACTCGTCCAGTTACCGGACGCTTGGTTACTCCGCCTCGAATTACTTGAGTTGGCGGATGAAGTCGACCAACCACGTCTTGTCGCTGATCTCGAACGCTTAAAAGCAACGTCCGAACAGCGAGATGAATTAATCACGCGCGGGATGGCATTACTCGACGTCGTTCATCAATGAGTCGAACTCCGGTTCTGAACCTGTTAGAATGGAGACATTCGGTAAAAGGGGATGATCGGTATGACAAACTATTATCAAGACGTAAAGGAATTCCACCGTGTGTTTTCACACCCTGGTGCAACGACGCCAACACCAATGACGGTTGATCGTGGGATTAAACGCTCGACCTGGACGGCGGAAGAAGCGGTCGTTGAGTTCTTGCATCAAACGGCGACGAGTGAAGCAGAGTTCCTCGAGGCAATCGAACGTTTCAAGTCAGGGCTTGATACAGCGGTCGAAAAATCGCTCCAGATGAAACAACCTGAAACAGATGTCGAACGACTCGTTGGACAAGGGGATGCCTTGACGGACGCGCTCTACTTCATCATGGGAAGCTTTGTTGAGATCGGGCTTGATCCGGCTCCATTGTTCGAGATCGTTCAACGTGCCAACATGGCGAAGCTTGGACCGGACGGAAAACCAATCTTCCGAGAATCTGACCAAAAGGTCATGAAACCAGAAGGCTGGCAACCACCGGAACCACAGCTTGAAGCAGAAGTACGTCGACAAATTGCTGCGGCTTCGAGTACGTCAAAAGCTTGATTCATTACGATAAAAAGAGAGGGATGACTGGTCTGCGAACCGGTCATCCCTCTCTTGTTGTATCTATTCGCTTCTTACTTGATAACGCGATAAATCAAGTTGACGGGCGGTGAGGAACTCGACACCTTCTGCTTCAAGCGCAAGTCGCTGTTCATCGCCTTCAAGTGATAGTTTTCCACCAGCAGCAAGCACGCGGTGCCACGGTAGACGTTCCGTCTTACTCATGCTGTGAAGAATCCGCGCCACTTGTCGTGCGCTACGCGGATGACCAGCGAGTCGGGCGACTTGCCCGTACGTCATGACCTGACCAGCAGGAATCGAGCGAATGATCGTCAGAACATCTTGCGTAAACGGAGTCATGACTCGTCAGAAGCGATGACATATTGTTGAATCTTATCGTCTTCGTCAAAGCCGATCGTCACATCAATGATGCCTTGTTGTAGTCGAATCTGAAGTTCAAGGCGGTCCTTGATGTCGTCTGCTTGAGCGATCGTCAACGTTGGATCAACTTCGATTTCAACTTCGACGTGGAAATGATCGCCTTCCTTAATAACTTCCAGTTTACTAATGTCCTTGACGTCTGGGTCTTTCATGATCAGTCCGCCGAGACGTGCTGCCATCGTCTCATCGGCTTCACCAAGTGCACCAGCTGCGTTTTGCAGGAAGACGTTTCCGACGACGTAAAACATCATCAGCCCGATCAGGATCGAAGCAATTCCTTCTGCCTGATGAAACGGTGTCACATGCGAGATGATGACGGCGATCATCGCGACGATCCCGCCAGCCGTTGCGACTAAGTCTTCAAGGAACACAAGGCGTGTCGCGGGTTTTGCTTGTTTGAGTGACCGGAAGCTGTCGAGGATGAGGCGTGGTCCTTTTTAGTCCAGTTTCGCATCATGCGCGATTTCCTGCATCGCTTTAAAGAACACACCACTTTCTAAGACGACACCTGCGAATAAAACAGATAACGTGATCCAGAAGCCTGTCGATTCTGTCGGTTCGATGATGTGGGCAATCCCTTCATGAATCGTTTCGTAGGCCATGATGCCGACGAAGAGGATGGCACCGAGCAAGACGAGATTGACGAGACGACCAAAGCCGTTCGGGAACCGTTTCGTCGGTGCCTTTTTACTGAGGGCAGAACCGATGAAGACGAAAAATTGGTTGGCAGCATCCCCGAGCGTGTGCATCATTTCGGCGAACATCGCGACATTTCCCGTCAGGACGTAGGCAATTGCCTTGATGATGGCGATGATAGAGTTGACGATGCCTGCCGTCAACGCAGACCGGTTACCCCGGCGTAATAACGTAAAAAATTCTCCCATGATTGTACTCCTTTTAGTTAAGTTACGTATTAGTTCATTTTATTATGTTACATCATTTTGAGAAAAACGACTATCTTCACATGAAAAAACCCACGCAAGCTGCGCGGGTTTAACTGGTCAAGACAAGTCGATTGTTTTATTGATTTCGTTCTCATCGTCTTTGCCGACGACTTTCTTCAAAACTTGTTTGACGGACTTTGTCGTGTTTCCTGTTTCCCAGTACTCAGCAGCTTCCGTGTTGACCTTGATCAAGACGACTTTCGGATCTTCGTATGTCGTTCCAAGATATGCTTCGTAACGTGGACTCCAGAGCTCTTTTTTTCGTTCGATGTCTTCGACGAGTTCTGCTGTCCCACGAATCGAGACGTATGATTTGTCGACGTACGCGACGTTAACACTCGGATTCTTAAGTAATTCTTGATACTTGTCCGTTTCTTTTGAAGTGAGGAACCAGAGGTCGCCATCAAATTCGATATCCTGTGTCTGCATCGGACGCGATACGAGTCCTTCTGCTGAAATCGTCGTCAGCATCGCTGTCTCGATTTTATCGATCAGTTTCTTGACCGTTTCGACTGCTTCTTGATTCGTAGTATGCGTTGACATGTAGCTCCACCTCATTCGTTAGATTTTTATGCTCACGTAAGGATTGTTCCCTGAATTTCAAAATGAAAACGTCCCCATGACGGAAAGAAGCAGTTTCGTTGCACGGTACAACGTGGAGGCGTACAGTGTAAGTACGCATTCGAAAGAAAAAGGAGAGACATATATGAAACTTAGTATTTTAGACCAATCCCCGGTCTCTAAAGGACAATCCCCATCTGATGCCTTACACGAAACGGTCGAGCTCGCGAAAATCGCGGACGAACTCGGTTATCATCGCCTGTGGGTATCCGAGCACCACTTTGCAAAAACACTAGCCGGTTCGAGTCCGGAAGTCTTGATCGCGTATATGGCAGCCGTGACAAAACAGATTCGCCTTGGTTCAGGCGGTGTTATGTTGCCACATTACAGTGCCTACAAAGTTGCGGAGAACTTCCGTGTCCTCGAAGGACTTGCTCCGAACCGGATTGATCTCGGTCTCGGTCGGGCACCGGGCGGTATGCCGCTTGCGACGCGTGCGTTACAAGAAGGTTCGTCGCCACGGTTTGGTGGAGCTGATTATGGTGAGCAACTTGATGATCTCGTTGATTACTTGAAAGACGGGGCACCTGCCGGACATCGGTTCGCGGGACTCGTCGCAACACCAGAAGTCGATACGACACCAGAAGGCTGGTTGCTCGGATCAAGTGGTGGTAGTGCCTTGAACGCCGCACAACGCGGATTCGGATTTGCCTTTGCTCACTTCATCAATGGACAGGGTGGTCAGGAAGTAATGGATTACTATCGTCATAATTTCATGGCGACGTCGTTTAATGAGACACCACAAACACTCGTTTCGATCTTCGTGACATGTGCCGAAACGACGGAAGAAGCAGAACGTTTGGCGTCAAGCCTTGATTTATCTCTGCTCTTACTCGAAAAAGGGGTCTCGTCAACAGGAACGCCGACACCGGAAGAAGCAGCAGCGTATCCGTATACGTTCCAAGATCAGTTCCGGATTGCTGAAAATCGGAAACGGATGATCGTCGGTAACCCGGAATCCGTTGCGAAACAATTACAAGAGCTTGCCGATTCATATGGAACGGACGAAGTGATGATTGCTTCGATGATCGCAGACAAACAAGCAAAACAACAATCATTAAAATTAATCATGGACGCTGTCAAAGCGACAGTCTGATTTATACGCACGTCCTTTCTCACGAAGTGAGGGAGGACGTGTTTTTTGCGTCTACTACTGGAATGCGTTCGGATACGATGTCTTTACGCAATCGGAAGAATCCGAATAACGCTGCACCGAACAAGCCGACTGTACCGACTGCAAGTAGCACGATGATAGACACATGATCACTCAGTAAACCAAATAATAGGGTACCAATCGGCATCATCGCCATGGCGACCGATTCAAGGACACCGATGACACGTCCGAGGTAAGCCGGATCGGTCTGTTTTTGAACGATGAGCTGTAGTGGGATGTTCATCCGTAAGACGAGCATGCCGTCGATGAACAATAGAATCATGAAAAAAGGTAATAGTAGAGCAGATGGAACATAGCCGAGTAGGGCAAGTGCAGGAAGCGCATAACAAGAGGCGATTAAAAAGAGCGACTCGAATATCGTCCGTAACGGACGTTTCACGGTAAAGCGAGGTAAGGCAAGAAGCAACGAAGCGACAAGAAGACCAGCACCCAGTGCGGACTCGACTAATCCAAACCGAAATGGCGTGAATTGCAGTCGATCGAGCAAAACGATTGGTAACAAGATTTCGAAAGCGACAAAAAAGAAGTTCAGGACGATCGCCATCAGGACGAGTGTCGTCAATACCGGTTGACGGAACAGATAGCGGTAGCCTTCTTTAAACTCCGAGACGAAAGACGGAGTATTAGTAGTAGCCAGAGGAGAGGTATCCACTGCAAGAAAGCGGAGACGGCTATTCCACCAGGCAGCAGAAGCAAACAGGAGAAACGGTAAGATCAAGAATTGCGTGATGGAGACTGTGGCGATAAGCAATCCCGCAACGAGTGGTGCAGTGATCGTTGAGGTCGATTGAATCGTCGAGAAAAGCGCGTTCCCGCGTTGTAACTCCTCTTCTGCTACGAGTCGCGGTAACGAGCTTGATAAGGTAACGGACAGGAACGTCGACAGGCTCGTCAAGAGCACACTCGCGACGATGTAATGAACGGTATGTAGAGGGGCTTGTAACGAATAGAGCAAAAGTCCAAACAAGACGAGTGCACTTAAGCTTTCGGTCATGACGATGATTCGTTTCCGGTTCCAACGATCAGCAAGGACACCAGCAACCGGTGAGAGCAAAATCCGTGGCACCGATCCTGCAAGCAGGACGAGCGCGAACTGAAGACCAGATGACGTTTCCCGTAAGACGGTCAGTCCAGCGACGAACGTGAATAGACTAGCTGCGAACAACGAACAAAACTTTCCGAATAAGACACGTTTTAAATTAAATGACATCATGTTCACTCCTTCAGAGTTAAATTATATTGAACTTTAGTGTAGAATAAAGGAGTGGAAGAAAAATGTAAAGATAAAGTTCAATATAATTTAACTTTTATGATAAAAGGAGTGACCGGTGTGTTAGGGGAACGTATCAAACAGATCCGAAAACAGAAAAAAATGACGCAAACGGACGTTGCGACCGGCATCATCACGAAGTCAATGCTCAGTATGGTCGAAAACGGGAAAGCGACACCGTCTGTACCCGCATTACAGGCGATTGCTAGGCGATTACAGGTGACAGTCGAAGAATTAATGCTCGATCCGCGCGATGTTCAGATGCGGGAACTCATCGAAACAATCCGTTCACGGCATACCCCATATTTTTCAGACGAAAAAATTCAGGAACTTCTAGAACCTTACTTGGTTCCAAAAACGACTTCCTATTGGCAAGGGCAGGTCTACCATAAATACGGCGATGCCCTCCGAGCGTCTGACCCGGAGCTTGGTTTGACATATTACGAGAAAGCAGAGCGAATTTTTCAACAGCTCGGTCGCCAAGATGAGCAGTTGCTCGTTCAGATCTCGACAGTCTATTTTTTGTTCAATCTCAAACGGACGAAGGAAGCGTACGAGCTGATCGAAGCAATGGATGTACCACGTGAGATTCCACTGGCGCCAAAAACCTATTTAAATTTCCAAATCTTGCGTGCACTTCGAGCAAGTTTGTTCGATGATCATTATACAGAAGCGATCGCCTTATTGCGTGAAGGGGTTCAGTACATGCGAGAGCAAGATGTCTATTATCATGTCGTTTCGTTTCAACGTTTCCTCGGACTGTTTTTATATCTGGAAGGAGAAATCGAACAATCACAGCAGGAGTTTGATCGATTGGAACAGTTTTTTGCATTTAGTGAAACGACTGCCGTTGGACGGATCGAAGTCGATTTGACGAAAGGACTCATCGCGATTTTCGAAAATGATACGAACGGCATGCAGATGGCGTGGGAAAGACTCGTCACTGTAGCGATCGATGACGCGAAGCATTACATCGGACAACTCGAAGTCCATCTCCTTGTCAACGGCATCGAATTATCGAATCAGACGCTGCAGCAGAGCGTCGATAAGATATGGGAGATGCAAGATGCGTGGCTTGCCGCGAGTGGATTCGACCAAGCGATGATGTTACAGACTCTCGTACTGGCGATGCAACGAGGGATTGGTCAGGAACGACTGGAGGATGTTTTACGATTGAAGGATGACCTTCAAAGTGAACGGCTCAAAGGCGATCTTGAGCGAGAGATACAAGCATTGGTTAATGTTCAATGACGAAAAAACAGGCATGAAGCGAGTGCGCTTCATGCCTGTTCGTGTGAGGATGTCGTTCTTCTGAAAATCAATAAGACGCATGCGGCGACGGAAACGATCAAGTGACCGATATAGACGTCTCCCGTCTGGATATAATAAGAGCATCGAGCCACCAAAAATCAATAAGGCAAGAAAGAGAAGTCGGACATAAAGTGTTTTGTAAGACATGCGGACACATCCTTTCCATATCCAGTATATCCAAAAGAGAAGCGGTAAGACAAAAAAACATCCACCCCAAGGGATGGATGAAAAATGTCTTAAAGTGATTTAAAGCCTAACAGTTTTTGTGTCCAGTACCGTTCTGAAAGACGACTGATGCCGAGTGATGGTGTGTTCGCATGGATGAACTGATCGTTGTTCAACATGATGCCGATATGCGTTGGACCAGCGGCATACGTGTTTTCGAAGAAGATGATATCGCCGCGTGCCGGTTGACGCAGTTTCGAGAGCTTCGCCCCAAGATACCGGTCATCATTCCAGTAACCGTTGACGTTCGTCCGTCCGACAGAATAGCCAGCGGCATTCAACGTGTAGTTGATGAAGCCAGAGCAGTCGAAGCCACCGTTGACTGGATTACTAGATCCCCAAACGTATGGTGTTCCGAGATATTGTTGCCCAATCGAAATGGCACGTTCCATCAATGTCGAACCGGGAACGGTCGTCACAGGTGGTGTCGTCGGAGTGACCGGAGGCGTCGTCGTGACGGATCCCGTCGTGATGTAACTCTTCGCGACATAGTAGAGACACGTTCCGATCTTGATCTGGTACCAGCCGCTATCTTTACCTGTCGTTTCACCCGTGACATTGACTGTCGAACCGTGTCCGACTTGTGTGAAAACTTTAGACGACGTCGAAGGCAACGTACGGACATTCAGACCGGTTGGGGCATTGACGCGATACGTCTTCGAGGCATCAACTGGCGTCAAAGAGACTCCAGGAGTCGTCGGTGTTGTTGGTGGTGATGCTTTTGTTGAAGCTTTGACATAGGTCGAAGCGACATATGCTTCTTTTCCGTCAAGCTTGACTTGGTACCACGAATCAACCGCACCTGTGACATCGAGCACCGTCTGATGCGGTAATGTCTTGTAGATTTTTGCGTTCGTCGCTGCAGCAGTCCGTGCGTTCAAGCCTTCCTTCGCATTAACCGTGTAGACTTTTGATCGATCAACCGCTTTAACGACTTTTTTGACGGGAGTCGTTGCGGGTGGTTTTGAATTTGTCGTGACGTTCGACGTCTTTTTGCTGACTAACGTCGCATGGACATAGGCCGTTTGTTTCTTATATGTGATTTGGTACCAATCACCTGATTGTTTCTGAACAGTCAAGACAGTATTCTTTGCCAGTTTTCCGAGTGATTTCGAACTCGTCGTTGCTTTTTGCCGGACGTTGACGGCATCGGTGTTCGTTATGTAGGTCGTAGTTGTCGGAGCCTTTTCCGTCGTTGCTTTGACGTATGCTGAAGTAATGAAAGCTGGTTTCGACTGATAGCGGATTTCATACCAGCTGTTGACTTTCTTGACAGCTGTCAGCTTCGTACCTTTTTTTAGCGTCGTGATGACCTTCGCGGAAGTCGAGGCAGCCGTGCGAATGTTGACGTTATCCGTCAAAGTCAGTGTCGTTGACGCGGCTGAAACCGGAATTGTGGTACCGACCAAAGCGAGCGTCGTGAGGGCGAGAACGGTCTTTTTCACGTGACATAGCTCCTTCCAAGAGATAGGTAAAAATCGTTGTTACCATTTTGTCATAAAAAGTGCTGATTCCCCTGAATTAAAAATATAATTTTTGTCTGGAAAACTGTAATACCGTTTTTCAAAAAATGAATAGGTAGAAGGAGTATTTTCAAAAAAGTTCAAGTACACTAGAAGTACTCGGAAGGAGGCTACACATGTTACACCGTTTTTATCAATATTATATCCCACATAAACGTTTATTCTGGCTCGATTTCATATCTGCCTTATTCGTCGGGGTGTTAGAACTTGCTTTTCCACTCGCAGTCCAGTGGTTCATCGACTCCTTGTTGCCAAACGGTGAGATGAACTGGATCATCCTCGTCAGCGTCGGATTATTAGCGCTCTACGTCATCAGTACGCTGATGCAATTCGTCGTCAACTATTTCGGACATAAGCTCGGGATTAACATCGAGACCGATATGCGTCGTCAGTTGTTTAGTCATGTCCAGAAACAGTCGTTTCGTTTCTTTGACAATACGAAGACGGGTCATATCATGAGCCGGATCACGAATGATTTGTTTGATATCGGGGAACTAGCCCATCATGGTCCGGAAGATGCGTTCATTGCCGTCATGACCTTGCTTGGTGCATTCTCGATCATGTTGACGATCAACGTGCCACTCGCGCTCGTGACAATCATTGCCGTACCATTCCTGATCTGGCTGATCAGCTATGCGAACGTCCGGATGAATAAATCATGGGACCGGATGTACGGTAATATCGCGGAAGTCAATTCACGCGTCGAGGACAGTGTTTCCGGTGTCCGTGTCGTCCAGTCGTTCACGAACGAAGCTTACGAAATCGAGCGTTTTGAAAAAGACAACGCGACGTTCCGGCAGTCGAAGATCAATGCCTACAAGGTCATGAGTAAGAGCCTGTCCGGCATCTACTTGATGACTCGTTTGATGACACTTGCCGTCTTAGTCGTCGGTGCGTACTTGACACATCGCGAAGCCTTAACGGCAGGAGAACTCGTCGGCTTCATTCTCTACATGAATATCTTATTGAAGCCAATCGATAAGATTACGGCATTGCTTGAGATGTATCCGAAAGGGATGGCTGGCTTTAAGCGGTTCCTTTCGATGATTGATGAAGATGCATCTTTACCTGATGCGCCAGATGCGCTCGTTGTTGATCGCTTGAACGGTGGCATCACGTTCAAGGATGTCGCATTCGGATATGAAGCGGATCGTCTAATCTTAGAACACATCAATCTGACGGTCGAACCTGGTCAGACGGTCGCATTCGTCGGAACGTCCGGGGCAGGGAAGACGACGATCTGTTCGTTGATTCCACGTTTTTACGATGTTCTAGATGGCGCAATCACGATTGACGGAATCGATATCCGGCAGATGACGAAGGAGTCTCTGCGACAACAAATCGGGATCGTCCAGCAAGATGTCTTTTTGTTCTCAGGGACGATCGCTGAAAACATCGCCTACGGTGATTTGAATGCGACGCACGAAGACATCGTGCAAGCGGCAGAACGTGCCCATCTCGGTCCGGTGATCGCGGATCTACCTGATGGGTATGCGACACAAATCGGCGAACGGGGACTCAAATTGTCGGGTGGACAAAAGCAACGACTCGCCATCGCGCGGATGTTCCTGAAGAACCCGCCGATTCTGATTCTTGATGAAGCGACGTCTGCCCTTGATACAGAAACGGAAGCACTGATTCAAGAATCGCTTGCCGAGCTGTCTGAGAACCGGACGACGCTCGTTATCGCCCACCGTTTAGCAACGATTCGAAATGCCGATAAGATTTTCGTCGTCACGAAGGACGGCATCGTCGAAGAAGGCTCGCATGATGAACTAATGGATCAAGGTGGTTACTTCTCCCGTCTGTTAGAGAGACAACGAGTTTGAATCAAATTGAAAGAATGAGAGGCGACGGACATGTTCTGTCGCCTTTTTTTGTTCGTCTAAAAATAAGGTTGTACAAACCAATTTTAGGGAAAACGATTTATAGAAAAGAAGGCGAGGTGGAAGGATGTACGGTCAATTCTGTGAGAACTATGATGAGAGTTATCCCGTCTTACGGGAGGAATCGTCACATGATTTCCATCGTTTTTTTGCGCTGTCCTACACGATTCATGATACCGTTTTTGAACAGAATGTCTACGAACGGCTGATGCGGACGATCAAACATAAGACGTCGCGTTTTTCAGCACTTCGGAGCCGCTATACACCGTTACTTGTCGCCCATGTTCAATTGAATAGCACGGATCCCGATGTTCTCATCGAAGAAATCATCGTCGCGGAAAAGAAGATTAAACATCGCTTGATTCGTGATAAAGGAGTCCGCCCATTTTTTGCACTCAACGAAGTGCTGAACCGGCGACAAGTGATTGATGCGTTCCCTTACATGGAGCGCTTGCATGCGACACGACCTCATCTAAATGCCGCGAAACAATACGTCGTGACATCGACCTTGCTTGAACAGCACCCACTACCAGATACGTTTTTAGAACGCGTTGATACGTTTGAAGAGTGGCTTGCGCAATATATGGAACGGACGAGTGAACGTGTCATTACGGCGCAGATCTTAGCAGCGCATCCGGATGCGTCAGCGCAACAAGAACGAATCGTTGCTTGGCGGGAACTGTTAGAGCGAAGAGAAATCATTATTTGGGATCGTTTAATGCCGCTTCTTGCGTTATTACCATCGATGGAACGTGTTGATTGGATTTACGTGACCCGGATCGTCGACCGGGAGCGGGCACGGAATCGTTTTTCAGACGAAGTCAACTGGTTGATTGCCTTTCATCTGTTACTGGCTAAATCAGGAGTGACACGGGTGCAAGCTACGTTATTGTTACTGGCTGCACTAGAACTAACGAAAAAACCGTGACGTGAAGCATTGAAATAGACAAAACGGACGAGGTATGGCGCGCACCATACCTCGTCCGTTTTACTGTATGCTCATCTGACTTAATCAAACGTCGTAAACGTCGCATGTTGTTCGACCGGATAAAGTTCCGTACCGGCGACAGCGTTCAAGATCAACTGATTCCGCGAAACAGACATGCCGAGATTATCAGCTGCTGGACCATGTGATAACTCTAAATTAGCGGTTGCGTAAAGATGATGCGCCGTCTCGACGGAACGCACGATTTGATAGTCCGCGTCGACTTTCCAAGCGTTGGGTGCTTCGAACACGATATCGAGTCGATCAATGAAGCTTGGAAGGGATGGCGAAAAGCCGGTTGCCGCGATGACAGCATCTGTTTTGGACGAGCGTTCATCTTCGAGCTCTTGATGTTGCATCGCGATCGTGAACCGTTCGTCATAGGTAATCTTTTTCACTTCAAGATTCGCGCGAATCGCGACTTGTTGCTGTTCTTCTTCCGTCAAATCATAGAGATGGGCATAGATTGATTGCAGGGTCTCTGGACTGATGCCGTTCTGAGACCGGGCGAATTTCTTGACCGACTCTTGTCTTACTTCGAGTGGGAGTTGGTTGAAATACGTCACATAGCTCGGTGAAAAAATTTCTTCTCCGAGTTTACCGGTCTCGAGTGTCTCAAACAGTGTCGAACGCGCAATCCATTCGAGTTCAGGACGCTTTGGAGCAGGTGTCGTCAAAAGATCAAGGAAGATTTCGGCAGCACTTTGACCGGAGCCGACGATACTGATTTTTTTGCGCTGCAACAGTTCTGCCTTGTTCATGACATACTGTGTATTGTGAATGACACGCTCGTCAAACGTGTCTGGAATCGCTGGCTTTGAGCCAGTACCGATGACGACGTTCCGTGCTTCGAACGTTTCCCGTTTACCAGTTGTGACATCTTCGACGAGGACCTCAAAACTATCACCGGTATCTTGCACATCGACGACGCGAGTTGAAAATCGTAAATCATTAAGCTGTGTCGCCACCCAGCGTAAGTAATCATTGTAACCTTGTCTTGAAATCAGAAGTTTTTCATAGAAGTAAAACGTGTGGAGACGTTGGATCGATCGTAAGTAATTAAGGTAAGAAAATGCGCTCGTCGGATCAGCAAGTGTGACGAGATCGGAGATGAAGCTTGTCTGCATCATCGAGTCCTGAATCATCATGCCGGGATGCCATGAGAATTGTTCGCTTTCGTCAAAAAATAACGTTTTTAAATCTGTCGGATGAGCCAGTGCGCTCAATCCTAAATTCATCGGACCAATGCCGATGCCGATTAAGTCATACATAGAAAAAGCCTCCCAATTCGATATTGTTCTAAAACAATACCCGAAAAGGAAGGCGGACGAAACGTCAGGCTGAAGTTTACAGCTGGTCGGTCGTCGTTGTTTTTGTCTCGACCGTCATCGTTTTTCCGTCACGTATGATTGTCAGTGAGAGTGGACCGTCTGATTTGATGAGTGCCGTTTTGATATCGACGAATCCTTTAATCTCGGAGTCGTTGATTTTCGTGATCACGTCACCTGTTTTCAGTTTAGCCGCAGCGGCTGGACTGTTCGGTTCGACTGACATGACGACGACACCTGTTTTTTGACTGTCTGGTAAGTTAACTTGATCTTTTAAATAACCAGCAGGGAACGCCGCCACATCTTGTAAGGAAACACCGAGTGTCGGATGTTCGACTTTACCGTTCGTCTCAAGTTGTTTGAGGATTGGTAATGCATCATCGATTGGAATACTGAAACCGACACCTTCAACACCCGACTCGGCAATTTTCATCGAGTTAATACCGACGAGTTGTCCTTGTTCATTGATCAAGGCACCGCCTGAGTTACCAGGATTGATCGCGGCATCCGTCTGGATGACCGTTGTATTAAAGTCGTCTTGTCCATCGTTATTCGTATCGACCGGTACAGTCCGGTCTTTCGAACTGACGATTCCACGGGTAACGGAGTTTTGGAATTCACCAAGCGGATTACCAATCGCAAGGACAGTCTGTCCGGCTTTTAAGTCAGCCGATTTCCCGAGTGTGATGACGCCTGGAACGTCGTTTGCGTCGACTTCTAACACGGCTAAGTCATACGTTTCGTCACTACCGAGTAATTTGGCTTGCAGTGTTTTACCGTTGTTAAGTGTGACATCAAGTTTTGATGCGCCATCGACGACGTGGTGGTTCGTAATGATGTATGCTTTTCCATTCTCTTTTTTATAAATGACACCAGATCCCGAGCCGGCAGCTGCTTCTTTTTGCGACATCGCATTACCGGTTTGATAATTCGTTACCGTTACAACGGATTTTTGAGCAGTGGCGACTGCATTCGTCACTGGATCATTCGACGTCGTCGAGACTTGTTTTGGCATTCCGTTTGAGAGTGGTGTGTCCGCGACCTGTTGCTCTTGATCGAGTAAAATCGGAAACGCGATCGTTGCCGTCAGAACGGCACCGATGATTCCTCCAGTCAATCCAGGTAAAAGTCCTTTTGTTTTTCCAGCCATAAGTCGTCATCCCTTCCTGTATGATTTCTGACTTCATCATAGCAAATGAAGTGACTTGTCACCTGATTACGGGAGACATTCCGAAATGACTCATCATTCCCCATAATTCGACGACAATTTCTAAAAGTTGAGATAATCGGATCAGTTCGATACACTGAAGCTGTTTCGAATGAATCCGTAAAGTGGAAAGAGAGAGTGAATGATCATGCTATTACGTCTAGTCTATGGAGCAGGATTATTGTTTGCGGGAGTTGGTCATTTCCGCAACGAGAAAGGGTTTGTCAGCATCATGCCGTCGTTCATTCCGTTTAAGCGCTTTTTCGTCCAAGTAACGGGTGTGATCGAGATCGCTTATGGTCTCATGCTGTTGACAGGAAAAGGAGTACATCTCGTTCGTAAGACGCTTCCGGCCTTTTTGTACGCGGTCTTACCGGCAAACGTCAATATGGCCGTCAATCCGAAGCCGGTCAATGGGAAGCGCCTTCCATCATGGTTGCTCTGGACACGTTTGCCGCTTCAATGGGGACTGATCGCCTTGGCCAAACGCCTGAAATGAATCGGAACAAAAAGCCGCCGAAATGGCGGCTTTTTGTTTTAGAAACGTTTATTGACAGCAAGTAATGCGGCTTTTGCGATCTCTTCATAGGTAGAGTCGTTCGGATGGAACTGATCGCTTGATAAATCACGTTTGACGTCGCGAACGAGATTGAATGTGTCGATGATTTCGACGTCATATTCAATCCCGAGCGTCCGGGATTTAGCATTCCAGTCTTGCACGATCGCATCGAACGCCTCACCGTTTTCCGTTGCCCGGAAAGGATTATAAAGTCCGACGTAGAAGATGACAGCATCCGGATTTTGTTCGCGCAGAATCCGGAACGTCTTTCTTAAGTTGTCTTGAGCCGTCGTAATCGTCGCGGCCGTTTTCTTTGCATCGAAATTCGTGACACCTTCGCCACGATTGAACAAGTCATTTCCGCCGATCGTCACCGAGATGACTTTCGCTTGACTGACTGAGCGTAGGACTTCTTTTTGTTTGAGTTGTTTTAATAAATTTTCCGTCCGGGCACCACTGACGGCAAGATTCTGAAAACGCTCGACCGTGTTCGCTTTGACAAGGTCACGTCCGACAAGAGCAGCATAACTATTTCCGTTAGATGCTCCGACACCACGCGTCAAGGAATCACCAAGCGCGACGTACGTTCCGCCTTTTTTGACAGGTTCTTCCTTCGTTGGTGTGAGGACGGTACGCTTCGGTGGATTGACGACATCACTATAGGCGTTGACGAAACCGTAACCAAACAGCGCGGTCAGTAAGAGTGAAACGGTTAAAAACAGGGACCAGCGTAATCGCTTCATGAACGTTCCTCCTTCTAGGTTCTATCCTGATTGTAGCAAATGTAGAAAGAATGTGCGGAAATGAAGTGTTCTGACAAGTCAAATGATTCATTATTCCGCTAGAATAGACAATAAGAGGTGAGAGACGTGAAACCAACAGTTAAATTAGAAGGTGTAACAAAGGTGATCGGAAAAAAAACGATCATCGATAATATCTCGTTTGAAATTCAACCGGGTGAGGTCTTCGGATTCCTTGGACCGAACGGGGCAGGGAAAACGACGACGATCCGGATGCTCGTCGGACTGATCAAACCGACGTCCGGTAAAATCACAGTCTGTGACTTCGATGTCCGCAAACAGTTCGTCCAAGCGATGGAGCGGATTGGTTCGATCGTTGAGAACCCGGAGTTGTATAAATATTTGACAGGTCGTGAAAATTTACAAGTCTTCGCCCGGATGTTACCGAATGTCGACGAGGCAAGGATTCAGGAAGTCATCGATCTCGTCGATTTGACGGCGCGGGTCGACGATCAAGTCCGGACATACTCACTCGGGATGCGTCAGCGTCTCGGTATCGCCCAAGCACTACTCGGACGACCAAGCGTCTTGATTCTCGACGAACCGACGAATGGTCTCGATCCGATGGGGATTCGGGATTTGCGTCAATTCATCCGCCGGCTCGTCGAGGAAACGGGACTGTCGGTCCTCGTCTCGAGTCATATTCTCGCTGAAATCGAGATGCTCGCCGATCGTGTCGCGATCATGAGTTACGGTAAAATCGTCCAAGTCGGAACGGTCAAGGAGCTGGTCGAGTCGCTTGCTCCTGGTGTTGATTGGCGTGTCGACGATGCCTTCAAGGCGAACGAGATTTTATCGGCTTCTGATTTAGTCCAAGTATCCGAAGTCGTCGATGCGAATACGGTCCATACCTTGATGGATGCTAGTAAGACGCCGGCACTCAACAAGCAGTTGCTTGAAGCAGGTGTTGAAGTTTGGACGATCGAACGGAAAGTCCAGACGCTTGAAGATCTGTTCATCACGTTGACGGGAGGAGATCACATTGCGTAATCCGAACATGATCGGTCTCGTCCGAAATGAAGTGACAAAAATCGCTTCAAAACGTCGGTTTGCTGTCGTTGCGATCATCCTCATCGTCCTCGTCTCAATGTTTACGTACGCACAGTATCGAGACATTCAAGAACAGATCAAAAAGCAAGGAACACTCGATTGGCGGGTTGAACTTCAACAAGATATCGTCGATACACAGAACCGTCTTGCTTCTAGCAGTATTCAAGATGAGTTCCGTCAGTTCCTTGAATTCGACCTAAAACAAAACCAATACTATCTCGATAACGACATCAATCCGAATTATCCGGGAGCCCCGACGTTCATCCGGATTTTCTTCTCGCAAGGATTGACGTTGATTTTACCGCTGTTCATCATCGTCATCATGGCGGACATCGTCAGCGGGGAACAAAATGACGGAACGATCAAGACGTTGCTGTCGCGACCGGTCCGGCGTTGGAAGATCCTCATGGCGAAATGGTTGACGGTGTTACTTTATACATCGATGCTGATGGCATTGACCGTCGTCGTCTGTTATGCGATATCCGGAATCGTCCTCGGTTATGACGGCTGGACCGCACCGATCTTGACCGGATTCCAAGCTTCACCGAGCGGAACGTTCTCGACTGAATTCGTGCATACGTTACCGATGTGGGAGTATCTGTTGATGGCGGTCGGTCTAGCCTGGATCGTCACGGCGGTCGTCGGGACGATTGCCTTGATGGTCTCCGTTCTCGTCAAGAATACGGCGACAGGCATCGGGATCATGATGGCAGTTTTGATTTCCGGTACGTTACTGACGACGCTCGGTTCGAGCTGGACGAGTTCGAAGTATCTCGTCAACGTCAACTTTGGACTGATTAACTACCTTGATGGTCAAGCGCCACCGATCGAAGGGATGACACTTCCGTTTTCGCTTGCTGTCCTCGGTTGTTGGACGGCCGCGGCACTAATCGTTGCCTTCTGGAACTTCACGCAAAAAGATATGTATTAAGACAAACGGGTCCACCTGAAGAGGGGACCCGTTTGTCATGATTTATGAGGCGATTTGTCATATGTTTCCATTATTTTTTGATACTGAAGCTGTGTCGGTATGGAAGCGTCTAATCTTAGAACGGGGGAAACCGACCGTTCCATTTGCAGTTGGTGTTCCGCGAACGTGCCGATCATCTTCGGGTCCGTCGCTGTATGATACGTCCGGCACCAGTCGAGGAACTCATTTGATCCTGAAAAGTCAGGATAACGTGCTGCTTCGCGTGCGATGAGCCGTTCCATCCGGAGCGATTCGTCGAGCGACAGGAAGACGAGCAAGTCCCGATTGGTGAAACCATCCGGGTGCCAGGCGAAGACGGAACCGGAGACGACGTAATCACGGTAAGACAGTATATCTGCTTCATACATGGAAAATCGCTCGGAGACGTCACGTTTTTCAGTGAACTTCGTATCTTTCCAGAGATAATGGTCGGTATCGATCCACGCAATACGTTCCGATTGTCCGACGAATGCACCTAGTGTACTTTTTCCTGTACCAGACCCACCAATGATTTGAATGCGCACGAGAACCAGCTCCTTTTGAAATAATCTACTAGCACGCAGAACAGGCCCGGGCATGATGCCGGACCTGTTCTGTGAAAGAAAGAAATCTTCCTATGTCGCCTCGTGCCAGCACAAGACATGGAATCGAGAGGCAGTGCCTCTATGGGAAGCTGATGCAGGTCAGCCTCCGCGCTACGTACCAATCGTACTTTTATCATACTGATTCCAAGAATTGGTGTCAAACCTGCTCGAAAGGGTTTACAAACCATTCAAACCGTCAAAAGAGAGAATAACGATGATTAGAGGAGGAACGACCATGGCAGATTGGGGCATCATGCTGACAGGCGTCGTCATTTGTGGATGGTGCATCTTTAGTGCCATCTATGACGATTTCATCCGTCGCGTATAAGACAAGTAAGTGTGGAACCGTCCAAGGAGGGCGGTTTTTTTGTGGATTTTTTTAATCCGAGTAAGTGGCTGTGGTACACTCGAATCAAAAATGAAAAAGATAAAGAATGGGTGAAGCAGAATGAAGAAACAACCAGTTATCGTCATCGTCGGACCGACGGCAGTCGGAAAAACGAAGACAGGCATTGAACTCGCAAAACGACTAAACGGAGAGGTCTTATCCGGAGATTCGGTTCAAGTCTATCAAGGGATGGACATCGGATCGGCAAAAGTGACGACCGAAGAGATGGAAGGAGTGCCGCATCATCTGCTTGATCTCGTTACACCGGACGACGAGATGAGTGTAGCCCGTTTCCAAACGGTTGCCCGAGCAACGATCGATGAGATCGCGAGCCGTGGTAAGTTGCCGATCATCGTCGGCGGAACAGGGCTTTACATCCGTTCGATTTTATATGACTACCAGTTTACTGAGCAGGCAGAAGATCCAGCCTTACGGGCTGAACTCGAAGCGTATGCGGCGACACATGGAGCAACTGCACTACATGATCGGTTAAAGGAACTCGATCCGGTGCGCGCAGAAGCGATTCATCCGAATAACATCCAGCGGGTCGTTCGGGCGATCGAGGTCGCGCGGACTGGTCAGACGCAAACGACTGGCAGTCAACCCGCACTTTACGAGAGTTTGCTGTTCGTTTTACACATGAAAGACCGGGATCGTTTGTATGACCGGATTGATCAGCGGGTAGACATGATGGTCGACAGTGGCCTTCTAGAGGAAGTGGCGCGTCTGGACGCTGCCGGGTATCGACAGACGAAGGCGTTGCAAGCGATTGGTTATAAAGAGATGTTACCTGTTCTTGACGGAGCACCACTCGATCCTGCTGTTGACATGCTAAAACGGAACACACGACGCTTCGCCAAACGTCAATTGACCTGGTTCCGTCATCAATTTGATGGCGTTTGGGTAGATATGGGAAAGTTTTCATTTGAAGAAACGTTCAAAATTATCTATGATAGAACTGTAGAGTTTCTGAAAGCGGTTAAATAAGAGTTGCCCGAAGACAGAAACAGATAAAAAGAGGGGGCACGGGGAATCATGAAAGCGACATACAACATTCAGGATGTCTTTTTAAATCAATTACGGAAAGATGCAGTCCCAACGACGGTTTTCTTAATCAGCGGGTATCAATTACGGGGGCTGATCAAGTCATTTGATAACTTCACGGTCATTTTGGAGTCAGAAGGCAAACAGCAATTAATCTACAAACACGCGATCTCGACGTTCGCACCAGCGCGCAACGTGACGTTATATGAGCAAGAAGAGACGCAAGAAGTTTCTCGCTAATGAAAAAGACGACCGGGGGGTCGTCTTTTTTTAGGTTTCATTCAGGTGTGGGTCGTATTAAAAATTCGAGACGAATAACGAAAGAAGAATGACGCTTCGCAAGTGAAGTGAAAAATGACAGCTACTTCACTTTCAGCGTAAATGTGTCATTACAGTAATGGTGTCAGTTCCTCGACCGCCTCTTCATAACGTCGAAGCGAGACATCCTTATAAAGACACGTCTTCTGCAGGCGTTCTTCCTTCGTCATCTCGTCCTGATACGTTTTTAGGATGAAGCTGTTGCGTAACATCGACGGTGTCAAGACCCGCTTGTTGTCCGACCGTTCATTCAGCTGACGCATCATCTTCGTGATCATGACAATCGACAATTGCTTCGGTGCATTCTTACTGTAAACCCAGCGGAATGTCATCCGGGCGAAGTCGAAGGCGACGAAAAAAGGGTCAGTACTGTGATAACGTGGGCGGACGGGCTCCGGAATCGTCTTCAAGTAACGCAACATGATATCTTGATCTTCCCGCTCGAGATGGAGCAGGTAGCGGTTGCCGAGTCGATCGTGGACGGTCATCTCTTGCTGGGCGAAGTTGAGATCGTGCATCTTTAAGCCGATGATGTGATGGACGCGTAAACCGTAGCGATAAAACAGGCGGAGAATGAGTTCGTTTCGATCGATCAAATACGGACGGGCTTTCAATTGATGTTCCGTCAAGCCGCGATCGGATTGATTCGTTCGGACGAGTTGCTCGTATTCCTTAAAGGAAGCGACGTGTTTTGCCGTCAATTCATGTGTCGGTTGTGCGTATTCGATCAGCTTCGCCTTCGTTTGTCGAATTTGATAATTGACTTGATTGATGACGGTGACGATTCGGGCGACCGTCGCTTGTTGGTAGAGTTTCTCTTCGATCAAGTACTCATTGATGAACGTCTTCCACGTCTCAATCGAAATCGCCTTGAAATCATCGATCGTCTCAAGTGGTTGATCGACATCCGTCATGTAGCGGTGGACTTCGATTAAATCGTACCGATAGCGCCGGACGGTCGAAAGTTGTCGTCCGCTTGTCGTTAAATAAAATAGGTAGCGTTCAATGAATTCTGGAAGCGTATACGACTGTTCGCGTGCCATCGTTTTCCTCCCTTTCGTAATGGTGTTTCTTCCATCATAAACCGAACGGATGTTTCCTGTCCAAAAAAGTTCAGACGAACCGGTGGCTGTGGTATGATAAGGGGCGCAGTACGTCTTTACTCGTGAAAGGAATGATATTATGTCAGAACGCGTCATCGTCGTTGGTTGCCAGCTCCCCGGTGTCCCGGATCATGTCTATGAAGAATCGGTCGCGGAGCTCGAAGCACTCGTAACGACTGCGCATGGTGTCGTCGTCGGTCGTTTGGATCAAAAACGACAAGCGATTGACCGCCGAACGTTCATCGGAAAAGGAAAGGTTGAGGAACTCGTTGCGTTAGCAGACGAACTTGAACCTGATTTAATCATATTCAATGCTGAAGTCACGCCGGGTCAAATGAAAAATATCCGGATTGCCTTATCAGACCCGGAAGCGATCAAGTTGATCGACCGGACGCAGTTGATTCTCGATATCTTCGCTGGACGTGCCCAGTCACGCGAAGGGAAATTGCAGGTCGAACTGGCACAGATGAGTTATCTGTTGCCACGTCTTGCCGGGCAGGGAACACAACTGTCACGTCTTGGTGGCGGAATTGGAACACGTGGACCAGGTGAATCGAAACTCGAGACGGATCGTCGTCATATCCGGCGCCGCGTCGATGAGATTTCGAAACAACTCGAGACATCCGTCGCGCACCGTTCTCGTTACCGGGAACGTCGCAAAGAGAACCAGACGTTCCAAATCGCACTCGTTGGTTATACGAATGCTGGCAAATCCACGATCTTCAACCGGTTGACTCAAGCCGACACATACGAAAAGGATGAGTTGTTCGCGACGCTCGATCCGTTGACACGTCAAGTTGATTTGCCGGAAGGTGGGCAAATCCTCCTGACGGATACGGTCGGTTTCATCCAAGATCTTCCGACGAAGTTGATCGCAGCGTTCCGCTCGACCCTCGAGGAAGTGCTGGAAGCGGACTTGATCCTCCATGTCGTCGATGCATCGAGTGAGCATTATTTGAATCAGATGCAGACGACGAACGATGTTCTCGATGAACTCGGTGCCGGTGACATCCCGCAGCTAGAAGTCTACAACAAGAAGGATCAGCTGAACCGCTTGTTTACAGGCGGGAAACTGTTGATCTCTGCACTTGATCCGCAGGACATCGAGCGTTTGATTGAAGAGATCGAACGTTCAATCAGTGAGATCCTCGAGTATCTCGAGATCCGCATCCCGGTTGATGGTTTTGCTCATTACAATCCGGCAAAGGAAGTCATGATGAACTTGAAGGAATCGTTCGAAGAAGATGGTTCTGTCATTCTAAAAGGTTACTTGCGTAAAGATACGCGTCTATACGCGACATTGAAACAATACGAGGTGTAAACATGTTTTCAGAATTAACCCATTACGAAACGCTTCGTCCGCTCATTGACCGGGCGGAGGAACAGATCGCTCCGTACGTCAAGAAGGCGCAAGAGGTCGCGGAATACAATCAATTCCGTGTCCTCGATGCGTTCCGACGTCACAAGGTCAGTGATTTTCATTTCATGCCGTCAACAGGCTATGGCTACAACGATGAAGGACGCGATACGCTCGAACGCATCTATGCCGACGTCTTCGGTGCGGAAGCCGGTCTTTGTCGTCCACAAATCATCAGCGGCACCCACGCAATCGGTATCGCGTTGTTCGGTTTATTGTTGCCGGGCGATGAACTGCTCTATATCACAGGAAAACCATACGATACGCTCGAAGAGATCGTCGGAATTCGTGGTGATGGACGCGGTTCATTAAAGGAATTGGGCGTCCACTATGATGTCGTCGAGATGAAAAACGCCGAGACGATCGACGTACCGGTCGTTCTCGAACGGATCACACCGCAGACGAAGGTAGTCGGGATACAGCGTTCAAAAGGGTACGCGACGCGACGCAGTCTGCCGGTTAATGAAATCGGTGAAGCAATCGCCGCCATCAAAGCCGTCCATCCGCACGTACTGATCTTCGTCGATAACTGCTACGGTGAATTCGTCGAGACGATCGAACCGACGCACGTCGGGGCAGACTTGATGGCAGGGTCGTTGATCAAGAACCCAGGTGGTGGTCTTGCGAAGACTGGCGGTTATCTCGTCGGTCGAACGGACTTGATCGAACGGGCATCGTTCCGGATGACGACGCCAGGGATTGGCGCCGAAGCCGGTCCATCGTTATCCGCACTTCCGGATATGTATCAAGGTTTCTATATGGCACCACATACGGTTAGCCAAGCGTTGATGGGTGCGATGTTCACGTCAAGCATGCTCGGTCAGTTCGGCTTTGACACGGCACCGCACCATACGGCAGAACGGACGGATTTGATTCAATCGGTCTCGTTCCATGCGCCGGAGCCGATGATTGCTTTCTGTCAGGCGATCCAAGCTGCTTCACCCGTCAATGCACATGCGTTACCAATTCCGGATTATATGCCGGGATATGCGGACGATGTCATCATGGCAGCAGGAACGTTCGTACAAGGCTCATCGATCGAGTTGTCAGCGGATGGTCCGATCCGTGCACCCTATACTGCATACGTCCAAGGTGGTTTAACGTATAGCCACGTCAAGATCGCGATCATCTCAGCCGTCAATCACTTGATGGAAAAACAATTAATTCCAGAAAAAAACGTTTAATACTAGCATATCTCGTGAAAACGACCTCTGAACGACTTCGAGTAAAGTGATTAAAAAAGTTGTGTTAACTTTTCTTACATCGCTTGACAAGTTGCCTGACAGAGGTTTATTCTCATGGAGTAAGGAAAAAGGAGGAACCACATGGCAGACTCATCACGCCAGTCCAAGCCACTATTTCCCATCGGAGTCGTTCAAGAGTTGACCGCGTTATCTGCCCGCCAGATCCGATATTACGAAGAACAGGGACTGATTAAGCCGGAGCGGACAGAGACGAAGCGTCGCCTCTATTCGTTCAACGATGTCGATCGCCTGTTGTCGATTAAGGAATACCTGGATCAGGGACTGAATATCGCAGGGATCAAATTGATTTTTGAAAACGATCTCGTCAAACGCGAACGCGTTGCGGAGAGCGTCGTCGAGACGCGTCCGGAACTATCTGACGGCGAATTGTATAAACTCCTGAAAAATGAATTGAAGGAAGCAGGACGACATGGAAAGACGTCGCTCATCCAAGGTGAGCTCGGGCGTTTCTTCAAGTAAGGACCTGTAACCATATAAAAACGAATCGGAGAGGGGATTTGTCACATGACACGTCGCAACATTACACGAGAAGACATTTTGAAAATCGCTAAAGCTGAGGATGTACGCTTCATTCGCTTACAGTTCACAGATATCCTCGGAACGATCAAGAACGTTGAAATTCCAGTAAGCCAATTGGAAAAAGCACTTGATAACAAAATGATGTTCGATGGTTCATCGATCGAAGGATTCGTCCGGATCGAAGAATCAGATATGTATCTCTTCCCAGACTTAAACACATGGGTCGTCTTCCCATGGACAGAAGATGGAACAGGGAAAGTTGCACGTTTAATCTGTGACATCCATAATCCGGATGGCTCGCCGTTCGCAGGAGACCCACGTGGTCAGCTCAAACGGGTACTTAAAGATATGGAAGAACTCGGTTTCACATCATTCAACGTTGGACCAGAGCCAGAATTCTTCCTCTTCAAGAAAGATGAAAAAGGTCGTCCGACACTTGAATTGAACGACCAAGGTGGATACTTCGACCTCGCACCAGTCGATCTTGGTGAAAATTGCCGTAAAGAAATCGTCATCGAGCTCGAGAACATGGGCTTTGAAATCGAAGCATCACACCACGAAGTCGCTCCAGGTCAGCACGAAATCGACTTCAAATATGCGGATGCGATCACGACAGCGGATAACATCCAAACGTTCAAACTTGTTGTCAAGACGATCGCGGCGAAGCACAACTTGCACGCGACATTCATGCCAAAACCACTCTTCGGAGTCAACGGATCAGGAATGCACGCGAACATGTCGCTCTTCAAAGGCAACGAGAACGTCTTCTTCGATGAAGGCAACGAAGACATGCAATTGTCGGATGATGCACGTGCCTTCACAGCAGGTATCCTCAAACACGCACGTGCCTTCACAGCGGTTTGTAACCCGACAGTCAACTCATACAAACGTCTTGTTCCTGGCTACGAAGCGCCTTGCTACGTCGCATGGTCAGCCCGTAACCGTTCACCACTCGTCCGTGTTCCTGCAGCACGTGGACTCTCGACTCGTATCGAAGTTCGTTCAGTCGATCCAGCAGCGAATCCGTACCTCGCGCTTGCGACATTGCTCGCTTCAGGTCTCGACGGAATCAAGAACAACTTGAAAGCACCGGCTCCAATCGACCGTAACATCTACGTCATGGACAAACCGGAACGCGTTGCGAACGGAATCGATGATCTTCCATCAACACTCAGCCACGCACTCGAAGTCTTGAAAGCGGATGACGTCGTCATGCACGCTCTCGGCGATCACATCGCAGAGCACTTCGTTGAATTGAAAGAAATCGAATGGGATATGTTCCGGACGCAAGTCACGGAATGGGAACGCGATCAGTACATGGTCTTGTTCTAATCCAACTCAAGCACTTCTGGACTTTTGTCTGGAAGTGCTTTTTTCATGTCGTCGACAGGGATTGAGTCAAGGATATGGAAAGATACAAGAGTACAAAGAAAGGGAGACGATATATCATGAAAAAAGGATATGAAGGCAAAGAGATCACGGTCTATTTTGATTCGGAAGTCTGCATTCATTCCGGTCATTGTGTACGAAGTCTACCGACCGTCTTTGATGTCAAACGGCGTCCTTGGATTGAAGGGGACGGGGCGCCGGTGGAAGACGTCATGCGCGTCGTCGATGGTTGTCCAAGCGGCGCCTTATCTTACGAACGGAGGGAAGCAAATGGAGCTGAAACGAGCGGAACGTAAAATCGAAGCCCATCAGGAAGGTGAAGTGATTGGAGAAATCACTTACAGCGATACGAACAACGGCATGTGGATCATTGATCACACGTATGTTGATCCCGCGCACCGGAACCAACAGATTGGGGAACAACTTGTTGCCGAGATCGTCAACTGGGCACGGGAAGCAAACGTCAAGCTACTGCCGTTATGTCCGTTTGCGAAAAAAGAGTTCGAACATCAATCGGATTATCAGGACGTACAAGCAAATACGTGATCATAAAAATCTCCTCCGGTCTCTCAAGACTAGAGGAGATTTTTTCGAGTCATTGTTTGTGATCTCTGACTTTCATTTTGCGAGAAACAACCATCGCACCGAAATAGGCGATGATGTACAACGCGACCAGTCCTTGTTTTAGCATATAAGGTAGATCCATTTGATTCGCAAGTAGAAAACTAGCGCACGATAAAATTAAAAAGGGTATTAGCCACTTGTTCGGCACATCAGCACCTCCTTCACTATCCATGTATTTCTATTTTAAGGATAACATAAAATATTTACCGAAATATGTTAAAGATGAATAACTTGCTTACAGATAAATCCGTAGAAACGCCATCGTGACGACACCGGTGATGACCGTCCAAGAAAGACTTTTACTAAAAATCGCGACTGCCATCGTCGGTAGGGCGGCGAAGACATGAAGCGTCGAAATCGTCGGGAACGCGTTGTCTTGCGCGATAAGTAAATTTTGAAAGAAGAGGGCGCCAAGCAGGCAGATGGGAATGAACGAGAGCCATTCCGTTACAAGGCGCGGTAACGTCAGTCCATGAAGGACGAGAAACGGTAAGATACGTGGAATCCAAGTGACGAGTCCACAAGCTAAAAAGAGACCGATTAATTCTGGGCGGATTTCCATCGTGTGATCACGACTCCTATACTAGCGCCACCGAGTGTCGCGCAAAGAACGGCGACTTCCGCAGAAAAGTAGCGCATGGTGATGTAAAGCAAAAGTAAGACGATCAATAAGAGGCAACTATTCACGGCAATGCGGGTACGTTCTCCTTCAAATTGTAAGTACAATAAACCGATGAACATCGCCGTCAGAGCAAAGTCGAGACCGAAGCGTTCGGGATCAGGAAACCAGCTACCGACAAGTGCACCGAGAACGGTTGCGATAATCCAGCTAAGATACGCGGTCAGATTTAAGCCATGCATGAAGGACGGTGAGATCTTCCCTTTTTGCGCAGTATTCATTGCGACAGCGAACGATTCATCTGTCAGTAACGTCCCGGTACCGAGTCGATCACGAAGGTGGCGTGTCTCGACGTGCGGAGCGAGCGTCAGACTCATTAACAAGTGCCTGAGATTGACGATGAATGTCGTCAGAATGATGGCAGAGGCGGGACTATTCAACAGCAAGAGACTCGTGATGATGAATTGAGCGGCGCCGGCATAGATGAAGACGGACATGAATCCGACTTCAAGAGGGGATAAGCCGGAGGCACGACCGACGATCCCTGCGGAAAAGCCGATGCCGATATAGCCAAGGACGGTGGGTAGACAGGCGCGGACACCTGCTTGAAAGGCTGATGACATTCGATTCCTCCTCTTTTTTAAGAGCATAGCATTCGTGCGGTATATCGTCACCAACTGGTCAATATTTTCATCATTTTTTTCGACATACTCGACTTGATTTGGTGGTAAAGAGTAAGTGGTACGGCAAAATCAGTTAGGTAAAGGAGCGTTTTTCATGCACAAATTAATGAAAGATTCAAACCGGTTCGTTTCAGACATGGTCGACGGGCTCGTACTTGCTCACCCTGATATGTATAAAAAAGTCGAAGGTGTTAACGTCGTTGCGCGGAAAGTACCACTGGACGGAAAAGTCGGTCTTGTCTCTGGTGGGGGAAGCGGTCACGAACCGGCACACGCTGGATTCGTCGGGGACGGTATGCTTGCTGCGGCTGTTTGTGGGGAAGTGTTCACTTCACCGACACCCGACATGGTGCTTGAAGGCATCAAGGCAGCTCATGGGGGAAAAGGTGTCCTACTCGTCGTCAAGAACTATTCAGGTGACGTCATGAACTTCGATATGGCGAAGGAACTTGCTGAACTCGAGGACATTGAAGTTGATACGGTCGTCGTTAATGATGACATCGCGATCAAAAAGGAAGAGGATCGTCGTGGGGTCGCAGGAACTGTCTTCGTCCATAAGATTGCCGGTGCTGCAGCGGCAGAAGGAAAATCACTAAGTGAAGTCAAAGCAGTTGCGGAAAAAGTCATCAAGGGCGTTCGTTCGATTGGAATGGCACTCTCACCATGTTACATGCCGGAGAGCGGCAAGCCAGGCTTTGAGTTGCATGATGACGAGATGGAGATCGGAATCGGGATCCACGGTGAAAAAGGACTTGAACGAAAAGCAGTCGCTTCCGTTGATGCGATCGTCAAAGAGTTGCTCGATCGTTTGACGAAAGAAGTACCAGACAAAAAAGTCGCCGTCATGGTGAATGGGATGGGCGGAACACCAGAATCCGAACTGTACATCACGTATAAATATGTCGCGGAAGAACTTGAGGCGCATGGTTACGAGATTGCCCGCTCATTCGTTGGAAACTATATGACATCGCTTGAGATGCACGGGTTCTCAATCACGCTCTTACCAGTGGATGATGAACTGCTCGGATATCTCGATGCAGAAACGAAAGCGATTGGATTCTAATTCAAATAAACGGGGTGTAAAAACATGAAGTTGACGACGGAACAGTTGCAAAGCGCGCTCCTCAAAGCAGCGGAACAGATCGAACAGCATAAGAATGAATTGACGGACCTTGACCGGGAAATTGGTGATGGAGATCATGGAATTAACATGTCGCGTGGCTTCCAAGCAGTCCAGAAGACGCTAGAAGAACACGGCGAATATGAGGATTTAGGAGCTTTATCCAAAGAAGTCGGGATGACGCTGATCAAAACGATTGGTGGGGCATCCGGTCCTTTATACGGGACAGCATTTGTTAAGTTCGCCGGTGCATTCAAAGGGAAAACAGAAGTCGAAGGTGCGGATCTTGCAGACGCTTTCCGCGAAGCGACGGAAGGGATCAAATCGCGTGGGAAATCGGAATTCGGTCAAAAGACGATGGTTGATATCTGGACACCGTTCCAAGAAGCGCTCTCGCAAGAAGGGGACTTGAAAGCGGCAATCGATCAAGCGCTTGCTGATACAAAAGCGCGTATCGCAACGAAAGGGCGCGCGTCCTACTTCGGTGAAGCGACGGAAGGCGTACAGGACCCAGGTAGTTTATCGAGTGCTTTGCTACTCAGCGAAATTGCGGAGGTGCTTCATGGTTAATCTTGTACTTGTTTCTCATAGTGAAAAACTCGCGGCTGGACTGAAGGAACTGTTGGCAGAGATGGCACCGGATACACCAGTCTTAATAGCAGCCGGTCTTGAAAATGGTAGCATTGGAACGGACGCGACACGAATCGAAGAAACACTGAATACACTAGACGACGATGGAGTCGTCTTAACGGATATCGGTTCTGCGACGATGAACACGGAATTAGCACTTGAATTATACAGTGGCGAACGGACGGTACGTTTTATCGACGCACCACTCGTCGAAGGTGCTTTTCTAGCAGCTGTTTTAAGTGGACAGTCGAAATCCGTCGATGAGATTGAAGACGGATTAAAAAATGAGTTTGGCAAATAAGTAATAAATCCCCCATCGCGAATAGGCGAGGGGGATTTATTTCAATTACTTCTATTCATATTAAAACTTAGTAGAGACTCTCATGAATCAAAACGACCGGAGCCACTCTTCTAACCACTCTCTAGGTAAGCAAACTGTAGCTAAATCAAGTGTTTGTAATGCATCCAAAGAATACGTGTTATAAAGATAGAGATCCCATTGTGCATCGATATCGTTTGCTACTTCAGTCGCTTGTTCACTTAATGGATAAGTTCCACGTCCGTCAGTTGCAAGATGATAATAATCATTATGGTAGACATTGATCATATACCGGTAACACCAATCTGCCAGCTGCCAGTTCTTCATGCGTGATGTTGCCATCAAGCGCGAACTGAATGTATTCTTTTAGCTGTTGATCAGAATAAATGGTATTCATGAGGCACTTCACGCTATATTTTCTATAAGATATCAAAAACCCGGTCCCTCTGTAAAAGGGATCGGGTTATTAATTAACTTATTTCGATGGTTTAAAGACCATTGTCGCTTCCACTGCTTTTTGCCATCCAGCATAGCGTTGTTCACGATCGTCTTCTTTCATCTCTGGTTTAAACTGATGATCGAGCTTCCATTGTTGTTTGATTTCCGCTTTATCTTTCCAGTAACCGACGGCTAATCCAGCAAGATATGCTGCACCGAGTGCAGTCGTTTCGTTGATTTCTGGACGATCGACAGGAACGCCGAGGATGTCCGATTGGAACTGCATCAAGAAGTTATTGGCTACAGCACCACCGTCGACACGAAGTGTTTTCAGTTCGATTCCAGAATCTTGTTCCATCGCTGTCAACACGTCGCGTGTTTGATAAGCGAGTGATTCAAGCGTTGCCCGAACGAAGTGCTCTTTATCTGTTCCGCGTGTTAATCCGAAGATCGCCCCACGAACATCTGAATCCCAATACGGTGCACCAAGACCGACAAAAGCAGGAACGACGTAAACACCGTCTGTTGAATCGACTTTCGTTGCATAGCCTTCTGAATCTTTCGCGTGTTTCAACATACGGAGTCCATCACGGAGCCACTGGATCGCAGAACCGGCGACGAAGATAGAACCCTCAAGCGCATATTCGACTTTTCCATCAACGCCCCAAGCAATTGTCGTCAGGAGTCCGTGGTCAGAAGAAACGGCTTTCTCACCCGTATTCATGAGCATGAAACAACCTGTTCCGTATGTGTTCTTTCCTTCACCCGCTTCGAAGCATGTTTGACCAAAGAGTGCAGCTTGTTGGTCACCAGCGATCCCAGCGATTGGCACTTCGTAACCGAAGAAGTGATACGGTACCGTCTTGTCGTAGACTTCACTCGATTGACGTACTTCTGGCAACATCGATGCAGGAACACCGAGGATATCGAGCAACTCTTCATCCCATTTTTGCTCATAGATGTTGTACATCAATGTCCGTGAAGCGTTCGTGTAATCCGTGATATGCGTTTTTCCACCAGACAATTTCCAAACGAGCCACGTATCAATCGTACCGAAGAGTAATTCACCGTTCTCTGCTTGCTCACGTGCGCCTTCGACATTGTCGAGAATCCATTTGACTTTCGTACCAGAGAAGTAGGCATCAATCAAAAGTCCTGTTTTATCACGGAACTTCTGATTCAAACCTTGTTCTTTTAAGTCGTCACAGATACCAGACGTTTGACGTGATTGCCAAACGAGTGCGTGATAAACCGGTTTACCTGTTTCTTTATTCCAGACCACTGTCGTTTCACGTTGGTTCGTGATTCCGATTCCGGCGATTTGCTCAGGTTTGATATCTGCTGTTCCGAGTGCTTCAGCCATGACAGCAAGAATTGAACCCCAGATTTCGTTTGCATCATGCTCGACCCAGCCTGGTTGTGGGAAGTATTGCTTGAATTCCCGTTGTGCCGAGTTGACGATTTTCCCGTCGTGATCGAAGATGATCGCACGTGAGCTTGTCGTACCTTGGTCGAGTGCTAGGATATACTTGTTTTCCATTTCGAAATCCCCCTTGAGCGGTATGTGTTAGTGAGACGTGATCTTAGTAGATCAATTGATAGATGAACACGGCAAGCGCTCCACCGATGATTGGACCGACGACTGGAATCCATGAGTAGCCCCAGTCAGATGAACCTTTATTCGGAATCGGTAGGATAGCGTGTGCGATACGCGGTCCAAGGTCACGGGCCGGGTTGATGGCATATCCTGTTGTACCACCAAGTGATAGACCGATGACGACGACGAGTAAACCGACGATAAGTGGTTTTAAGCCGTCACCGAATGTCGTTAAACCGAGCGCCAAGATACCGAAGACGAGAACGAATGTCCCGATGATTTCAGAAATCAAGTTCGACGGCGTATGGCGAATCGCTGGACCTGTTGCGAACACACCGAGTTTTGCAGCTTGATCATCAGTCGCTTCAAAATGTTTCATGTAATGAAGCCAAACGAGAATGGCGCCGATGAAAGCTCCGACAAGTTGTCCGGCAATATAGACAGGAACGTCTGCCCACGGTAAATCAGAGTTTAAAGCAAGTGCAATTGTTAAAGCAGGGTTCAAGTGCGCTCCACTCTCAGCAGCGACGAATGCTCCTGTCATGACGGCAAGACCCCAAGCGAACGTGATGACAATCCATCCGCTGTTTTCGGACTTCGTCTTTCTCAAGACGACACCGGCGACGACACCATCCCCGAGCAGAATGAGGATCATCGTACCGATCATTTCTAGTACAAAGTTATTCATGCAAAAACCCTCCCTTTGGATTAAAGCAAATAATGGTCTTTCTACTTTAAATTACTCCGATTTGATAACGTTTTCAATACATATAATTGAAATATAGGAATGGAAATTTTTTATTTTAATGTTTAAAGATACGAAAAATTGGATAAGAAAACACCTCGTCTTGCCTGCAAGCAAGCAAAAGAGGTGTTAACGACGACGCTTTTTTCTTTTTTTAGGTCGAAACCAACTACTGGAATAATCTAGTAGGATATGAATTGTACTCGCCACCATGATACCAATGACAAAAGCGGGTAGGGAAGCGAACCAGGAATCAATGGTCTCTGACGCGATGACTTGAAAATACAAGCTGAGAAATAATAAGGGAATCACAAGTGCAGCACTATAAAGGAGTCGGATGACATCCCCAATGATCAATCCGTGTGACCAGATCGAGCGGTGGGGCATGATCTTCACATAAGGCATCCACAGGACTCGAAATGGTCCAAAGCGATAATACGGTTCTGACTTTAAATCGAGGTCAGGTGACAACCAAAGCGTACCGACAGCGATTCCGATGGCAGTCGGTAACCAATCCGTTTGTTGCGTTGCGACCGAATACGCAACGTAACCCGTCAGTGCGACGGTATTGACGGTATCATGTACGTTTCCTGAGGGCATGAAAAAAGACCAGTCGTAACTGGTCCCTCCGTCAATGAATCGTCCGATACACGCCGATTACCTTACCAAGAATGGAGACATTATCGAAATACATCGGATCCATCGAGTCATTTTCTGGTTGTAGACGTACCTGTTGATCTTCTAAGAAGAACCGTTTCACCGTCGCTTCGCTATCTTCGGTCATAGCTACGACGATTTCTCCGTTTTCTGCTGTGTTTTGTTGGCGTACGATGACACGATCGCCGTCAAGAATACCTGCGTTAATCATTGATTCCCCATCGATCGTCAACATGAAGACCGTTTCGTTTCCTACATAATGTGCAGGAAGCGGGAATTGTTCTTCGATGTTTTCAATCGCTGTAATCGGAAGACCAGCTGTGACTTTCCCGATGACGGGAACATGAACGATGGCTTCCGTGATTTCTTCAGGCTTATCAAGCAATATCTCAATCGCACGTGGTTTCGTCGGGTCACGGCGAATCATTCCCCGTTTCTCGAGTCGATCCAAATGACCGTGTACCGTCGAGCTAGACGCGAGTCCGACTGCTTCTCCGATTTCACGAACTGATGGGGGATACCCCTTCAGTTTCACTTCAGAGACGATGTAGTCGAGAATCTCTTGTTGACGCTTAGACATTTTCCGCATACGAATTGCCACCTCTTTCTGGATTGAATTTTGAAATGTAAGAATATATGTTTCTAAATTCACTATAACATAGAACAAATGAGCGTACAAACAATTGTTCGACATTTTGTGTTGACCGAACACGGGTTCTGTGTTTATTATGAGTTATGCGAACAATTGTTCCGCGAACGTTTATTCTAACTCATTCATTTCATATTTGGAGGGATTCATGATGATTCATACGATTCGTACTCATGCTTTTTCTATTCTCTTCTATGCATTAAGTATTGCCTTCGTGATCTTTTTACTCACACCACGCCCAGATGAAAAAGTAGCGCAATTGATGACGGCTTCCGTTACGGTCGATGAGAACGCTACAGTCGAACAAATTGCTGAAGTCTACAATGACGGTTCGATGTCAGATGAGGAATACGTCAACTGGTTGATCAAAAATAATGATGTTGAGACAAAACATGTCATCTCAAAAAGCAAAATCGTTGTACCAATCGCACAGCAATGACAAAATGGAAAAGTTGTGAAAGAACGAACAGGGATGTGAGGTACGATGAAGGTCGTGATTTATTGTCGAGTATCGACCGAAAAAGAAGCACAAGATAGTTCGATTGAACGCCAACGGATGGAGCTTTCGAAGGTTGCTTCTCAAAAGGGATTTGATGTCGTGGACATCGTCTCTGAAAAAGAGAGTGGATATGATGTTGATCGGGAAGGGATGCTAACAGTTCTTGATTATGTGACACGCGATACGGTAGATGCGGTCCTGGTGACAGATGATACACGGATTGGTCGAGGGAATGCAAAAATCGCTATTTTGCATACATTCAAAAAACATGGGGTCCGCTTGATGACGCTTGATTCAGATGGAGAATATCAACTTGCGGATGCAGAAGCGATGGTCCTTGAGATCGTCTCACTCGTGGAAGAATACCAACGGAAACTGCATAATGCAAAAATCGCCCGTGGCATGCGGCGAGCAGTCGAACAAGGTTTTCGCCCGGAACGAAATCTCAATCGTCAAGGAGAGAACGCAGGACGTAGTCGAAAAGACGTACCGATCGAAGAAATTGTACGTCTTCGAGAACTCGGATTGACGTTTTCTGATATCGCCATCACCTTGCGGGGGATGGGGCATGATATTTCAAAAGCAACGGTCAATCGTCGATATCTTGAATACCGCGAACTGACACCTAGCCCGGAATGAGAAGCAAGTAACCCGTCGACTGACGCGGTTAACTTGCTTTTTTTTATAAGCTCTTTTACAGTAAGAATACAATTGAACAACTCAAGTTTGAGTCATAAAGAAAGAGGGATTCCATGTTATCACAAGAACAATTAGATCGAATCAATGCATTAGCGAATAAATCAAAAGTCGAGCCGTTATCAGAAGCGGAAACGGCAGAGCAAAAAGAATTACGTGCAGCGTATCTCGCAGCATTCCGTGGATCGTTCAAAAACCAACTCATGGGCATGAAAATCGTCGATGAAGAAGGAACGGACGTAACACCAGAGAAATTGAAACAAGCACAAGAAGAAGAACGGAATAAACAATAATCGTTCGTTTCTTTTATAGAAAAAAGAGGTCTCGCGTCAAGCGGACCTCTTTTTTTGTTTAGAGCGAGTATCTTTTTTGTTTAGAGTGAGTAGGTGAGGAAACATTGTACGATAGCAATACATCTTAATAGAGGACATTCATCGATTCAGACATCCTGTATGAGTCGATAGAACGGCTATAGATAGCGCATTCATTTTAATGTGACATACTATTTAGAAAAGTTGTATCACATTTAAGAGTATGCTAAAATGAGTAGGAATTTGTGAAAAAGAGAGAGGATGATTGTTTTGACGAACATGACGACAGTAGAACAATTAGCAATTAATACGATTCGTACCTTATCGATTGATGCCGTACAAAAGGCGAACTCGGGTCACCCAGGTATGCCAATGGGAGCAGCGCCGATGGCATTCTCGCTTTGGGCGGATCATATGAACCACAACCCTAAAAATCCAGAATGGTTCAACCGCGACCGTTTTGTACTTTCAGCCGGACACGGTTCTATGCTTCTCTACTCACTCCTCCACCTATCGGGATATGATCTATCGATGGATGATCTTAAATCATTCCGTCAATGGGGATCAAAAACACCAGGTCACCCGGAATACCGTCACACGGCTGGTGTAGATGCGACAACGGGTCCACTTGGTCAAGGGATCGCGATGGCAGTTGGTATGGCGATGGCAGAACGTCATCTTGAAGCAAAATACAACCGTGACGATCTCAACGTCGTTGATCACTTCACATACGGAATTTGTGGAGATGGAGACTTAATGGAAGGTGTCTCAGCTGAAGCGGCTTCACTCGCAGGTCACCTTGGTCTTGGTAAATTGGTCGTATTGTATGATTCAAACGATATCTCACTTGATGGCGATCTCGATAAATCATTCTCTGAAAACGTCCAGAAACGCTTCGAAGCGTACAACTGGCAAGTCATTCGCGTAGCAGACGGAACGGATATCGATTCGATTTCGAAAGCAATCGCGGCGGCACAGGCAGAGACGACAAAACCGACATTGATTGAAGTCAAGACAGTCATCGGTTTCGGTTCACCGAACAAATCAGGGAAGTCGGCTTCTCACGGTGCACCACTTGGTGAAGCAGAAATCAAATTGACGAAAGCAAGCTACATTTGGGATCACGAAGAGTTCTACGTTCCTGAAGAAGTCAAATCATTGTTTGACGAGCGGGTCGTCCAACGTGGTGCTTCTGCAGAAGACGCATGGAACGAGACGATGAAACAATACGAAGCAGCGCACCCAGAATTGCATGCTGAACTCGTTCGCGCAATCGCAAACGAATTGCCAAGCAACTGGGAAGCAGACCTTCCGACATACGACTTGTCGTCGAAAAAAGCAACGCGTCAAACAAGCGGTGAAGTCTTGAATGGTCTCGCGAAGAACGTTCCGACATTGTTCGGTGGTTCAGCTGACCTTGCAGGATCAAACAACACGATGCTTAAAGGCGAAGCAGACTTCGATATCGATCCAAGCGGTCGCAACATCTGGTTCGGGGTACGTGAATTCGCAATGGCAGCAGCTGTCAACGGTATGGCACTTCACGGCGGCGTCATTCCTTACGGCGCGACATTCTTTGTCTTCTCGGATTACCTCCGTCCAGCTGTTCGTTTAGCAGCATTAATGGGACTTCCATCAATCTTCGTCTTGACGCACGACTCGATCGCTGTCGGTGAAGATGGTCCAACACACGAGCCAGTCGAACACTTGATGAGCTTCCGTGCAATGCCGAACGTCACGATCTACCGTCCAGCAGACGGAAAAGAGACGATCGCAGCATGGAAAACAGCAGTTCAAGCAAAAGATAAACCGACACTCCTCGTCTTGACACGTCAAGGTCTTCCTGAACTTGAAGGTACGACGACAGAGGGTGCTGAAAAAGGTGGTTATGTCATCGCTGGTGACGTTACGAAAGCTGATACACTCTTGCTCGGTACTGGTTCAGAAGTTCACCTTCTTGTCGAAGCACAAAAAGAACTTGGTGAATCAGCAGCTGTCGTTTCACTTCCATCATGGGAAGTATTCGAAGCACAATCAGCAGAGTATAAAGAATCGGTTCTTCCGAAACACATCACGAAACGTGTAGCAATCGAAGCAGGGGCTTCACTCGGTTGGTACAAATATGTAGGAACAGAAGGACAGGTCATCGGAATCGATCGTTTCGGCGCATCTGCTCCTGGAGACTTCCTCTTGAAAGAATACGGCATGTCTGTTGAGAACGTTTTAGCGACTGTCAAGCAACTCGGATAATCATTTCCGGAAAAACGGGTCCGATCTTACGTCGGACTCGTTTTTCATCTATTATCATCTATGCAAACAATTGGAATTATAGTATAGTAAAAAGCGACGTTTTAAGTTAGAGGAGGAAGCAACTTGGCTACATGGATTTGGATTTTAATTGCCCTTCTTTGCTTGGTAGCAGGTGTCGCCCTTGGTTTCTATATCGCTCGTCGATACATGATGAACTACTTGGAGCAAAACCCACCAATCAACGAAGATATGATTAAGACATTGATGATGCAAATGGGTCAAAAGCCATCACAAAAGAAAGTCAACCAAGTGATGCGTTCAATGAGTGGTTCAATGAAATCACCTAAAAAATAAGCTGTACGAAAGGGGACTAAATGGTCTCCTTTTTATTTGCTATTTTTTAGAAAGAGAACTAATCTAAAATGTGAGACTATTTCAAATAATCATAGGATTTAAAAAAGGGGGGAGACTTGAATGGGAGTCTTCAGGAAACTCGGTTGGTTTTTCCGACGAGAATGGAAAGCGTATAGTCTTGGGGTCATCTGTTTGATTTTTGTGGCAGGGTTAGAACTTATTCCACCGAAGGTCATCGGAACGACAGTCAATGGTCTGAGTGAAGGAAGCTTGACGAAGAATGATTTGATTCGTCTAGCTAGTACATTGTTACTCATCGGGGTCGCGACGTATTTCATTCGTTATTTTTGGCGTTTTCACATTTTCGGTGCATCGATTCGCCTCGGGCGATTGTTACGCAGTCAACTGTATGGTCATTTTTCAGATTTGGATCAATCGTTCTATAAGAAATATCGCAGTGGAGATTTGATGGCACATGCGACGAACGACGTACAAGCTGTTTCGATGACAGCGGGGGCCGGCATTCTAACGCTCGTCGACTCGGTGACGATGGGGAGCTTTGTCATCATCACGATGGTCACGACGATCAGCTGGAAATTAACGCTCGTGTCACTTTTGCCAATGCCACTGATGGTCTATTTGACGTCACGCTACGGTAAGATGTTACATTCCCGTTTTCATGACGCGCAAGAAGCGTTCTCTGATTTGAACGATAAGGTCGCGGAGAGCATCAGTGGTATCCGTGTCTTAAAAGCAACAGGGGAAGTCGAATCCGACGTGCAGACGTTTACCGATCTGTCTGATGACGTCGTTCAAAAGAATCGTCGTGTGGCGAAAATTGATGCACTGTTTGATCCGACGATTTTTGGATTAGTCGGTCTATCGTATATCATCGCGGTCGGCTATGGCGCCTACTTGTTACGACAAGGCGAAATCCGGATTGGTGATATCGTTTCCTTCACTACATATCTTGGTTTATTGACGTGGCCAATGCTCGCCTTCGGTTGGTTGTTCAACATCGTTGAACGGGGTCGTGCTTCCTATGACCGGATCGAACGGATGCTTGCGATCGAACCAGAAATTAAAGATGCGAAGGAAGCAGCAACGAGTGTCTCATCATCAGAACTTCATGTCGGGATTAAACGATTCATCTATGACACGCAACCGGTCCTTCAAGAGATCGATGTGACGTTGAAGCCCGGTAAATCGCTCGGAATCGTCGGGAAGACGGGTGCCGGGAAATCGACATTCGTTCGTTTGTTATCGCGTGAATATGACGTTAAACAAGGCGCCATCACGATTGGTGGACGAGACATCAAACAATTGACGCGTGACACCGTCCGTCGTCAAGTAGCGATCGTTCCACAGGATCATTTCTTATTCTCCGCGTCGATTGCCGATAATATTGCCTTTGCAAAACCGGATGCATCAATGGAAGACATCATGGAAGCGGCACGTATTGCAGCAGTCCATGAGGATATTCTTGGATTTAAGGAAGGATACGCGACGATGGTCGGGGAGCGTGGGGTGACGTTATCTGGCGGTCAAAAACAACGGATCTCGATTGCCCGAGCATTATTAGCGGATTGTCCGATTTTAGTACTCGATGATGCCTTGTCTGCGGTCGATGCGAAAACCGAAGAAGCGATCATCCACCACTTCCGTACGGCGGATCACGATCAAGCGCAAATCATCGTTGCCCACCGATTATCGGCTGTGTCGCATACCGATGAGATCATCGTCCTTGAAGACGGTCGGATCATCGAGCGAGGAACACATGAGCAATTACTCGCTCATGACGGTTGGTATAAAGAGACGTACGATCGCCAGCAACTAGAATCACTCGTTGAACAAGGAGGGCGTTCTGAATGAATCATGATATCAATGAAAAAGCCGTCCTGAAACGATTGCTTGATTTCGTCAAACCGTTCAAAAAGCAAGTCAGCATCGCTTTCATCCTGCTGTTCATTACGACAGCGGCAAAACTCGGGGGACCGTATCTCGTCAAGATTTTTATCGATGAATATGTCGCACCGGGTACGTATCCGGTAAAGGAAGTTGCACTTTTGTTTACGGCGTACTTGTTATTGCATACAACAGGGATCATTGTCGATTACTTGCAAGCATTTGAGTTCCAAAAGATTGCCTTACAAGTCATTCAACGCTTGCGTATCGATGTATTCCGACACGTCATGCACTTACGACTCGCTTATTTTGATCGAACGCCTGCTGGGGTACTTGTCTCCCGGATCACGAACGATACGGAAGCGATTAAAGAACTTTACATCGGTGTCTTATCGACATTCGTGCAAAGCGGTGTCCAGTTGATTGGGACATATATCTTCCTCTATCTGTTAGAACCGCGACTCGCGACGATTGCGTTATTGTTGTTACCATTGTTTTATTTCATCATTTGGATTTACCGGAAGTATTCGACGAAGTATTACGCGGAAGTCCGCGATTTACTGTCGAAAATCAATGCCCAACTGAATGAATCGATCAACGGGATGGCGATCATCCAGCAGTTCCGCCAAGAAAAGCGTCTAATGGCAGAATTCGAAGAGACGAACGTCGCTCATCAAAACGGTCGTTACAAGAACTTAAAGCTTGATAGCTGGTTACTACGACCCATCATCGAATTGTTACTCGCCATTTCGATTGCGACACTTGTGACGTACTTTGGTGTCTTATCATTCTCGCAAACAGTCCAAGTCGGTGTCGTTTACGCTTTCATCAGTTACATGGAGCGAATTTTCCAACCGGTTCAGCAAATCATGCAACGGTTGTCCGAGTTCCAGCAAGCTGTCGTCTCAGCAGACCGTGTATTCAAGGTGCTCGATACGGATGAGCCAGAACCAACGAAACAACTTGAAGGGGATGCACGAGTGTCGGAAGGACATATCGTCTTTGAAGACGTGCGCTTTAGTTATGACGGAGAGAAGGATGTCTTGAAAGGGATTTCGTTCGAGGCGAAAAAAGGACAGACGATTGCGCTCGTTGGTCATACGGGAAGTGGGAAAAGTTCAATCATCAATATCTTGATGCGTTTTTACGCGTACCAATCGGGTCGGATCTTGATCGATGGTCAACCGCTCGAGCAGTTATCAGAAGAAGAACTACGACAGCATGTCGGACTCGTCCTGCAGGATTCATTCTTGTTCACGGGAACGGTCGCGGATAACATTCGATTATTCGATAGTTCGATTTCCTTTGATCGTGTCGAAGCGGCTGCTAAATTCGTACAAGCCGACGGATTCATCAATCAACTCGATCAGCAATATGACAGTCCCGTTGCGGAACGGGGGGCGACGTTCTCCGCTGGGGAACGTCAGTTGATTTCCTTCGCACGCACAATGGCACGGGATCCGAAAATCCTGATTCTCGATGAAGCGACAAGTTCGATTGATACGGAAACGGAAGAAAAAGTCCAAGTGGCGCTCGAACGGATGCGTGAGGGTCGGACGACGATTGCCATTGCCCACCGATTATCAACGATTCAAGATGCTGATTTGATTCTTGTATTGCATCAAGGGGAAGTGATCGAGCAAGGTAACCATCAAGAATTGATCGCGCAAGATGGATTGTATAAGAAGATGTATCAACTGCAATCTGGTCATGTAACGGTCTCTTAAAAAAATAGCTATAAAAAAAGCCTGCCAGGCGATCTCGCCCGGCAGGTTGTTTGTTTTGATTAGTAGACTGTAACTGTGACGTTTTGGCGACCCCAGTTGAGTGCTTCTTGTTGTGAACCAACGAGAAGATCAAGACGGTTACCTTGGATTGCGCCACCACGGTCGAGTACGATTGCTTCACCAATGCCTTCGATGTGCATACGTGTACCGATTGGATATTGCGAAGAAGCTGCTACGATACGCATACCATTGTACGTGATCGTATTTGTAACGTCATAACCGCTTGCTGTCAACGCACGACCGTTGTAGAGTTGGCTACCATTGTTAGATGGATCGTTCGTGTAAGCACTGACGTTCATCGTCACTTTTGTACCTGATTTTGCAGGTGTTGATTGTTTTGTTGCAGTTGCTGGTTGAGCTGCTGCTTTTGGTGCTGGCTTCGCAGCCGGTTGAGCCGCTGGCTTCGCAGCTGGTTGAGCTGCTGGTGCTTTCGCTACGCTACCGAGTGTTGTATATGCACTGTGTACATAGCGTGTTTTACCGTCGATTGTTGTTTTGATCCATGCACCGACTTTACCTTCTACGTTGACTTTTTCACCTTTGTAGAGGTTACCGACATCTTTCGAGCTTGTCGTTGGTTGTGTACGGACATTTAATACTGCCGTAGTAACTGTAGCTTTTTTAAAGTCGAATGAGCCTGCTGCAGACGTATACGCGCCATGGACATAACGTTTTTGACCGTTAATGTGTGTTTGGATCCATGCGCCAGAACGTCCTTCGACATTTAATGTTTGACCTTTATATACATTGCCTACGTCTGCTGATGCAGTTGTAGGTGCTGTGCGTACGTTGAGTACTGGTGTATTTACTGTTACCGTTTCTGAGGCAGCCTCTGTCTCTTGGGCAAATCCTACTGATAGAGCTGTTGCTGCAAGACCGGCAGCGAAAACTGCTTTTTTCATTATTGATGTCCTCCTGACATATGCTGTGTTTACTGTTCCTACTTTACACGGCAAATCTGACTTGTGCGTTTACAGGTCAATGTCATTCGAGTTACAAACTAAGCTTGTATGACAAGAAGATTGCAAAAGAAGGGTTTTTGTCATCGGTAGGACATAATAATTATGAAAAATAGACATTTATAGGTCTTTTGACTTACTTTCGATGAAATATTCGAACAATTTAAAAGGAAAAAGACTTAAATATAGAAACTATGTCATCCTTTTATCGTCTAGTGATGAAAAAGTGAAATAGGTGATATGCAGATCAATACTTGACGATCGTCGTCACACCAAACGCTGTCAGATAGGAACGATGGTACAATTCCTGCATCCAATCGTTAGCGGAAAGCTGAAACGTGCCGTGAATCGTTTGGTACGTTCGTTGTTGAATATTGATGTCAATCGGCTCTACTAGTGGAGCGGACGGTAGATGGTCATGCATGCTGTCATTTTGATTTTCAATGTAGAGTAATTCGAGGACATCTCCTTCTTCCATATAACGCTCTAAGTAAATCATGAACTCCCATTGATCAGCACCATCAATCGTATAAAGGTAAGACATCGTGAATCGTCCTTACTTCAAGGATACATATTCAAGCGGTTCGACTTCATCTACGTATAATCGAGGAAGATCGTCAGGTACATAAAAGGGACGGGAACTAGCTAAGAACGTAAGAGTAGACATAAAGCACCTCCATCAGAAATAAGAAGTCATAAAAAAGTCAGCATTCGCACTCGAATGCTGACTAGATCGTGCATTAGGATAAGAGCGGTTCGTTTGAACCGTGAATGGTATAGTTTTGGACCGTCCGTGAATATTCTAAAAGTAGGACGTCGAGTTCATGGCTAAGTTGCAAAACACGCGGGGAGGTGATGCTGGACTGGTCAGCTTGATGATATAATTCGCTACGTTTGGCTTCAATGGCTAACGTCAATAGTTGTTGTGTCGTCATAGCGGTCTCCCTTACATTGGTGTCGTATCCATATTCTAGCAAGTCCATTTACTAGATGCAACGAGATTTCAGTAAAATTGACGAAATGTAATTTTTTTGTAATTTTGGCGGACACGAATCTTTTGCAACTTTCTATGAGATAATAGGTGCTAAATGCAGAGGAGTTTGGCAAAATAGAGAAGGAACTTCTTCTATAGTAGTAAAGAAAGGGGATGCTCATATGGAGCTCTCATTGTGGTTAGCGTTCGGAGCCGGTTTGTTATCATTCGTCTCTCCGTGTACGTTGCCGCTGTATCCTGTATTTCTCTCCTATATTACAGGAGTGTCGGTCACGGATTTGAAGGAACGAGGGGTACGGGAAAGGCGATCCCTGTTTCACACGTTAGCTTTCCTCGTTGGATTTGCGATGGTCTTCGCTGTGCTCGGACTCTCGACATCCTTGTTCGCAGATGTCTTTATCACATATCGGGATACGTTACGGATGGTCGGGGCACTCGTCATCTTCGTGTTCGGTGTCGTTCTCGTCGGGTTATGGCAACCGACATTCTTGATGCGTGAAAAGAAACTGAATCTTGGGGAACGAAAAGGGGGATACGTCGGAACGGTACTCGTCGGAATCGGTTTTGCGGCTGGTTGGACACCGTGTACAGGTCCGATTCTCGCAGGAGTCATCGGATTAGCTGCGACCAATCCGAGCCAAGGTATGTTCTACATGCTCGCGTACGTCCTTGGGTTCTCGATTCCTTTCTTATTAATGGCATTTTTCGTAGGTCGTTCGCGTCTGTTCGTGCAGTATAGTCTGAAATTAACGAAATTCGGTGGAGCTTTGATGATGGTCTTCGGTGTCATGCTGTATTTTGACGGTCTCAGTAAATTCGCGGCATGGATGAGTGACATCGTCGGATTCACAGGATTTTAATCAAGGAAGTGATCGGATGATTTGGATATCAACTGGGGTAGCGCTCGTCATGGGTTTGCTGATCAGCTTTATTCGCGTGAAGGCATCAGCAAAACCGACGAACGCTAAAAAAATCTTGATCCCACCGTTTGCGATGTCAACGGGAATGCTACAGTTTTTATACCCAGCTTCCCGTCTGACATGGACGGAGGTAGCAGAAGCGTTGCTCATTGGAGCCATCTTCAGTATCTTTTTGATCAAGACATCCAATTTTTATGAAGCGGAAGGGCAGATTTATCTGCAACGTTCGAAAGCGTTTTTCATCGTCTTATTCGGCATCTTATTCATTCGGACGATTGCGAAATTCTTTATCGGAGGGCAAATCGACATCTTCGAGACGGGTGGGATCTTTTATCTCGTCGCCTTCGGTATGATTGCCCCGTGGCGCTTCGCGATGTATCTCAAATTCAAAAAGGTGAAATCGGGCACCGTGTCTGTAGCACATTTACCCCAATAAAAAACCGCTGAAGGTGACTTCGGCGGTTTTTTCGTGCATCCTTCAATTTTGGAAATATAATGCGTAGTCTCGCCAGTCGATGGCGTGCTCCGTCAAAGCTTTTTTCAAGAATTTATGATCGCGTTTCGGCGTCGCAGAAATATACCCTTTGACGACCAGTTCAGATGTCATCTCTGTCGCCCGTTCCTCGAGTGCGAACTGTCCGATCCGCCCGGCAATCTTGCGGCGTGCGACATCACGAAATGCCGATGGGACCGGCATGACGAGAGCGTTCAATAACTCCATCGTCTCATCCGTCCAAAGGTGTCGTGTCTTGTCGATGTACTCATCTTCCCAGTCCATCATCGATTTACCGTCTTCTTTCGGCAACTTCTTGAGGAACTTCCGGAACATGAAAAATCCGCCGATTGCCATGAGTGTAATCATGATAAAGCCCCAGAGCAGAATCCCGTTCATGAACCATTCCATGCGCGACTCATCCCCCTTTCACATCAAATATAGATTAGCATAAATCAGGTGGACGTGCTATGATGAATGACGGAGAAAGTGAGGCGAAAAAATGCTGCAACCATATGTACAATTGGACGAGACCGGACAGCCCCGTAAAGGTGTCTTACCTGAAACAGCGGACGGTCGGATCGTTGAATTCTATTATGATACAAAGGGTGAGGAGATTACAGTCATCTTCGTCACCGTTCCGGCAGAAGATGCGAGCCGGAAGCGTGCGTTTACGGTCGGGAAAACGTTCAAGACGGTCTCGACACTCGAAGACTTCACATTACTTCACTATGAATGGGCAAATGACCAGATTTTTGCGACACTCGAGATGTTCGCGGATGGGTCGAAACGTCAAATCGACGCTTCGAGATTGCTCGACTATTAAAAAAGAAGGAGATGCGGATTGCCGCGTCTCCTTCTTTTGATATTTAAGAAATATGAAGTCGGATGACCTCGTCATGAAGGTCAACCTGTCCACCGATCGGGAACGTAAACAAAGGACTCGTATGTCCAAAATCGACATTCGCAAGGACCGGAATCTGTTTTAGTGATGGGTAAAGTGAAATCAAGTAGCGCAGATGTTCTTCCGTCATCTTCGTCGCGAGTTGGAACCGTCCGAAGACGATCCCACGAATTGTCTCCGCGCCTGGTTGCGCCATCAAAGAGGCGAAATCACGGGCGAACGTCGCTGGGTGGACTTCGTAATCGTCTTCAAGGAACAAGATGGTATCCCGCAAATCAGGGAAGTGCGACGTGCCTTGAAGGAGGTTCAAGGTGCAAAGATTTCCACCGATCAGACGACCGCTCGCTTGTCCCGGAGATAAGAGTATCGGTCCTTTGTTCGGTAACGTGATGACATGTCCGCGATCCGAATCCCGCCAATGAATCGACGGCTTGATTGTAACCGGGTCCGTTGCGAATAAGACTTGTTTGAAATAATCAATCGTATAGGCGTCACGATCACGGAAAGCCCGTAACATTGGTCCAGAGTATGTCACTAAACCTGTATTCGTCAAAATGGCGTGACTGAGCGCCGTGATATCAGAGAAGCCACAAAGAATCTTCGGATGCGTCCGAATCAGTTCATAATCGAGTAAATCGACGAGTTCATTCGTACTGAACCCACCGCGAACGCAAAGGATCGCATCGACGTTCGGATCAGCGAACGCGGCGTGGAGATCTGCAACGCGTAACTCGGGATCACTGGAGCCGAACGGATTGACAGCACGCGCATGTTGACTGATTGAGACGCGTAATCCGAATGATTCGAGTGTCTCGATTGCACCGTCAATGATCTTCAGCTCGACTGTCGAGAGGCTCGAAGCGGGGGCGACTAAACGGACATGAGAACCATCTGTCAGCTTCTTCGGCGTTAAGGTCGGAAGATGAGCGGAAATGATTTCCAATCGGTTACCGAATGGGTCCGTTGTAAAGAAACGACGGCGCGGAGCAAGTCGTGTATCATGCTCAACGGGATAACCGGCGTCTTGCAAGCGATCACTCAATTCTTCAAATGTAGCGACGGTCAATCCGGGATGCGCTTTTTTGGCAGGAGAGAATGGCTCCTCGATGCCGAGGTGAAGCGCTGTACCGTGGTCTTTGAACCAAACACCACCACTTTTTTGAACACCAGCAGGTTTATCGACTTCCTTCATATGTAAAAGCCCGGCATAAAATGCACGGGCGCGATCTTCTTCATTTTTCGGCATAGCGAGTTGGACATGATCTAACATGAAGACACTTCCTTTACGAATGAGATTTAAGCAACGAACTGGGTGATCCGTTTCAGTTCACGCTCAACAAGATTCAAGTAGAAGACACCTTCGATCCGACGATCAAGAGATTGAGCGATTTCATATAAGTTCGTCCGGAGCGCTGCGAGATACGACGCTTCCTCACCAAGGGATTGTCGATGGGCAAATGCATAGTGAGCGAGTAGGAACTGGAGATATCCACGATCGGTTAGGAATGGAATCAACTGTTTTTTCTCCTCCATCAACCAGGTATAGTTTGTGTCGTAATACATCTTCGCATATAAATGATAAGGTTCATCGCCACCGGTAAAGAGTGTTTCACCACGTTTGACTTCTTCAATCAAGCGTTCGCTCCAATCAAAACGTTCTTTTTTGCGACTAAGGAATAATGGCAGGATGTATGGATGAGCCTGATCTGGCATCCGTGAACAACCGCGTTCATGTCGCAGTGCCGCATAAAGAAGTAAGGCGCGATCTTCGAATCCACGTTCGATTGCATATGTCATCCGGCTGAAGGCTTCACAGGATGGGCAATCACTGAGTTCGTCGCTTGGTGCGTCGACCCATTCCGATAAATAGTGATCGGCTTGCTCCTCGTCACCGAGCTTGCTGTAAACCATGAAGCTAATATAGTCGCGTGTGCGCGCGAATCCATGCGCGTCACAAAAATCGATGAATCGGTCAAGATCTTCTTCGAGAAGCGATACCGTCACGTCTTCTTGTTCTGCCATATAGATCAAATAGGACTTATAGTTCCAGTACAAATCAAGTTCTTGTTTTGGAGTCAGTGTCATCTCGTCTTTTCGGATCCATTCCATCAAGAGCGTGAAGGACACGAGAAATGATCGGAAGTGTCCTAGATCAAATTGATTTTGTGAAAACGTCCATAAGGAGAGGAAGCGGAGTGAATCATCAGCTGTTTCCTCAAAGATGGCCCATAAGGCCTCACCGCGTGTAACGGAGGGTTCTTCTTCCTTTAAGCGAAGATATAAAAGATGGAGTTCTTCTTGAGGGTTCATCTGTACCCCTCCTTTCTTATATAAGTATACCACGAGCGTTTTGAGAAATCGCAATTGAGCGAGGACGCAATAAAAAAAGATTCCGAACCGGCTCAATCGCGGTTCGGAATCATTTCAAGTATTTGGGGATGAGTATTAGCTGTCGGATGTAGCAAATCGTGTACTGTATAACTGTTGAGTACTTGATGGAACGCCGCAATGGCATCATCGAAAGCATCACGTGCCGGATCGAGCGAAGGAACTTCACAAATACCTTCTTGCGGATCGAGAAAATGAACGGTTGGTTCAAAGAGTTGTACGACGTCACCTATATGAATTGCATCCGGAGGACCTGCTAAACGGAACCCCCCTCCATGACCACGGACAGAATCAATCAGACCACTCTGTCCCAAGCGATAGACTACTTTCATTAAATGATTCTTAGAAATGTCGTAACAATCCGCTACTTCCTGGATTCGGACTAAACGATCGGGATGGGCTGCTGCGAACAGCAGGGACCGAATCGCATAATCCGTATAACGTGTCATGCGCATTTTCATCACCTACTTAACACATAATATAGGGGGAGACACAAGCATTAGCAACTCTCAATGTGCAAAAAATAAGATGCATTTTAGAGATTGTTTTTGCGGATGGATTCACGCATAATGGACGGTGAAAGGTAGGTTAAATTATGCATTTCGATCAGGCATTACACCTTTTGCAACAGCTCGGTCCATCGATGGAGCAAAAGGGATTGCGGATCGCGACGCGCTTCTATGACTCGCTCGAGGCGACGTACGAAGAAGAATTGCGCGCGCTTCGAGAAGCGGGGGCTCAGGAAGGAACTCGGGCTCTGCGGATTTTACGCCTAAGTCAATTACTGAACCAAATTACCAATCAGCATGAATCGAGTGAACTGTTCAAATTGATTTTATTGAACGAAATCAATCAGACGAAATCGTTTCTGCTGACGTACCCGGACATCATCAGTCATGAAATTTTAAAAGCCGTTCAGATTGAATATGCACTTGAGGAAGATGCTCTTTTGCTTCAAGCATGGTCCATCGTCCATCATCAACTTGTCGATACGTGTCGGCATTTTTGTAAATACCGCCGTGCTGAAAATTGGCGGCAACAAGATATCTTATTGATCGCAGAAGAACATCATCTAGGAGCCGTCATTGATGAAGCAAGGCATGCTCTCTTAAGCGGTCGGAAAACGACCTTATTACATGTCTCAGCTGAAGAACTGGCAGAACGAATGTTAGCAAATGTCCTCTCCTTGACAACGAAAGGCATGATCGTCCACCACATTCGTCAAGAAGGATGGGAACAGCAGATGCAGGAATTCCTGACGATGATCACAGCGAATGATCCGATCGTTTTCGTCAGTGGATCGACGAACTTCATTGCAGACATCCAGCAACGACTCGATCCGCTACCGGTCCTGTTCGGTCCGTTCGTAGCGGCAAATCAATTACCATCTTAACGAGAAAAGCGATGTGTAACGCTCTGACAAAAGTCGGAGCATGACACATCGCTTTTTTAAGCTGATTTCGTTAAGCGTTTCGCGCGTTGAATCGAACGATCGAGTGCGAGATAGACCCCACCTGATACACAGCAGAGCAGTCCGACGAATCCAAGCGCAAAATCACCTTTTCCGGAATCAAGGAATAAGGATCCGAGCAGTGGGGCGGTGACGCCACCGATCAACCACTGAAGACTCGCAGCACCGTTGTACGTTCCGCGGAGATGTTCCGGGGCGATTAAGGCAATGAATGTCATCTGCACAGGGGACATGATCATCTCACCGAGCGTATAGAACGCATAAATCGCAAGCAATACTGTCACGAGCACGACATAACTCGTTCCGAGTGAGAACAGGTAAGACGGCAAGAATGCGAGGAAAATCATGCCGATTCCGAAGATCGAGGCACCAAGCAACATGACTTTTCCGAATGCCTTCCCTGACAAGCGAGCAGCAATCGGGAACTGGAATAAGACGACCATGATTCCGTTGAGTGCCATCAAGTAAGGAAACGGATTTTGTTTCGTCGGTAATCCTGGCAGTGCTTCTTTCAAGAAGACCGGTAACATACTTTCGACGAGGGCAAACCCCATCGAAATGAAGACACCCGCACCGATGAAGATTAAAAAGACGTGATCCTTCCGCAATACAGTGAGCGGTGATACTTTGACTTCGTCTGTCTTTTCGATATACTCCGGTTTCGTTTCTTCGATGAAGAAGTAAAGAACGAGTCCATATAGGAAAAAGACGAAGGCAGCGGAGTAGAAGATGAGCGAACGATCGACGAACAGGACAGCACTTCCGAGAAGTGGTCCGAACGCCGCGCCGACATTATGTCCCATCCGAAGCAGACCGAACGATTCATTCAGGCGTTCTGGTGGTGTGACGTCAGCGACCATCGCGCTTGCTGCCGGATGGAACAGTGAACTCGATAAACCGAGCAACGCGTTCAAAGCGAGCAGCGGTCCGAATGAATCGGCGAACGAGAAACCGATTAGCGCGATGACGTCACCGATGATCGAGAGAACCATCAGTGGTTTTCGACCGAATTTATCAGCGAAGTGGCCACCGAGAACGGCGCCGACGAGTGACATGATCGGTCCAGTCGCCATGATGACGCCGACTAAAAAGTAAGAATCGAGTCTATCCGCGTAATAGAGAACTAAAAATGGTGCAATCATGAACATCATGATCCCGGTGATCGTTTCCCCGACGAACCGGATCCAGATGTTGCGATCAAGCTGTTTGAGTGCATTAAACATAGTGAAAACCCCTTATATTCCGTTTTTAGACAATAGAAAAGACGGATACGCACAAATATGGGCATACCCGTCCAAATATAAGAGGGCAGCATGCACGTATACGCATACGCACACCCTGCTTAATTAAAAATTAAACGATTGGGTGACGTACAGTTGTAGCCGATACAAAGACAGTGTGGACAGATGTCCGGGCTTGATGGAATACCATTGTACGTCTCCTCCTTCTGTAATAGTGAACTTCCTAGTCATCGTAAAGAAGATCGTGATGAATTGTCAACTTTAAATCTGAAAATTGAGTCAATGAAGTGAAATGGACGAGACCTTGAAAATTCGGTATGATAGACTAGTTGCGAAAAAGATTGATCGGACTTTTGAATATATCGGTGAAAGGAACTACCATACATGACAAACATTCTACAAACGGAAGTCGAAAAGCGTCGGATTTTCGGCATCATTTCCCACCCGGATGCGGGTAAGACGACACTAACTGAAAAATTCCTCCTACACGGAGGCGCGATCCGTGAGGCAGGTTCTGTCAAGGCACGGAAAAACTCGAAATTCGCGAAATCGGACTGGATGGAAATTGAAAAACAACGCGGAATCTCTGTTACGTCTTCGGTCATGCAATTCGAATATGATAAAAAAATCGTTTCCATCATGGATACACCGGGTCACTCGGACTTCGGTGAAGATACGTACCGGATTCTGACAGCGGTTGACTCAGCAATCATGGTCATCGATGCGGCGAAAGGGATCGAGTCGCAAACGAAGAAACTTTTCCAAGTCTGTCGAATGCGCGGTATTCCAATCTTTACGTTCATCAACAAGATGGACCGTCAAGCGCGTGATCCGCTCGAATTGATGGAAGAACTCGAAGAAGTCCTCGGTATCCCGTCGGTTGCTGTGACATGGCCAGCTGGTTCAGGTCAACAGTTCGAAGGGGTCTACGACCGCGTCAAAGGACAATTCCACTGCTTCAAAAATGATCGTAAGACGATCGAACTCGGAGAGGAAGGTCTCGCGAACGAAGAACTCGCGACGACGATCAACTCGGAAATGTACGAGACGTTGATGGATGAAGTCGACTTACTCGACGGCGCAGGTAACGAATACGATGAAGAATTGATCGCAAAAGGTGAACTGACTCCGGTCTTCTTCGGATCAGCACTCGTCGATTTTGGTGTCACACCACTTCTTGAACATTACTTGAACTTGTCTCCTTCACCGACACCACGTGAGTCGAACAAAGGAAAAGTCGAGCCGGCGCAAGACTTCTTCAGTGGTTTCGTATTCAAGATTCAAGCGAACATGAACCCGAACCACCGCGACCGGATTGCGTTCGTCCGGATCTGTACAGGTAAGTTCGATCGTGGGATGGACGTCGTCCTGACACGGACAGGCAAGAAGATGAAGCTGTCGCAATCGACACAATTCATGGCGGATGAGCGAGAAACGGTCAACGAAGCGTTCGCAGGAGATGTCATTGGTTTGTATGACTCAGGCAATTATCAAATCGGTGATACGATCACGAACGGTGATCCATCGTTACAATATGAAGCACTCCCAACGTTTGCACCGGAACTCTTCCTGAAGGTCTACACGAAAAACGCCTTGAAGTCGAAACAGTTCCAAAAAGGTGTCGAACAGCTTGCGCAAGAAGGTGCGATCCAGGTCTACAAGACGGAATACAACGAAATCATCCTCGGAGCGATCGGACAACTCCAATTCGAAGTCTTCGAGCACCGGCTCAAAGGTGAGTATGGCGTTGACATCTTGAAGGATGCCGCGAACTTCCAAGTCGCGAAGTGGATCAAGCCAGCAGAAGTCGCTGCTGTCAAAAAATTGACGGATTCACGGACGGTTCTTGTCTATGACCGCTGGGAGAATGCCGTTCTGTTATTTGCGAATGATTTCGTCTACGAGCGATTCGTTCAGAAAAACGAAGGAACGATCACATTGGTCGATTCACCGCAACAACTCTAAGTTTTTGACGGACTACTTTTCGAAGTGGTCCGTTTTTTCGTTCCTGAAATCTCGTTTGATGGCAAGCGAACAAGGGTAAAAACAGAGCGAGTTTGAATTCATATGAAAAAGGAAGGTGTCATGTGATGGCGAAACGGTTTGTTGGGATTTATCAGGATCAATCGAGTCTGGAACGAAAAATTGAAGAATTGAAACAGCAAGGACATCATGATTCGGACTTTTCTGTCGTCGGTCGAGATGACGCGGCAGACGAAGCATCGGGTGCAAGTTGGATTGATCAAGTCAAATCAACGTTCTCTAAAGAACCACCGCTCCGTGAGACATTAAAACGTGTCGGACATTCGGACGATGAGGCAGAACGGCATTACGCGGAAGTCGAGCGTGGCGGTCTTGCACTGTTCGTCAAGGATCGAGATCACGACCACGACCATGATCATGACCACGATCACCATCACCATCATGACCATGAGCATCATCATAACCATGACCACGATCATCGGCACGATGATAATAAAGTCGAAAATCCAGGAAACAACGCCTATGAAGCCAATCACCGTGAGGAAAGTGAGAAGAGCGACCGGGCGAAATGGAAAGCCGACGATATCGACTAATACCTAGAAGTGAAGACGCCATATTGGTGATCTTCACTTTTTTTCGTATCCGAAGTCGCTGGGGAGGATATGTGAGGAATCGAGGTGCTATACTGAGAGCATCGAAGAGGTGATAATACATGAAAAAAATAATGACAGCTTTGGCAGGCATTGGTCTCGCGACTGCCTGGTTCATCAACCGATACCCGGTGTTCGGAAATCGACCAAGCCGTGCGGAACGACTGAGTTTTGAACGATCAGATCGCTTTGTTGACGGGAAATTCAAAAATGAGATGGACTTCCAGTTGAAAATGGAATGGGACTCGATGAAAAGTATTTTAAAGGACTACGGACGAAACATTCCAAATCTGCGTCCTGTCAAAGCGCTGCCGACGCTTCCATATCAGCGACGGCAAGACGATAGTGAGGTACCACGTGTGACATGGTTTGGACATTCGGCGTTTTTACTTGAACTCGATGGACAAACGATTTTCTTTGATCCGATGCTCGGTCGCGCACCGTCGCCATTCCCGAAACTGGGAGGGGGACGGTTTCAAACGACACAGAAAGTTGACCTTGAACGCCTTCCGTTGATTGATGTCGTCGTCTATTCACACGACCATTATGATCATCTGGACTATCCATCCGTCCTTGCCTTAAAAAATCGAGTCGGTCGCTTCATCGTGCCGCTCGGTGTTGGGAGTCGTCTCCGTGGATGGGGCGTCTCGGCGGAGCGAATCACGGAACTCGACTGGCATGAATCGACGCAAGTCGGTGGCATTAAGCTGACAGCGGCTCCATCGCGCCATTATTCAGGACGAAATGGTTTTGATCAATTTTCGACGCTATGGGCATCATGGGTCATCGAAGGCTCGCAAAAGGTCTTCTTTAGTGGCGATAGTGGGTATGGTCCGCATTTCAAAGCAATTGGTGAACAATATGGTCCGTTTGATCTGACGATGATGGAATGTGGGCAGTATGATGTCCGTTGGTCCAACTCGCATATGTTACCGGAACAAACGGTTCAAGCTCATCGTGATGTCAAAGGTCGTGTCCTGATGCCGATTCACTGGTCTGCCTTCATCCTCGCGTTTCATGCGTGGTTCGAACCGGTCGAACGGTTGCTCAAGGAAGCAAAACGCGATGAGATTCCGGTTCTGACACCAATGATTGGGGAGAGTGTGACACCCGAGAGCACGACACGGAAATGGTGGCGGGAAGTGCGTTGAGTAAAATAGCTTTTTGATTTTAATTGAATGAAATGATAAAAAAGTAGCCTTTTCGAATCACATCGAAAAGGCTACTTTTTTAGATGAATAAACAGACGAGATGTTCATCCTCGACTCTTACAGGAAAGCGAGAACGATGAAATCGTCCGGTCGTACAATACCATTTAGCTTGCCAATCGATCCGCTTGTTTCGCGCGACGAGAACGTACTTTTTCGATGATCTCGAAACCGAGCACAAGCATCGTTCCGACGAGTAATCCATTACTGAGGAACGGACGAAGCGTCAAAGGCAGGACTTCAGCGATGACGGTTGATTGTAACAAGATACTGATGCCGATGACGGCACTGATCGCAAACGCATGGCGGCGGCGACTGTTCTCCATGTTACTTTCAGCAGACTGCCAAGCAATCAGGAACATGTGCGGCAATGTCGCAAGCAACGCGGCACTCGCAACGCTCCGCGGTAAGGTCGCGATGATCCCGATCAAGCTTGGGAAGAAACCAATCAGTGCGATGACGAGCGAGGCAATCAAGAACGGACGACGTTTCCGGCTTCCTGTTTGCGCGATGAACCCGCTCGTAATGGGTAAAGGCACCGGTACAAGCGTCGAGAAAGTAGCGGCGAGTAAATGAATGACGCCTTCGATGGATAACCCTTGATGCAGACGTCCTTGTTTTTGAAGCGTTGCTTCGACGGCACTTAAAGCGGCAATTAAATTGACGACAAGCAAGATCGCGAACGGAATCGCGACAAGGAATGCACTGCCGTCAAACTGTGGCCATCCAAACGGTAACGCTTGCGGTGGTGCGAACAAACTAGACGACGTAGGAAGTGACGGACGGCTGACAAGCCAACCGACGATGATCCCGATCATCAAGGCGAACGGACGTAAGCGACTCGGTCCGAATTGGCTGAGTCCGAGCACAAGTAAGAACGTAATGATCCCGGCGAGCCGTGTTGCCTCGACGGCGAGGACGGCACCAAGCATGACGCCTGTCAATTGAATACATAATAAGAGCAAAAACGTTCCGCTGACGAGCGGTGTGAAGACGGGTAATAAGTACTTCGTCCATCCTGTCAAACCAAGGATGATGAGGACGATACCGGCAATGACGACGGCTGCCATCGCGATCGTAAAGGCCGTTTTTGAATCGACCGGTAGTGCGGCGATGACGACGAAGATGCTGACCCATGATCCGGCAGGTCCCGATACGATCGGAAGCCGGTGGCCGAAGGCTCCGTGTAGGAAACAGGCAATCCCGCCTACAAAGAACGACCGTTGGACAAGAGCAGCTGTTTCGACTGATGAGAGGTCGAACAGACTGGCGACGACGATTGGTAAAGCAATCGTGTTCGCGAGTAAAAAGACGATCCACTGTAAGGTAGAAGTCGTTTGTTTCATGAAAAAGCTCCTTTCTTAAACTTCAGATATTCCTGCATCATAGCATATGATTGATGTTATGATTCATATATCTTTATACATGAAAACATATGAAAGAGATGATGAATATGGATTTACGCCAGTATCGCTATTTTTGTGCGGTCGTCGAGGAACAATCCGTCACGCGGGCAGCGGAGCGCTTACGGATGGCACAACCTGCCTTGACGCAACAAATCCGACGAATGGAAGAAGAGTTAAGCGTTCGCCTAATCGAGCGGGCAGGGCGCGGAATCCGGATCACACCAAGCGGCAACCGCTTATATGAACGGGCGGTTTCATTGCTACAGTTTGAGCAGGAGACACGAATGGAATTAAGCGACATCGAAGCCGGACGAACAGGAATTTTGCGGATTGGTGTCAACACGTTATCAGCCAGTCGGCTTGTTGACTGGATCGAACAGATGAAACGACGACATCCTGGTATTATCTTACAAGTTCACCAAGGAGAATCGAGTGCGCTCATCGAACGGTTAAAAGAGCGGTCGCTTGATGCAGCGTTGGTCCGTTTGCCGATTGATGCGCAAGGCGTCTCGATTGAATGGATGGAGGAAGAACTGTTTCATCAAGTCTGGCATCCTGATCATCCGACAGCGGATCTCATCATTCCAAGTCAGGAAGGGCTTGGTGTCTTTCAGACATTAAGTCAACGGCTCGGTGTCGTATCGCAAGAGACGTGTTCTGACGTCTTGACACTAATCGGACTCGTTCGGAAAGGGAAGGCTGTGACCGTATTGCCGGAGAGTACGTTGCGGGAACTGGACACGGCAGGACTGCATCAGACATACCTGTCAGGTGCAGCAAGTACGACAGCCTTCGTCTGGTTGACGGAGACGGGACCGACGACATTGACAAAACAATTCATTGAAATCATGCAAGAAACAGTAGATTAATTAAATGGACAGGAAAGAAAGGAACGATCGTATGAAAATGATTCAAGGCACATATGGGGAAGCAAAGATTTTCACGGACAACGTCGACGAACTGACGATTAAGCAAGTAACAGCCATGTTGGAGGAACAATTTGCGACAGATAGTCGCGTTCGGATCATGCCGGATTGTCACGCTGGAAAAGGATCCGTCATCGGAACGACGATGCATGTGACGGACGAGGTCGTACCGAATCTCGTCGGTGTCGATATCGGTTGCGGCATGTTATGTACACGACTTGCTGAACAAGAACCAATCGATTATGCGAAACTTGACGCGACGATTCAGCGTCTCGTTCCAAGTGGCATGTCGGTACGCCAGCAAGCCCATCCATTGTCAGAACAGGTACCGTTTGATCAAGTACTTGCACCGTTTAACGAGACACGGGCACGATTATCAATCGGTACGCTTGGTGGAGGGAATCATTTCATCGAACTGAACCAGGATGCAGCAGGACAGCGCTATCTCGTGATTCATTCCGGCAGTCGCAACCTTGGGAAGACGATCGCTGAACATTATCAGGCAGAAGCCGAGACGGCACGCTTCCAATTTGATGCGGGTCAAATCATTGAGGAATTAAAGCAGCAGGGGCGCGAATCGGATATTCAGGCGACCTTGCAGCAATTGAAGGAAAAACGATCTACGTTTAACAAAGATTTAGCATCTGTTTCCGGAGAAACGATGGAGCGTTACCTCCATGATCTTAAGATCGCCCAACGATACGCAGCATTAAACCGTCAAGCGATGACCGAAGTCATTTTCGAGGCGATGGGATGGACGGTAGTAGATCAGTTCGATACGATCCACAACTACATTGATCTTGATGCGATGATTTTAAGAAAAGGTGCCATCTCTGCGAAAGCCGGCGAGCGGGCAATCATTCCGATGAACATGCGCGATGGCTCCTTGATCGTCGTCGGAAAAGGAAACCCGGATTGGAATTATTCCGCGCCACACGGAGCAGGACGCATCATGTCACGATCTAAAGCGTTCAAAACAGTTGAACTCGATGCATTCGAAAAGACGATGACCGATGTCTGGTCAAGTTCTGTCGTCGCGTCGACGCGTGACGAGTCGCCTTTCGTCTATAAACCGATGGACGAAATCATTCGCAATACGAAAGAAACGGTCGATGTCGTCGAGATCATTAAACCGCTATACAACTTTAAGGCAAAGTGATGTCAGGGTGTTTTCAAAAGGGGAGGATAGTGTATGCGCTATAAGAGAAACATGGCGATCCTATTTTCGAGTGTATTTTTAAGTGTAGGATGTACGGATGAGGCGGTCACGACGGAACAGAAAAAAGTAGAAGTCAAAACTACTACTCATACGAATCAGAAGACAAAACATCCTATCTTACATCCTGTTCAGTATGAAAAGCTGTTCAAGTACATGGATGAACACCTGAAGATGGATCAATTTCAGTTGCAGGCAAGTACGATAGGTTCAGATTTCACGGCTGTAGATCGATCATTGAGTTTTGGGAAGAGACGTTGGTTAACCGTTGACGGAACGATAGACACACCGTCGACATAAGAGACACTTTATTTTGAAAATCAAAAACAAGATACGCGGTTAGCGATCCATCTTACTTATATAGATCGATACATAGGCAATGACGTGATGCAGTATCAATCAAGTGATGGCTACAAAGGGCTGAATCAAAAGCTATCGAATCAGTCTGATCTTATCATCATCAGCTACAAAAACATCCTCATATCCGTGCAACAAAATGCTTTATATAAAGTCGATCCTGACACGACGCAGGAGGCAGCAAAACAGGTGATTCACGAATTAAAAAACGTTCCCGTTTAAAACGAGAACGTAAAGAAGACAACTTTGATTTGATTAGACTGCACCATCCGGTAATGTCTCACCTGTCCGGCGAATCGTCGCTCCGAGTTCAGCGGCGATCGCATTGACGGCTTCTGAATCTTCGTTGACTTCACTGATCAAGATGACACCGTAATGGTCGGGATCAATCTGATTCAGCGTCCGGTTGAATAAATCAAACGATTCCCGTTCGTTCTTTTCATCCCGGTTCGCACCGATCAAATAACCAGCAACGGAACCGACGAGCATACCGAACGGACCTCCGACGACACCGATCGCCATGCCGATCAATGAGCCTTTGAAGGATTGGTCCTGTTGCGTGAAGTCAATGGCATCGATGAAAGAGAAGCCCTCTGCTTCGTCACGTTTTGCGAGAACCATCTGATCCATGTCGATTTCCTTGATTGCCTCGAGATCCTTAATCATCGCAAAGCCTGTTTTTGCTTTTTCTAAATCACTAAAAATGATTGTCGTAATAACGTGCGTTGCATCGCTTTTATATTTCGCCATAATAAACGCCTCCACAATAATCGGATATCATACTACACTTTTTAAGTACCCTGAACATTCTAAATGAAAACGCATGACTGGAAATATAGCAAGAACAGGACAACAGAATAATTTTCTAATATCGGCAATAAGTAAAACTTATCGAAAGTCTTTTGTTCTTTCAAATTGTAACGGAATCCATATTATACTATGATAGAACTGTACAAGTAAGCGGTATCAGGGGCTTGATGTCGTGAACACTTAAAGGGGGAATCACCATGAAGCAAACAGATGTGTCGCAAGATGTCTTTGGCGCACGCCGTTCGTTTGAAGCAAACGGTAAGAATTATCAGTACTACAGTCTTGAAAAATTGGAAGAACTCGGATTGACGGAAGTCAAACGCCTTCCATATTCGATTCGTGTCTTACTCGAGTCAGTACTTCGTCAACAAGATGGTCGTTCGATCACACGTGAACACGTCGAGAACTTGGCGAAATGGGGAACAGCTCAAGTTTCGAATGATGTCGACGTTCCGTTCAAACCGTCACGCGTCATCCTTCAAGACTTCACAGGTGTTCCAACGGTCGTTGACCTCGCATCACTTCGTAAAGCGATGCAAGATCTCGGTGGAGACCCATCGGTCATCAACCCAGAAGTACCAGTCGACCTCGTCGTTGACCACTCGGTTCAAGTCGATGCTTACGGTTTTGCTGGAGCACTTGCAGAAAACATGGATCTTGAATTCGAGCGTAACGAAGAGCGTTACAAATTGCTTCGCTGGGCAACGTCAGCATTTGATAACTACCGTGCCGTACCACCAGCAACAGGAATCGTTCACCAAGTCAACCTCGAGTACTTGGCATCTGTCGTCCTTGAAAAGGAAACAGCAGACGGTACAGTTGATGTCTATCCGGACACACTCGTCGGAACAGACTCACACACGACGATGATCAACGGTCTCGGCGTCCTCGGTTGGGGAGTCGGTGGGATTGAAGCGGAAGCGGGCATGCTCGGACAGCCGTCATTCTTCCCAGTACCTGAAGTCATCGGTGTTCGCATCACAGGTGAGATGCACCCAGGAACGACAGCAACAGACGTCGCGCTCCGTGTAACGGAAATGCTCCGTCAAGAGAACGTCGTTGGTAAATTCGTCGAGTTCTTCGGTCCATCACTCCACTTGATGTCACTTTCTGACCGGGCAACAATCGCGAACATGGCTCCAGAATACGGCGCGACATGTGGATTCTTCCCAGTTGATACAGAGACATTGACGTACCTTCGTCTGACAGGTCGCGATGAAGCATTGATCGAAAAAGTCGAGAACTACTCGAAAGCAAACGGTTTGTTCTACACGCCACAAAACGAAGATCCAACATTCACGAAAACGGTCGAACTCGATCTTTCGACGATCGTTCCTGCGCTTGCTGGACCAAAACGTCCACAAGACCGGATTGATTTGACGGATGTCCATACATCATTCAAAAAAGCGTTGACGGCTCCACAAGGAAACGCTGGATTTGGTCTTGCAGAAGAAGAAGCGAACAAAGTCGCAGTCGTTCAGTTCGAAGACGAAGCGGTTGAGATGCGTACTGGTGATGTGGCGATTGCTGCGATCACGAGCTGTACGAACACTTCAAATCCTTACGTCATGATCGGTGCGGGACTCGTCGCGAAAAAAGCGATCGAACTCGGTCTTTCGGTTCCGAAATACGTCAAGACATCACTTGCGCCAGGATCGAAGGTCGTTACGGATTACCTCGAGAAATCAGGACTCCAAACGTACCTTGACGAACTCGGCTTCAACACGGTCGGTTACGGCTGTACGACATGTATCGGGAACTCTGGTCCACTCGACCGCGCTGTCGAAGATGCGATCCTTGGTTCAGACTTGCTCGTTTCGTCTGTCCTCTCAGGAAACCGTAACTTCGAAGGTCGTGTCCACCCGCTCGTCAAAGCGAACTACTTGGCTTCACCGCCACTCGTCGTCGCGTATGCCCTTGCAGGAACAGTCGACGTCGATATCATGAACGCGTCACTCGGGACAGGCAAAGACGGACAAGAAGTCTTCTTCGCTGACATCTGGCCTTCACGTGATGAGATCCAAACGATCATCAACACGGTCGTCACACCAGAAAGCTTCCGCGCAGAATACGATTCAGTCTTCACAGGAAACGAACGTTGGAACAACCTTGACGTGCCAACAGGGGATCAGTACGACTTCGATGGTGAGTCGACGTACATCCAAAACCCACCGTTCTTCGAGAACCTCGCGAAGGAAGCGGGTCAAGTCGAAGCCCTCAACGGACTCCGTGTCTTCGGTAAGTTCGCTGACTCGGTCACGACGGACCACATCTCACCAGCTGGTTCATTCTCAAAAACGACGCCAGCCGGTCAATACCTCGTCAACAAAGGGGTTGCACCAAAAGACTTCAACTCATACGGTTCACGTCGTGGTAACCACGAAATCATGATGCGCGGAACGTTCGCGAACATCCGCATCCGTAACCAAGTCGCACCAGGTACAGAAGGTGGCTTCACGACGTACTGGCCAACAGGCGAAACGATGGCGATGTACGATGCTGCGATGAAGTACAAAGAAGATGGCACAGGTCTCGTCATCCTCGCTGGTAAAGATTACGGTATGGGTTCTTCACGTGACTGGGCAGCAAAAGGAACGAACTTGCTCGGCGTTAAAGCCGTCATCGCGGAGAGCTTCGAGCGGATCCACCGTTCAAACCTCGTCATGATGGGTGTTCTTCCACTTCAATACGTGGCAGGCACAACAGCTGAAACACTTGGTCTAACAGGTGAAGAAGCGATCAGTATCGCAATCGATGAGTCTGTTCGTCCACGTGACATCGTTAAAGTCACGGCAACAGCGGCAGACGGAAAAGTCACTGAATTCGAAGCGATTGCTCGTTTCGACTCAGAAGTCGACATCGATTACTACCGTCACGGCGGGATCCTTCCAATGGTCCTTCGTGAGCGTCTCCAACAAGCATAAGTTGTCTAATCAAAGGTGGGGGAAACCCCACCTTTTTTTGACGAGAGGAGGAATTCGATGAATCGATTCAAGAAGTGGTTTCAACCGAAGGAAGATCGACCGTTGCCGATGCGTGACGTGACGCTTGATGAAGTCAAACAAGCGACGCATGCGTTTGAATCTGAACTACCGAAAGGGACGAATCGGACAGTGCTTCTAGATAATGAGCAGCGGATCGACCTGAAACAGCTGGAGCCGTATTTGAAAGCACGCTCGACACAAGTGTTTTACATGTCGCGTGAGACATTCACCATCATGGAAGCAAAAGACCGGGAACTCGTCTATGAGATGGATCATGTCCAGGTTGCTGTCGATCGCTATTTTGACCGGGTGAAAAAACTTCCGTTAAAACCGTATAGCAAAACGTTTCAAGTCGACTGTGCGATGTTGTTTCAGGATGGCTATTTACGTGAAATGCCACATCATAGTTATTACTTGGTCGATGAGTCGATGATCGTCTCGTTGACGCCGAAGAAAGCGTAAACGTAATCAAGGGTGGACCGAATTCATTCGGTTCGCCTTTTTTTGTCGTCCTGAACGTTTTCTGATTTGTTCAAAAGTCTGACGAATTTACTCAGAAATCGTGAAATCTTGGACAAACCCTTTGTATTTCCCCTTTAAAACCGATACGATGATAGGGAATAGAGACTTGAGCTAGGAAGGTGTACATGGCATGACGAAACGAACGAGCACGTGGATTGCAGTAGCAATCGTGGCAATGGCGATCCTCCTTGCCTACAATTTTTATCTCTTGAACAAGACGCAGACCGCTAGCGATGAAAAAGCCGCAACGGTCAAACCGTTTTATACGATGACACGCATTCAATATGTCGAGAAGAAACTCGCAACGAAAAAAGATGAGCTCGAAGCCCGGACATATGAAGTCGTGTTTGACGACAAAGGGCATTTTCGGACAGAAGTCGTAGACGGACCGTCAAAAGGATCGCTTGCGATCTGGAACGGCACAATGTTCCGTGAGTATGATGCGACAGGGAAGTTAGTCAATGAGACGAAAGCAGGCAAAAGCGTCAGTGCGCCGCGTCCATTCCTCTCTCGAGGATTCAATGAACAGATTCTCGCCTTCATTAAAAAAGGAGACTTTGGACAAGTCGAGGGAGAAGCAGACATTGCAGGGATGGCTGCGGACGTTTACGTGAAAAAAGAACCATCGAGCACGGTTCCTGAAGAATGGATCAAACAGTATCCATCGATCTTCGATAAAGAAAACAACCAGGAACAAGCGACGTATTATGTCGCATCTGACCGTTCGAAAGTCCTCGGTGCCGAATCACGCAATAATGGTAAATTGTTCTACTCTGTCAAGATGAAGAGTTTTGAGACAATTGATACGTTCGATAAGGAATGGCTAAAAGCAAAATAAACAAGAAACGACCGGCGATGACGCTACGAAACGGTAGCGGACAAAGTCGGTTTTTTCGAGACGCAGGAGGTTCAACATGGAAGCATTCTCGAAAGAGGAGATGTTTAATCAAATCAAGGCGTGGGAAGAGGGCGCGAAAGTTGAGGAGGTGCTTGCGCTACGTTATGCCCAAAGTAGTCGGCTACTTGGAGAAACGGAAGCACTCGTCCGTATCTTAGCGTTACTTGTCGAGCATCGCTATATCATGACAGGACGACTGGACGCCTTAGCTGAGAGCTGGATGCAAGAAATCCGTCAGCATGGTCGCTTGCCAGCACGTCTTGAGCAGTTATTAACGGAGCAACAACTACAAAGTACGTATCAGCGTCTCGTCGCGCATACGTTCCCGACGATCCGTGAGACGGACAATGCGAACGCGAAACGATCTGCGACAAAGGAACTGATTCTCCAAGCGAGCCAAATCGTCGAGGAGACGGATCAAATCGTCGAACTGACAGAACGACTTCGTCGGCTAGATGCCGAACGCTGGACGGAACTGTTCGATGCTGGAACGGCATTGTTACGTTCGAGTGCAACGCTCGAGCAGACGGCGCAGACGTTCGTCGACAGCTTACAAGAACGCTTCTATTCCCGAGAAGCATTCCGTGAGATGACGGAATTGAAAACGACGACGATTCAGGATCTTAAGCGTGTCGTTGCCTTACTTCCCGTCGAAAGCAAACAAGTTGAACGATCAGCACTCGAGGAACTCGACGCGATGATTGGTCTCGAAGACATTAAACAACGGGTCCACCACATGTATCGGTTTTTGAAGTACCAACAAAAACGGTCGGAAGACGGCTATCGTTCAAGTGATCAACCATCGCTACACATGATCTTCATGGGGAACCCGGGGACCGGGAAAACGACGCTTGCCCGTTTGATGGCGAAGATCTACCATGAACTCGGACTACTCGAGCGCCCGGAAGTCGTCGAGACGGATCGTTCGTCGCTCGTCGGTGCTTTCGTCGGACAAACGGAAGAACAAGTCATGAGCAAGGTCCGGGAAGCTGTCGGAGGTGTGCTCTTCATCGATGAAGCCTACGCCTTAAAGCGTGCTGGACAAAGTGGGAACGATTATGGACAGGCAGCGATCGATACGCTCGTCGCTGCGATGACGAGTGGGGAATATGCGGGACGGTTTGCAGTCGTCCTCGCTGGTTATCCGGAAGAGATGCGTGATTTCCTGAAGGCAAATCCCGGATTACGAAGCCGTTTCCCGGAATCGAATCATTATCTGCTTGCAGACTATACGGATCAAGAGCTGCTCGCGATCGGACGCTCGATTGCGACGGCAAATGATTACGTCTTGACGGAACAAGCAGAGCGGGCGTTGCTCGGTCGGCTCGAGCGGGAGCGCGTCGACGCGAGTTTCGGAAACGGACGGGCGGTTCGCAATATCGTGCTTGATGCGATCTTCAAGAAGGGAGCAAGCCTTGGAGAGAGTGCCAGTCACGAAGACTTTGCCTTACTCGAACAAGAAGATTTCGAGATGGTGCAAGAACCGGACGCGACGGTGGAAGAACGGATCGCTTCGCTCGTCGGATTGTCTGATCTAAAGGATGAATTGAAACAGATCGAAGCCTTATTATCAATGCAAAAACGCCGTCGTGAAGCCGGTTATAAGGTATTACCGGTCGAACTGCATGCGGTCTTTAGCGGCAATAGTGGAACCGGTAAGACGACTGTCGCTCAGCTTTATGCCGATGTCTTACGACAATGCGGCTATTTAAAACGCGGACACTTGAAAGTCGTCAGCCGAGCGGACCTCGTCTCCGGATATGTCGGACAGACCGCGCAAAAGACACGCGACGCGATTCGAGACGCGCTGGGTGGTGTCTTATTCATTGATGAAGCCTATGCGTTAAACGGTGGAGCAAATGACTTCGGGAAGGAAGCCATCGATACGCTTGTGGATGAGATGACGAAACATCAAGACAATCTCGTTGTTGTTCTTGCAGGTTACGAGCAACAAATGAACGCCTTGCTCGCGAGTAATCCGGGATTGAAGTCGCGCTTCAAGCGGTCGTTCCACTTCCCAAATTATTCGCCAGACGAGTTGATTCAAATCATTGAAGGATATGCGGCACGATTCGGATATGAGCTGACGGAGGACGCGCGACAGACGCTTACTGAGAAAATCGATGTCGTTCCGAACGGAAACGCACGGGCGGCGATCACGATTGTCGAACAGGCGATCGCGAAACAATCGATGCGATTAATTGACAAAGTTAGCTTATCCGGTTCAGAATGGTCCTATCTTGAAAAAGAGGATTTTTAAGGGGGAAGCTACATGCACACGATTGAAATACCTGTTCGCTACGCCGAGACGGACATGATGGGCATCGTCTATCATTCGAACTATCTCGTCTATCTGGAACTGGCACGGACAGAGTTAATCCAGTCCTTGGGTCTTAATTACAAGGAGATGGAAGATGCGGGTTATGTCTCCCCGGTTACGAATGTCAATCTCGATTATAAGCGCTCGTTGACGTACGGTGATACGGCGGTCGTCACGGTCTGGATTGATCATTACGATGGCTTACGGACGATTTATGGTTATACCGTCAAGCACCCGGACGGAAAACTTGCGGTATCGGCAAAGACGACACATGTCGTCGTCAAGAAGGAAAACTTCCGACCGATTCGTTTGCCGAAGGTGTTCCCGAACTGGCACGATATCTACGAGAAGATGAGTGAGACGGACGCAGCACTCTTAACGGAAGCGTGAAGATGTACAACAATAGCGGGATCGATTTTATTGAATCGGTTCCGCTTTTTTTATTTGCACCCTGAACAGTAAAATTTAGCACTTGGTACTAACGACCGATGACAAAGTCAGAATCATTTGCGAAAATAAAGAAGCTGAAGTAAGGTAGGGTCTTAGTCCATCTGTTGGAAGTAGGCTCGACGGATGGAACAATTAGCGGTAACATAGAGAAGCATAAAAAGAAGAGGGGTCTTACTCATGAAAAAAATCGTAACCGTTAGTACGTTAGCGCTTCTCCTTGCAGGATGTAATCCTGGGGATCAACAAGCGGACGATACGACGAAAACTGAACAGAAATCAGATGAGACAACACAATCAAAAGACGAAACGAAAAAAGAAGACACAGCAAAAGACACGAACAAAGAAGAAACAAACAAAACAGATGAAACAACGAAAGACGATACGTCAGAAGATGCAAAACAAGAAGACAAGTCATCTGAAGACAAATCATCCGATGAGACGACACAAGAGGACCAAGGATCTTCGGATGAGGCAACGAAGGATGAAACAGAAAAGAAAGATGATACACCTGCAGCAGAGAACAAAACAGAAGACAAAAAGGACGAATCGACGGATAAACCGGATAGTTCGTCTCAGGATCCAGAGCAGGAAAAACCATCGAAACCAGAAGATGAGACGCCAGACGTCGATAAATCAGCAGATGCCAAAGCCGATCTTTCGCTTGGAATGCTCGTCGTCGTCAACAAGAAGTATAGCTTGCCAATCGACTACAAGCCGTCGGATCTCGTCGTTCCAAACGTCAGCTTCTCCTATTCGGGTGTACTTGAACAAAGCTACATGCGAGCACCAGCTGCGAAACAGATGGAAAAGATGTTCGCTGCTGCTAAAAAAGAAGGCGTGACATTGAACGCTGTCAGCGGATTCCGTTCCGGCGCACGTCAAAAAGTATTGTATAATAATTATGTCGCACGTGACGGCAAGGCAGCTGCTGATCAATATTCAGCACGCCCTGGTCACAGTGAACACCAGACAGGTCTCACTTTTGATATTTCGTCACCAAGTGTAGGTAATGGATTAACAGCCGCTCTTGGTGATACGAAAGAAGGAAAATGGATCGCGAATAACGCAGCGAAGTTCGGCTTCATCGTTCGTTACGACCGTGGTTTCCAGTCACGGACGGGTTATACGTATGAGCCATGGCACATTCGTTATGTCGGAGTCGATGTCGCGACACAAATTAAAAATAACGGACAGACTCTTGAGGAATATATGAAAGTCGGTCACTAAGAGGTTGGAGGTTGACTATGATTGAAATCATAGGGATTTTGGTTCTTGGCTATCTGCTTGGTTCGATTCCGTTCGCATTACTTGTTGGGAAATGGGGACACGGAATCGATATTCGTCAACAAGGTAGCGGGAATCTCGGAACGACGAATACGTTCCGTGTCTTGGGGAAAAAGGCAGGAATCATCGTCTTGATCGGTGATCTTGGAAAAGGAGCCGTCGCGAGCCTTGTTCCGATCTTAATGGGCGCGGATGTGCATCCGCTGTTTGCTGGATTAGCTGCTGTCGTCGGTCATATCTATCCGATTTTCGCAAAGTTCAAGGGCGGAAAGGCAGTCGCGACGTCTGGTGGGATGTTGCTCGTGACGAGCCCGATTCTCTTCATCTTTCTGCTCGTATCCTTTTTGACGACACTTCGCCTGAGCCGGATGGTCTCGCTCAGTTCGATCGTCGCAGCAAGTGTCGGGATTGTCTTGTCGATCACGATCGGCGTCTTGACGAACGATTGGATCGTTCCGACGTTCTTTACGGTTCTTGCGTTGTTCGTCATCTTCAAGCACCGTGATAACATCCAACGGATTCGCCAAGGAACAGAGTCTAAGATTCCACTCTTTGCAAAGAAATCGTCTGAATGAACGACTAATGACGCGTCTGCCTCTCACTCATTGAGAGGCAGGCGCGTCTTTCGTTTGATGAAAGAGTCGGATAACGGACGAATTCAACGACATTTCATAGGAACTACACGTTTATTTACATCGGATTTACAAGATCTTTACAGACGTTCGCTACACTAGAACTAGAACTGGTCTGTAAAGGGGGAAGCGCACGTGTCGTTGTTAGGAGAAGAGCGGAAATCACGCATCATGGAATGGCTGGAAGAGGAAGGGAAAGTCATGACGAAGGATTTGATCGAACGTCTCGATGTCTCGGGAGAAACGGTACGACGCTACTTAGAAGAGTTGGAACGCGAACGTCAATTGAAGCGTGTCTATGGCGGTGCTATCTATCAAGGAGGAAAACGGGAGACGCCGATCTCACGGCGAACGGATCAGCTGTCCCGCCGTTTAGCGCGCTATGCGAAAGGGTGGCTCAGTGACTATTCCTGTATCTTTCTCGGACGGGGAGAACCGGTCGAGCATTTGTTACCTTATTTAACGGGAAACGCGACGATTGTCACGAATTCACTAATCGTCGCCAGTCATTTGGAGCAGTGCCGTAAGACGGGACCGTTCACTGGGGAAATTCGATTGTTAGGCGGAACAGTCGATGCATACGGACAGACGGTCGGGGTCGAGGTATTGCAAGCGCTGGATGCCTATGCTTTTGATGCCTGTTTCCTATCGTTTGATGGTGCTGAGATTGAGCGAGGCTTCGTCAGTGATGATATCGAATCGTCACTTATCCAAAAAGCGGTCATTAGTTGCACAAAAGATGTCTACGCTTTCTTAGCCAATGACGAGTTCCAAGGAAACCGAAAATATAAGGTGGCAGAGTTCCGGCGCGCGAAAATCGTCCTCAGCCCAGCTTCCTATCCGCCATCATGGGAGATGAAACTGTTCAACGAACGCGTGAACTGGATGGTCGTCTCATGATACACTGATGCGGGAGGGATGTATCATGTTAGAAATCATTGCATCGACCGTAGAAGAAGCGGTCGCAGCAGAACAAGCCGGAGCGGACCGGATCGAACTCGTTTCCGCATTATCCGAAGGGGGATTGACGCCGAGCTACGGACTGATTCGTCAAGTCGTCTCGACGGTCGAGATTCCGGTTCACGTCCTCGTGCGACCACATAGCAAATCGTTCGTCTACTCGAAATCAGATGAGGAGACAATCATCACGGATATTGACTTGATCCGTGAACTCGGTGCAGCCGGGATCGTCGTCGGCTCATTGACAGCAGACGGTCGTGTCGACGAAGGTTTCCTCGGTCGCATCATCAAACATAAAGGGGAACTGTCATTGACGTTCCACCGAGCAATCGACAGTAGTCGTGATATTTTTGAAGCGGCAGAAGTACTCGCTGATTTTCCGGAAGTCGACCGGATCTTGACGTCAGGTGGTCAAGCGACGGCACTAGAAGGTAAAGAGACGATCGCACGTTTGATTGCAGACTATCCGGACTTGATCATCTTACCAGGATCCGGCATCACACTTGAAAATGCAGAGGCACTTCTTGAAGCAACGAAGGCATCCGAGCTGCATGTAGGATCGGCGGTCTTACAAGACGGTGCTATTCAAAAAGAACGCGTTGAGGCGTTGACACGACTCCTAGGATGATCATCGAGTGAATCAATCCATTTTTCTGATCTGTTGAGATGAGGGGAATGGATTTTTTTCATGCGCTCGTGACGACTTTTCGACGATTCGCTTCAAGCAGATGAAAAGCAGAGTGGGAGAACTAGGTTTTTCAAAGGAACTGGGCTAAAATCAAAAGTGGAAATAGTGGATATAAAGGAGTACGACATGAACCCTAAACAATTGAAACAAGCTGCTCTTGGTACGTTAAAAGGACAATGGTTGGTCGGATTAAGCATCTCGATCATCTACTTCCTTATTTTTGCGCTCGCTGCAAGCCGGATGTCATTTGATCAAGATGACATTGATAGTATGGTTCGATTCATCGCACTGAACATGGTCGTCACGATCGTCCTGGCTCCAGTGACGGTTGGTCGAACGATTGCTTACTTACGTTTCACCCGCGGGGAGTCTGCCGGAATCGGAACACTGTTCGAAGGGTTCTCTTCGTTTCGACGTGCTTTCCGGACGATTGCCGCATATGCGATCGTAACGGTATTGGTCTATGTTGGATCATTTCTGATCTTACCGGCACTATACTTCTACCTAGCATATCGTCTCGTTCCGTATATTTTAGTCGATCGACCGGAATTATCGTTTTGGCAAGTACTTGGTGAAAGCCGCCGGATGATGAAAGGGCATAAGCGTGAACTGATCATGCTTTACTTGAGTTTCATCGGCTGGGGGATCCTCGCACTACTCAGTACAGTGGGTGTCATCTTCTTGACGCCATACTTCGATACGACGATGGCACACTTCTATGAACGCTTGAAACCAACCCGTTCCGTTAAGGGATGAACGTAAAAAAGCCTGTACATTACGTCAGTAGACGTAGCGTACAGGCTTTTGCTTATTCCACCGAAGCGCGTGAACGCTCAGCGAGCAATAGATAAAGCGCTTGTGTACCGGAATCGGCGTGACCCAGCTCAGCAAGTTGTTCATATAAGCCTTTCGTGAGTGCAAGACCAGGTGTCGCGATACCCATCTCAGCGCCGCGTTCGAGGGCAAGGCGCATATCCTTGATGAAGTGTTTGACGAAGAAACCAGGTGAGTAGTTTTCGGCGATGACGCGCGGAATCAAGTTCTCAAGACTCCAGCTACCGGCAGAACCAGATTTGATCGTCTCGATGAACTGTGTCGGATCGATTCCGGATCGTGTGACGAACAACAACATCTCCGCTGTTCCAATCATCGATCCGGCGATTGCGATTTGGTTCGCGAGCTTCGCCGATTGTCCTTTACCAGGACCACCGAAGAGTGAAATCGATTTCCCCATCGCCTCGAATAATGGCTTCGCTTGTGCGAAAGCCGCTTCTTCACCACCGACGAGAATCGCGAGTGTTCCGTTCTTCGCACCGAGATCACCGCCCGTGACAGGTGCGTCAAGTGCCTGAAGACCGCGTGCTGTCGCTTCCTGCGCGATTCGTTCAGCAAGAGCCGGACTAGACGTCGTCATATCAATCAGAATCGTTCCTGGTGTCGCATGATCGAGTATGCCGTCTTCGAAGTAGATCTGCTTGACGTCTTGCGGATAACCGACGATCGAGATGACGACGTCGACATCCGTGACGACATCTTGAATCGTATCGACGATTTCGACACCATCTGCTTCAAGGACGAGTCCTTTCTCTTTCGTGCGATTGTATCCTTTGACTGTAAAACCTGCCTTACGCAGATTGCGGACCATGCCTTGTCCCATGACACCTAATCCGATGAAACCGACTGTCTTCATACGTGATTCCCCCTTGCACGTTCCGTGCCGATGAATTGTTGCGTTACGAGCTTATTATACAATGGATTGTCGACGACAAGTCGATCATGTGTCCCGATACCTGAAATCTGACCATCTTCAAGAACGATGATTTGATCGGCATGACGGACCGTCGCGAGACGATGGGCGATGACAAACGTTGTCCGTCCGACCATTAATCGCTCGAGTGCTTCTTGAACGACACGTTCCGACTCGGAGTCGAGACTGGATGTCGCTTCGTCAAGCAACAGAATTTCCGGATCACGGAGGAGTGCACGTGCAATCGCAATTCGTTGGCGTTGACCACCGGACAGTTTGACACCCCGTTCTCCAATCTCAGTCGCATAACCTTCCGGGAATCGTTCGATAAACGTATCGGCATTCGCCATCCGTGCAGCCGCACGGATTTTGTCTTCACTGATGTCATCTGTCAGACCGTAGACGAGATTGTCACGAATCGTTCCTGATAAGACGGGGGAATCCTGCGCGACATATCCGATTGCCTGTCGCCAAGACGATAACGTCAAATCAGAAATGGGTTGATCTCCGAGTCGGATTTGTCCTGACGTCGGTTGATAAAATCGCTCAAGTAACGCAAATAATGTCGTTTTACCAGAGCCGCTCGGACCGACGATCGCTGTCGTCTTGCCGCGTGGTAACGTAAAGCTGACATTCTGTAAGATCGACGTCTCATTGTATCCAAATGACAAGTGTTCGACCGTCACGTCCGTAAACGGACGAGATGCTACAAGCGTTCCAGCTGCTTCTGGTGATTCATCGAGAAGCTCGATGATTCGCTCTGTCGCACCGCGTGCTTTCTGTAACTTCGTGATGAATTCAGTCATCGTCACGAGCGGAGTCATGATTTGGAACAAATAGAGCGAAAAGGCGACGAGTTCACCCGCCGTGATCTGGTTCGTCGAAACGCGGTAGGCACCAAAACCGATGATCAGGATCAACATCGTCGTTAGAGTGACGTTAAAGATCGGCAACAAGAGGGCTTGAATTCGTCCTTCCTTTACACCATACCCGTATAAGTTCTCAATCCGAGTTTTTCCTCGCCCCAGCTCATAGTCTTCTGTTGCTTGTGATTTGACGAGTCGGACCTCACCGAGCATCTCGGCAAAAAAACCGGATAATCCTGCAAGTTCCTTCTGAGTCTCACGAGAAATCTTGTGTAGTTTGCGGACGAGCGGAATGATGATCAACAAGGTCACGGGGACAGCGATGACCATGACAAGCGTCATTTGCCAATCGAGGAAGAATAGGATCGTGATTGCTCCGATGATTGAGACGAGTGACGTCAGCAAACGAACGAGTTGTTCCGATAGCAATTGCTGGAGTGTCGTTGCGTCACTATTAAGTCGTGAGACGAGCTCACCGGATTTTGTCTCATCATAGAACGGAATCGATAGCGTTAACAGACGCTTCCATAGAAGCGTTCGTAAATTGGCGACGATCCGTTGACCGACGATCTGTAACCAATAGATCGATAAAGCGTTCGCGACGACTTGAACGACGAAAACGATTACAAATAGACTGATCAATTGTGGTGTCAGTCGATCGACAGTAAAACCATCAATCAACGTCTTTAAGAACCAAGGAATGGCGAGCGCAGCCAGCGCTTGGATGACAGAGACGGAAACAGCGGCAGATAATAAACCGACCGGTGGTTTCGTTTTTTTCAATAACAGGTAAAAAGATTGGAACGTCGCAGCGTTCATTTCAACACATCCTCTCTTTTCTATTGTCCTGAAGAACGAAGAGACGGTCAAATGGGAAGCGCGACTTGACAAAAAATCTTTCGATTTGTGACACTGATAGTGGAAACAATAAGGGAGGATTCAAATGTCTATTTTCGTAGATGCGGACGGATGTCCCGTTGTCGATCTCGTCATTCGACACCGACAGGGACGTGACGTCTTTTTAGTTTGTGATACGGCACACCAGGTGATCCGAGAAGGAGCGACGACGATTACCGTCGGACAAGGACCAGATGCCGTCGACTATGCGATCGTCAATCGGATGAAACGTGGCGATCTCGTTGTGACCCAGGATTTTGGTTTGGCAGCACTCATCTTAGCACGAGGCGGACTCGCAATCGATCAAAATGGTCGCCAGTTCACGAACGACAATATCGATCTATTGCTCCACACTCGCCATGTCGGACAACAAATCCGACGAGCAGGCGGGCGTACGAAAGGACCGAAAAAACGGACGCGCGATGCGGACCGTTCCTTTGAAGAATCATTTCGTACATTAGTGCTAACCAGCATGTAAGGAAGGTAGTGTTGGAACTGTTGATACGGTACGGACCGTGATATAATTTGAAGCATGAACGAAATCAGAAAGGAGGATACACGTTGAAACGAATTTTACGCGACCACTCGAAGGATCGCCCTTACCGATTGCGCCAAGGAACGGTTCCGGAATCAACTGAGGCACGACTCACATCACTCGATCAACGTGAAATCAATCGATTACAACAGGATTTACGAAAAGTCGAAGTGAAATTGAAGCAACGCAATGAAATCATGGAAGCGTTGGCGACACAAAATGTTGAAGCAGCCTGCGAGACTGTCTTGATGATCTTGTTGCAACTGCTTGAGGTAGAAGAAGGAGCTATCCTCTTGTACCGGCGGGAGCAGTTAAATCATTTCGTCGCACAAGGGATCGACGATATGGAGCTGATCGAAAAAGATCTCGATCAATATTCGGTCTTGCGTCGCGCATTCGTCATGCGTAAATCGGTCCAATTGCCACTCGGCGACCAGTTCGAGTCAGCAATTCCCGTACAGTCTCCAAGCAACGGACAAGTCGTCGGACTGCTATACATCCGCCATCACTTCGCCCAGTTCAATTTAGAACAAGTCGGGGATTTACTTGATCTATCACGAAAACTTGGGATGACGCTTGAACGCCATCTCCTGTTCCATCAAATGGAGCATGAAAAAATCAAGACGTATCAGCTACTTGATTCGATTCGGGAAGCTGTCCTATATATCGAGAGTAGTGGGGAGCAGATTTATGCGAACCAGGCCTTATTGAATATGTTTCCACCAAAGCTCGTCAATCAGGCGCAAGGGTTCCGTCACGCGTATGAACGGGCGACGTCTCTGTTTGAACATGTCGATCAGCCGGAAGCACTTCATGATTACATCGGTCAACTGATGAACGGGGATATTCCGGGAGAAACGATCGAGTTATCGGCATTCCGGGGGAACTTGTTGCTCAGTGCCTATGCTGAGCGGATTGCAATTGCGAACGTTGAATGGGGGATGATGCTTGTCTTACGTGACGTGACGAAAGACAAGGAGCTCGATCTTAAGCAGGCAGAGTTCGTCTCGATCGTTTCGCACGAGTTGCGGACACCGCTTTCTTCGATCATGGGCTTCACGGAGTTATTGATGAAACGAGAAGTCGATCCGAAGCGGCAGAAACGCTATTTGCAGACGATTCATTCGGAAACCGTTCGATTGGCGGAATTGATCAATGACATCCTGGAAATTCAAAAAGGGGAAGACTCGACACATGGAACACAAAAAGAATTACTTGATTTAAAACAATTGATGTTCGAGATGAAGCCGATGTTCGATCTTGCGAGTCTCGCACATCGCATCAGTGTCCAATTTAGTCCGGGATCCTATACGATTTCAGCCAGCAGTGAGAAGATGAAACAACTGTTTACGAACTTGATCATGAACGCGATTAAATATTCGCCCGAAGGCGGCGAGATTCGGATCAAAGGATCAAACCAGTCAGATCAATTACGAATTGAGATTTCAGATGAAGGGCTTGGTATTCCAGAAAAATCGCTTCCTTACATCTTTGATAAGTTTTACCGAGCAGATAACTCGGATACACGTAAAATCGGTGGAACGGGCTTAGGACTCGCGATTTGTCGGATGATCGTGCTTGATCATGGTGGAGCTATCTCCGTCCAATCAACGGAAGGAGAGGGCAGTACCTTCATCATTCAACTCCCGCTCGACGCATGACCGACTACAGACTCAGAAAGGAGGAAGACACGGTGAATAATTCACACATTCGTTATGAAGCATTGCATCCGCTCGTCGAAGAGATTCTTGAAAAACTTAGTGAACGGATTGGCGTCAACACGTTGTTTTTTGCATTAAATGATTCATATAGCAACTTTGTCGTCAAGGCAATCAATCAAGAACGTCAGTTGATCGAAGAAGGCTCGACCCATGTCTTCCAACATGTCCTCTGTAAGCTGGTCGTCGATGAGACGGACGGGAAGCTCTCGATCAATGAATTGCTCAACGATCCATTGACCGTCAATCATCCGGTCACGAAAGCTCTTGGGAACGGTAGCTTTTTGGGAGTAGCGATCAAAAATGCTGAAAATGAAAAAATCGGGACATTATGTGCCTTTGATGATCAACCATTCGACTTCAAGGAGCAGGATATCGCGCTCGTCGAGCGGTATGCGGATATCATTAGTAAATCGATCAACGTCGAAACGTATGTCATCAAGGATGCGCTAACAGATGTCTATAACGAACGGTACATGAATCGACTGATCTCAAGTGTGACGATTCATCCTGCTTTCTTAATGGTGTTGAACCTCGATCGTTTCCATGCGATCAATGCGACGCATGGATACCGGGCAGGGAACGAAGTGCTACGCGAAATCGCGAATCGGCTGAAATATGTTCCTTTACCGAATCATGTCGTCGGTCGAATGGATGGGAATGAATTCGTCGTCTTAGCAGCACTTGAACAGGAACAGGAATTCGAACAATATGCGGAAGATTACGCTCGCATCGTCACGGAAGCGATTGAGCAACCGATCGTTGGTGTTGCAGCCGAACCGATTCAGGTGACGGCATCATCTGGCGTCAGTCTTCTGACCGGTGATATGGCAAGTCGCCAGATACAAATCTATGCAGCAGAAGCCTTGATGCAACAAGTCAAACACGAGGGGAAACAGCGAACCTCATTTGTTAATCCAAATCGGAAGGCGGAACAGCATCCATTTGCATCAGTTCTTGAATCAGAGCTTTCGCATGCACTAGAACGGGGACAATTCGAGCTCTACTATCAATGGATCGTTGATGCGAAACAAGAACGCTACGTCGCGGTTGAAGCGCTTCTACGCTGGAATCATCCTGTGCTTGGGTTCGTCAGTCCGACGGATTTTATTCCGATTGCCGAGAAGATGGAGATTTTCCCAGACATCGGTCGATTTACGATCCGTCAGGCAATCCTGGATCAACGGCGCTTGGAGGAGACATTTGGACGTAAGATTTCCGTCGCCGTCAATCTATCGGCAAGCCAGTTCGAGTCGGATCAACTCTTTTCAGAATTACTTAGACTGACAGAAGAATCGTATTTCCCGGGCGAACGACTCATTCTTGAAATCCGGGAGGAAGTATTGCAGACGCGTCGTCGTTTTGCAATGAAACGTTTGGAGCAGCTGCGCCAAGCAGGCTACCGTCTGACGGTCGATCATTTCGGTAGTCACTACGCGTCACTTAATTCGTTATTGCGTTTACCGGTCCAAGCAGTCAAGCTCGATCCAATCTTTACACGTCGACTCGTTCAAAATCAGTTAGAGCGTTCGATGATTCGCTCTGTTCATTCCTTGACGTCGACGTTAAACATCGCGCTCGTGATTCAGGAAGTCGAGACCGCGTCGCAATTGCAACAGATTCAAGTGTTGGATGAGCAACTTTATGTGCAAGGCTACGAGGTCCATCACCCTCAGCCGATTGAACAATTACTCATCGAGGACATTGTTCGAGGGCGTGCTGAGGTTTAACCGTTCTTCAGTCGGGAATACATTAAAATGTGGAACAAGTACATTTTAAGGGGGATGCCAAATGGCTGATCAACATGATAAAGAGACGGACCCGATTACTTCAGGAAACCGGATGACGAAGGATGAGATTGCCGGACGTGACCCGCAAGACAATACGGAGGTTCCGGAAAAATCGAAGGATGAAAAAGAAACGAAGCATCAAGATCAAGAAGCTGAGAAAACAGAACGACCAGATGACGAAGCTTCAAGTGAAGAGGCACCCGATTTGTCGCACGCTTCTGATGAAGATGGCGATGTCGAGCCATCCGATGAAGAGAACCAACAAGGTTAAGAATGACTAAAATAAAGGGCAATCGATGTCCGGCAGAAATGCTGGATATCGATTGCCTTTTTTTGATGGAGTAAAAGATTACTCGCCACCCCTACCGCCGTCACCACCACCATCAAATCCTCCGTCGATCCCGCCGTCTGTCGCATGGGACGTGTCGGTCAAATCAACAGGGAAGAGTAAGAACGGAATCGCGTCGGTGCCGTCCGGTGGGAGAATCGAAGATGGGAAGAGCTGTTGCAGGATCGTTTGTTGACTTAAATACAATCGGATTGCTGTCAAATAGACTAAGTCTTTCCGGTATTTAAAATGTAAATCGGAGCGTAACGCCTCTGCCATCTGTTGGAGTGCCGAAGCATGAATATTGGGATCACCGAGTAACGCAAGCATGCCGTGGAATGACAGCGGGACACGATGCTTACGATGTATCTTACGGGATGACTCCACTTGTGCGATATAGCGATCCCAATCGTCTTCAGGCAATAAAGCGAATATCAAGGCGACGACATACGTCTGTTGAGCGCGTCCGAACCGTCGTTTGAGTCGTTGATAGACCGTTTCGATACGCGAGGCGAGTTCGTCTAACTCACCGCGTGTCGTAGCGTGAAAATAGACGAAAGAGATCAATAGCGGTGACACGATGAACCGATGTTGTTTTTTGAGGCGTGTGTATAATTGTACCGTTCGTTCAAGTACCGCGTCCTGTGGAGTAAGACGGCTGATGAACAGGGCAGTAGAGTAGGCATTCAAGGGATGCGACAAGCGATGCGATTTAAAATAGCCGTGAAGCGACATCATCTCGGCGATGCGGCTCGGTGTGTGGGCGTCAAAGGCATGAATCTTCGAAGCAAGCAATAATGCCTGGGTGGTTTGTGTACGCAAGCGTATTTTTAAGTCATCTGCTGTCTCAAGCAATACACTTGCGGAAACCTGCTCCGTTCCGATCGTCCGGTCGAATGCCAATTCGATGAGAATACCGTCCTGATACGTTCTGAATTCTGGGGCGATATGATTCAGTTGTCGCAAGAAAGTCGTCGCCATCTCCATGACTGTTCCTCCTCTGTTTTTTCTTATAGTGTATCACGCAGTGAAAGCGTTATCTTATTTTTTTAGTTGGGTATCGATCAATTGTTCCGCTGCACGCCGGTACAGATTACTCATATGAGCCAGCGCTAAAATCTGTTCCAGTGGATCGGTCGTCGAGGCGGTAAGAGCATCTTGTTCGGTGACGAAACGGGCTGTATTTCGTTCTGTCAGTTCAAGGTAAGTGCGATAAAAGTCTTCAAGATCGAGTTGATTCTGTTCGATGCCTTCGTTCAAGGGCGTAAGGATCGTCTTGATATCATTGATCGAAAACGAACTTTTCAACTGATAAATCAAGCTAATTAAAATCAAGTGCTCCTTCGTATACTTTTTATTCGTGACCGGAAAAAATAATTTCTTTTTGGCATAATTGTTGATCATCGTCTTCGTCAAGATTGTCTCATCCGTATTCCGCGTCGTTTCCTCGAATGTCCGCTCAAACAGTTGGATGACTTGATCCATATAAAGATCAATGTTCGGGATATCTGCAAGCTGTAATTGACGATCATGTCTCGTGTCGTCAGAACGTGTCATAAAAAAACCTCCAAAATCGTTAAAATAGGACTTTCTACTTCTTCATCATATGATAGAATATGTATATAACGCCATGTAGTATTCAAAACTACATATCAGAGGAGGAACGAAAGTGAAAGCTTATATGAGAGAACCGATTAATGGATTAACACATCTGGGAGGGGCTGTCTTTGCTTTTGTCGGATTACTCGCACTCGTCATTAAAGCATCGTTAGAACGTGGAGCATCACTTGCCATCGTCGCAGCGATTATTTTTGGGGTCAGCATGATGGCACTCTATGCTGTTTCGGCAACGTATCATATGGTCCTTGCGAGCGACCGGGCGATTGCGATCTGGCGACGATTGGATCACTCGATGATTTATTTGTTGATTGCCGGTTCCTACGCACCGTTTTGTCTTGTCAGTCTGAATGGTCCGACGGGTTGGGTCTTGTTTAGCATCGTCATGTTGATTGCTGTTTCCGGAATTACCTTCAAATTAGTCTGGTTCAACAGTCCACGCTGGTTATCGACGACGCTCTACATCGGAATGGGCTGGATCATGGTATTTGCGATCACACCACTCGCGCAAGTCTTATCACCGCTCGGCATCGGTCTATTGTTCCTTGGTGGTATCTTCTATACAATCGGTGGCATCATCTATGGACTCAAGCCGCGTGTCTTATCGTTTAAACATCTCGGATTCCATGAAATCTTCCACATCTTCGTACTACTCGGTAGTCTAGCGCATTTCCTATGTGTCTACTTCTTCGTGTTGTGATGATGTCCTCCTTTAGTCAATGACTGAAGGAGTTTTTTTGTATCTATATGGAAAATACAGGAGAAGTCGAGTGTCCTCCCGAATGAAAGAACGGAAAGATCACGAAAAGGGGGAAATCACATGCAACACACACGATGGCAATTAGAAACACTCTATACGATTGATGATGTCAAAGCAGGCATCGCTTCCATACAAACAGCATTGTCGAATCGGCCGATTGATGTGGCAGAACAGGTCGAGCGTTATCAGCAAGTCGCGCGCGACGTCGAAGAATGGAGCGATTTCATTTATTGTCTGTACGCTGAAGATGTCACGCGCGTAGAAGTCCATCCATTGCTTGAAGAGATCGAAGTCGTCCAAGCGATGGTACGCAGCGAAGTGGCAGTACTCGATACAAAGATCGCAGTACTGTCACAAGAAGAGTGGGAAGCGCTCGTTACGGATTCACCGTACGCCTTTTTCTTAAACGAACGCCGTGACATCCAGTCCCGTCGTGCACCACTGGTTCAAGAACAATTGTTACAGGATCTCGGTGTGGATGGATTTCAGGGCTGGGGACAACTCTACGATCAGCGCTTCATGGCGTTACGGGTCGACTTGAACGGGAAGCAAGTCACGATCGGTCAAGGATTGCATGAAGCGATGTTCGCGCCTGGTCGTTCGGCTCGTCTAGCGGCAGCAACTGCAGTTGACGCCGCTTGTGCCAAAGAAGCTGATTTGTTTGCGACGATCTTGAACCGGATCTCCGGCTTCAGATTGCAATCCTACAAGATGCGGAACTGGGAGCAACCATTGACAGAGTTGCTTGAGCAGAACCGAATCTCAGAAGCGAGCTTACAAGCGATGATCGAAGCACTCGATCAGCACCGCGACCTCTTTCACGCCTATTATGCCCGCAAGATTGTCCAGGCAGAGCGGGTGACGGGAGAATGGCATGATTTTGAGACGAGCACGTACCGCTCTGCGCGGCATGTTCCGTTTGAGACGGCACAGGCAATCGTAAGCAAACAATTCAAACAGTTGAATCCACAGCTCGGTGCTTTTGCTGAAAACGTGTTTAACAAGGGATGGGTCGATGCGGAGAATCGTCCTGGAAAAGCGGAAGGCGGATTCTGCGCTGCCTTTCCGATTGCCAAAGAGAGCCGGATTTTCATGACGTACCGTGACAGTTATCCAGACGTCGCGACACTTGCCCATGAATTTGGTCATGCCTATCATAATTATGTACTGCAAGATGAACCGTATTTAAACCAAGTCAAAGGAACGAGCATTGCGGAGACGGCTTCAACGTTCATGGAGAATCTCGTCCTCGATGCTGCCATCAAAGAGACGACGGAGCGGGAGGAAGTACTTGCTCTTCTAGAAGTCAAGATTCGAGAGGGCCTAAAATATGCCAGCATCGTTCCCGGAATGTTCCGGTTCGAGCAACGTTTTTATGCGGAACGTCAGCAAGGGACGGTCAGTGCCGAACGGTTAAGTGAACTCCTGCAAGAGGAAGAACGGTTAGCCTATGGTCCGGTATTGCCTGAACCGGCGCGCTATAAATGGATGTACATCAGTCACTTGTTCAATCCGAATCTTGCGTTCTACAACATTCCCTACACGATCGGTTATTTGCTCAGCAATAGTCTGTATCAGACGGTTCAAGCGGATCCGAGTCAATTTTCGGCAGTCTTTGAAGCGGTCATGCATGATTCCGGTCAAGCGACGATCGATGAGATCGTTAAACGTCATCTCGATGCTGATCCGACATCTGTCGCGTTTTGGGTCGAAGCTCAGCAACCGCTCGTCCAGGCGATTAAGCAGTATCTGACGTTAACGGAGTCCTCTCTCTCCGTCGATTGAAGACGAATCGAAACGGGAACAGAAATGTAGGGAGGGATGCGGATGTATGAACAGGAGAAACAATTAGTCGCTGAGGCAGCACTAACTTACGTGAAAGATGGGATGATAGTAGGTCTTGGGACGGGTTCGACGACGGAACGGTTCATCGAGGCGCTTGGTCCACTTGTGCAGGCGGGACTACAGATTCAAGGCGTGGCAACGTCGCTTGCGACGGTCCGACTCGCGGAACAGTTACACATTCCGTTGATCGACTTGGAAGAGGGAATGGAAATCGATGTGACGATCGATGGGATCGATCAGATTGACGGACACTTCCAAACAATCAAAGGTGGTGGCGGTGCACTATTTCGCGAGAAAATTGTCGCACTGATGAGTCGGGAATTGCTCTATCTGACCGATTCTTCGAAGTTCGTTCATCATTTAAGCGGACCGTTACCGGTCGAACTGGATCCGTTTGCGTTACCGTATGTGCGGCAACGGTTGCGTGATAAGCATGTCTTAGCAACGCTACGCGTGAAAGACGATCGTCCCTTCGTTACAGATGGAGGTCACGTGATTCTTGACGTCGATGTATCAGCCATCTCGGACGTCCGAGTATTCGCAAAAGAAGTGAAGAGCTGGTCAGGGGTGCTTGAGACCGGTTACTTCGAGCGACAGCCCGATCATGTGCTGACGGTCGAAGAGGGAAAGGTCAAACGTATCGCGCATCCGCGACTGCGTGACGGTGGTGGTTTGGTTTAAGGAAAGAAAGAAGGGAACCGTATGAGATTGAAAAAACGGTATTTATTCGGAGCAGGTGTCATTGCCGGTGCGAGTCTACTGTTGTTCAGGAAGCGGGAACAGGGCACACAGACCGATGCGCTACGTGATTATTTAGCGCATCTCGATCAGGATCCGAGTCCAGATGCTGGGAAAGACCCGGATGAGGTCGGATTGACGAAGCTCGATTCGATTTATCGAGCCGAGTGGCAAGCGAATGGTTTCCCACGTTCGCGGACGGAGCTAGAGGAGCTTGAAAAATAAAAGAACATGAAAACAGCCTTGAATTCAATGAATCAAGGCTGTTTGACCTAGAGGTAATCGACGAGAGAAAAAGCTTATCGTTCCACGTGGAATGTTTTAGAAGTGTCTTACTTCTTTACTTAATCGATACAAATAGGTACCAAGCAAATCGTGGATACCTATTTTTTCTGTATTTATTTGCTTATCTTCAATGATCACGTAATCTGTGGACGAGTTTTAGGAGACTCTTACAAAAAAAACTGAGTATATTCGGTACATAAAAACTTCTAAAATTAACTTTCGGCGAATTACGTCTCGCCTTGATAGGATGAATAGAAAGATACTTCTATAAAGAAACGTATATTTTAATTACTTAAAAGTTAATAATTTCTAAATGAGGGTGAATCAAGAAAGGGGATGATACAATCAAGAAAATAGGAAGGAGAGACATGATGAAGAGATGGATTACGTTGTGGGCTGTTAGCATCCCCGTTTTCTTGATTTCATACATCGGTTCGTTTTTCATGACAAGCAAGATTAGCATTTTGCCTCAAGAAGAATGTAAGCCGCGTTTTATTTTTACGCCTCAAGATGTATCCTATTGTAGCGACATTTATCCTATAGACATCTTTCTCATCAGTTTGAAGACACAACCTCTCGCTTATGTATGCGTCGCTTCAGGACTCTACATAGTTGGGTTCATGGGTTACTTCATTTATCAAAAAGTGAAGAAAAAGAATTGAATACTCAAGCGATGGCTTCATATAGAAGTGAGGAAGAAACGGAATGAACGAGACCGTTCACGGTGTTTCTACTATTCTCTCTCCGATGTTCGGATTGTTCTATTCGATTTGTCATAACAATGATATTTGGAGTAGATTTCCTTTTGGTTCACTTGTGATAATTAGGTATTATCACAAGTGAGTTTTTAAATAGTAGTTATCATCTTCTTTGTAGTTCATAGTCCCTTCAGTCTTAGTCATCAAATCTATCCACACCAAATTGAACGTAATAAATTGGAATTACAAAAAGACATTTTTCGAAATAGTGCGTAACACTACAAACAAAGAACTTTAATTAAAGAATCGACAAGAATCAGGTTTTGACTAGAGAAAAGTTCGTAACTCAAAAATAAAAAGAGACGAATAACACGAATTTAAAGATAATAAGACAGATTCGGAGAGTAGTTGTTGAGAAGCAAAGGAAAAGTAATTTGGATATTTATGCTATACATCATATGATCATTTTGGCTTCGTTCTTGAAGTAATCGTAATAGCAGCGATACCTTATTACGAAGTGGAGTTTTAATTTAAACAGCCCTGGATCCTAATGATCCAGGGCTGTTTTCATGCGTTTTAATATGTAAGCGACCCAGCAATGATCAAACCGATCGAAATCGATAAGAAGAGGAGCAACAAGCCGACTGCTTCGTTGTTCGCATCAATCTCTTTCGTCATGCTCAAACGGGGGATTAGTAAATCCGCGAGATAGAACAAGACGATTTGTAAGACGATCGCGAGTGCACCCCATAACACCATATCGAGAATGCTGACGGAGTTCGAAATACTCGAATAGAGAACGATGGCAAGACCAAGAATACGTCCACCGAAGGCGTAGACGGCCGCTTTCTTCCCGTTACGGATGAGTTCGAGTTCCTTTGATTTCGTCGTCACCTCGAACAGGACGACACCGATTGCAAGGAGTACGGTCGCGACTCCGATATACGAGAGCGTTGAAAGGAATAGATCACTGAATGTCATGCTGGTACCTCCATCATGATTTTTTATTTTTCTTGCGTTGTTCGTATGCAACATACAATTCAAGCAGTGCTCCGACGAGAATACCTGCTGATACATACAAATAGAAGTTGTCACCAATGAATCCGAACAAGAGACCTAAAATGAGGCCGATCAGGATATAGGGACCTTTTGCTAACTTCATGCCAATCACCTACCTCTTCTTTAAAGGTAGCGGATTTCAGAGGTGGCGTCCATCGTTATTCTTGAAAGCTGACGGCAGATTCTGCATTAGGAGAAAACAGGACGACTTGATTCCGTCCTTGTTGCTTTGCCTGATAGAGGGCAGCATCCGCATCCGGTAGAAGATCGTCGATTTGTAGTGTCGTCTCATCGTACGCGGCTAAACCAAACGATGCTGTGAGCGGTAGCTCTGTCGTCGCTAGTCGGAACGGACTAGAAGCGATCCGTTCGCGTAATTGCTCTGCTAAAGGCAGAACTTCAGCAAGCGGAACACCCTCGAACAGGACTGAAAACTCCTCACCGCCGTTACGGGATAAATACCCGCTTTCTGCCACTCCATCGCGCAGTCGATTGGCGAACTGCCGTAGCACCTCGTCACCCGCTTCATGTCCATACGTATCGTTGACCTGTTTAAAATGATCAATGTCGATCGTCAACAACACGACCGACTGTTTATTTAGAATCAATCGCTGTTTGACATCCGTGAAGTATTCATTGAAGGCGCGTGAATTGTTCAATCCTGTCAAAAAGTCGAGTTGTGCTTTTTGCCGAAGCATCCGTAATGATTGTTTGGTCAACCGAATATCGCGGATGATCACTAGGGCGAGCCAACTACTGACGAACGATGCAGGAATGACGACTGCCATCACTTCAAGTAGAAGAATCTGTTTCGGTAAGACGATCCATAAGACAAGAGCGTGTAAAGCCGTCGCGTAGAGCGTCACGAGTGTGAATGTTCGTTTTGCATAAGGTGGCATTTCGCGAACAATTAAGCTCGTTCCTAAGGCAACGGCGACGATGAAACCGAATGCGGTGAAGGCTGCTAGATTCGTTCCTAAACTGAAACGATAGATGATGATCGCGATCGTCACAATCGTTGTCGGGATGGGGCCACCAAAGTAGGCAGCGACGACGACCGGAATATGACGCAAATCAACCGTGACGCCAGGTGCTGCTTCAATCGTCATCTGCATGAGTAGTAACGTGATGACACTTAGAGCAAGACCGTACAATACGCGCGTCAGCCGCGGGGAGTCACGCGTGATCGGAAGCGGTGATAATTTTCCGAGCAGATAGAAACCAGCCATTAATAGCGTCACGTTATGCAAGACGTCAAAAAGGATGCTTTTCATGAACTGTCCATCCTTTCAAATAAAGTACGTTACTTAAAAGACATACGCCATAAAAGGACTAACTCCTGTTTCTTGAAAAAATAATCTATCTGATGTAATTGTGTCTATAATGTGAAATTATGATTTCTATAAGCTGTACTTATGGTTTTAGGGAATTTGATTGACCTCCTCGACGCTGCATTGTTAAATGATGAAGAAGCGATATGAAAGCGCTTACTAAATTTGAAGGAGATCTACTTATGGAACTCGTCATCATTCTACTTGCCTTATCCTTATTGATGTTCGTTGCCTATCGTGGTTTTTCGGTCATCCTATTTGCACCAATCTGTGCCTTGTTCGCCGTCTTACTGACGAACCCGGACTGGGTGTTACCCTTCTTCTCGAATATTTTCATGGAAAAGATGGTCGGCTTCATCAAAGCATACTTCCCGGTCTTCCTCCTCGGAGCGATTTTCGGAAAAGTCGTTGAGATGTCCGGTATCGCGGAGTCGATCGCAAAGACAATCATTCGTATGATCGGTGCGAAGCGCGCTATCCTTGCCATCGTCTTACTCGGCGCCATTCTTACATATAGCGGTGTCAGCTTATTCGTTGTCGTATTTGCTGTCTATCCGTTCGCTGCGAACTTGTTCCGCGAAGCAAACATCCCGAAACGACTTATTCCGGGAACGATCGCACTTGGTGCGTTCACGTTCACGATGGATGCCTTACCAGGAACGCCTCAGATTCAAAACGTCATTCCGACGACGTTCTTCAAAACAGATATCTATGCTGCGCCGATCATGGGTTCAGTCGGTGGCTTGTTCATCTTAGTCGTCGGCATGTGGTATCTCGAGTCACGCAAGAAAAAAGCGCATCAAGCGGGTGAAGGGTACGCTGGATTCGAAGCGACAGCGGCAAGTACTGCACCGCAAATGGAGTTAAAGAACGAACCAGAAATGACGCTCGAGACGGATCGTCAACCAGTCTATCGCCAAGTCCTTGCCTTTGTCCCACTCGTCCTTGTTGCCGTCATGAACAAAGTCTTTACACTCTCGATTCCAAAATGGTATCCGGAAGGATTCGATTTTTCAGCAATCGGTCTAGAAGCATTCGGAAAGATCGAGACACCCGCTGTTCTTGCGATCTGGTCCGTCCAAATGGCGTTGTTGATCGGAATTCTCGCAGCGATGCTGTATGACTTCCCGAAGATCAAGACGAATTTCCAAGCTGGTTTGAACGTCAGTATCGGTGGTGCGCTCCTAGCGGTCATGAATACAGGTGCTGAGTATGGCTTCGGTGGCGTCATCGCGGCACTCCCAGGATTTAAGTCCGTCTCAAGCGGGATCTCGGAGACGTTTACGAACCCGCTCGTCAACGGAGCCGTCACGACGACGACGCTTGCCGGCGTCACCGGTTCCGCATCGGGTGGAATGGGGATTGCGTTAAGTGCGATGTCGGATAAATATACGCAAGCCATCACATCGGGTGGCGTACCACCGGAAGTCATGCACCGCGTCATCTCGATGGCGTCCGGTGGGATGGATACGTTACCGCATAACGGTGCCGTCATCACGTTGCTAGCGGTCACGGGACTGACGCACCGTCAGTCGTATAAGGACATCTTCATGATTACGATCCTCAAGACAGTGACGGTCTTCTTGATGATCGGATTGTATAGCTTGACTGGCTTGTACTAAGGATTTTTAAAGGGGGCATCATCAGATGAAACAGGGGAAAGTATACGCATCATTCGCGGAAGCGACAGCAGACATCTTTGACGGGGCGACGCTAGTCGTAGGGGGCTTCGGACTCTGCGGAATCCCGGAAAAATCCATTACCGCGTTGCAAGAGAAGGGCGTCAAGGATTTGACGGTCGTCAGTAATAACTGTGGTGTCGATGATTTTGGACTTGGTCTCCTCTTGCAGACGCGACAAATCAAGAAGATGATTTCGTCGTATGTCGGGGAAAATAAGACGTTTGAACAACAGTACCTCAGTGGCGAGATCGAAGTCGATCTCGTTCCCCAAGGTACGCTAGCGGAACGTATCCGTGCCGGTGGTGCTGGTATTCCTGGTTTCTATACACCAACAGGCGTCGGAACACCGATTGCTGAAGGAAAGGAACAAAAAGAGTTCGACGGGAAGACGTATCTGCTCGAAGAAGGAATCGTCGGCGATTTTGCGATCGTCAAGGCATGGAAAGCAGATCGACTCGGGAATCTCGTTTTCCGAAAGACGTCACGCAATTTTAACCCGATCGTCGCGACAGCCGGAAAAGTAACGATCGTCGAAGTCGAAGAACTGGTCGAAGTCGGTGAACTCGATCCGAATGAGATCCACACACCTGCTGTCTACGTTCAGCGCATCGTCGTCGGAACGGATTATGAAAAACGCATCGAACGCCGGACTGTCCGGGAAGCTTGAGGAGGAGACGGATATGAAAACGACACGAGAGATCATCATTGAACGCGCACTTCAGGAAGTTGAAGATGGGATGTACGTCAATCTCGGGATCGGGATTCCGACATTGATCGCCAATGCGATTCCGGACGATATGCATGTCATGCTGCAATCCGAAAATGGACTGCTTGGCATCGGACCGTATCCGCTTGATCATGAAGTCGATGCCGACGAAATCAATGCCGGCAAAGAAACGGTCACGGCACAATCTGGAGCTTCTTACTTCGACAGTGCCGAATCGTTCGCGATGATTCGCGGCGGGCACATCGACCTCGCGATTCTTGGTGGGATGGAGGTCGATCAAAACGGTGACCTCGCGAACTGGATGATTCCGGGCAAGATGGTCAAAGGCATGGGCGGGGCGATGGACCTCGTCAACGGAGCGAAACGCGTCGTCATCATCATGGAGCATGTCAACAAACACGGCGAATCGAAAGTCAAACAGGCGTGTACCTTGCCGTTGACAGGACGCGCTGTCGTTAATCGTCTGATCACGGACCGGGCCGTCTTTGATTTCACACCGGACGGGATGATCTTGATCGAGACGCTGAATGGTCATACGGTCGAAGACGTCAAACAAGTCACGGAAGCACGATTCACGGTCAGTCCGGAACTCGAGCGCGTGACGGTAGGGGAGTGAAGCAGATGGTCCAAGGAGATATCGTACTCGTCACAGGTGCAGGGAGCGGAATTGGTCTAGAAATCTCAAAGGCGTTTGCTGCGGCAGGAGCGAAGGTCGTCGTAACGGACGTTCGCGCGGAAGCAGCAGAAGAGGCGGCGGCAGCTATTCGCGGAGCTGGTCATGAAGCGGTCGGCATGACGCTCAACGTCACCGATGAAGCACAGGTCGAAGCCGTCTTGAAGCAGACGGTCGAACAGTTTGGTCGACTTGACGTCTTGATCAATAACGCGGGTCTTCAACACGTCTCACCAATTGAAGAGTTTCCGACAGAGAAGTTCGAATTGATGATCAAGATCATGTTGACGGCGCCGTTCATCGCTATCAAACATGCTTTTCCAATCATGAAGGAACAAGGATATGGCCGCATTCTCAATATGGCATCGATCAATGGCTTGATCGGTTTTGCCGGTAAAGCAGCGTATAACTCGGCGAAGCATGGATTGCTCGGTTTAACGAAGGTCGCAGCCCTTGAAGGAGCGGAACACGGGATCACCGTCAACGCGATTTGTCCGGGTTACGTTGATACTCCCCTCGTTCGTAATCAAATGGAAGACTTAGCGAAAACGCGACACGTCGAGCTTGAGAAGGTACTTGAAGAAGTCATCTATCCGCTCGTTCCGCAAAAACGTCTGCTTGCTGTCGAGGAGATTGCAGATTATGCATTGTTCCTTGCGAGCCGCAAAGCAAAAGGCATCACTGGACAAGCGAACGTCCTTGATGGTGGATACACGATTCAATAAGGAGATGGAGCAGATGAGTGAAGCAGTCGTCATCGTCAGTGCGACGCGCACGGCGATCGGAAATTTCAATGGGAGTTTGAAGGACGTCAAAGCAACGGAACTCGGTGCGACAGTCATCCGTGCGGCACTTGAAAAAGCAGGTGTCGCTGGGAATCACGTCGACGAAGTCTTTTTTGGTAACGTCCTCTCAGCAGGACTTGGTCAAAATCCAGCACGGCAAGCGGCACTCGCTGCCGGATTACCGGAGACATGCCCCGCGATGACCGTCAATAAGGTCTGCGGATCCGGTCTCTCAGCCGTCCATCTCGCGTATCAGGCGATCAAGTCGGGCGAAGCCGATGTCATCGTTGCCGGTGGGATGGAGAACATGAGCCAAGCGCCTTATGTCTTATCGGGCGCACGGTCTGGACTGAAGATGGGTGACCAACGGCTTGTCGATACGATCATCCAGGATGGACTTGAGTGTGCGTTTAATGACTATCACATGGGAATCACGGCAGAAAATTTGGCAGACGCCTATGAACTTTCCCGCGAAGCCCAGGATCAGTTCGCGGCGACGAGTCAGCAAAAAGCGCAGACGGCGTTGGCGGAAGAACGGTTCGTCTCGGAAATCACGCCGGTTCTGATTCCACAACGAAAAGGCGACCCGATCCGTTTTGAGCAAGATGAGTTTCCGCGTGCCGGAACATCTGTCGAAACACTCAGTCGTTTGCGACCGGCATTCAAGAAGGACGGAACGGTCACGGCAGGCAATGCATCTGGCATCAATGACGGGGCTGCCGCGCTCGTCATCATGTCCGCGACAAAGGCAAAAGAACTCGGCGTGACACCACTCGTTGAGATCGTTGCGAACGGAACGTCCGGTGTTGACCCGAGCATCATGGGAATCGGTCCCGTCCAAGCGGTCCAAAAGGCACTCGATAAAGCGAGACTGACGCTTGAGGAGATCGATGTCATCGAATCGAACGAAGCATTCGCGGCACAATCTCTCGCGGTCGATGCAGAGCTACAGTTCCCGCATGAGAAGCTCAACCGCAACGGCGGTGCAATCGCGCTCGGTCATCCAATCGGTGCGAGTGGGGCGCGGATTCTCGTTACGTTGATCCATGAACTCGAGCGAACGGGTGAGACGCATGGTCTTGCGACGTTATGCGTCGGGGGCGGTCAAGGGGTAGCGACGATCGTCAAAAAATACGAAGGTTAACAATAAAGCATGAGACAAAGGAGATGTTTGCTCCCGTTGTCTCGTGCTTTATTGTTTTTAGCGAATCGTTAAAATGTCTTTGTAACTGCTTTTTTCAAGAATTTGCACAGAGGACATCCGTGACCATTCCTTCAAGGAGATCTCTGGATGTTGTTTCACGAAGTCGGAGACGATCATGTAGCCGAGTCTGTATTTCGTGAACGATGGAATTTGTTTTTCGTAATTTCCAAAGAACAGATCATCCGTCGTCAATCGTTCCGCATTCAACTCCGAAATCACATGCTCTAAGGTGTGATTTAACAATGGGATGATTGATTCCGATGACTCCATTGGATAGAGCTTGTGGGCAAAAAATTCTGCCTCCCCTTCAAAGATGATATGATCAAGCACCGTCGTGCGGCTTGGTTCATTGAGAGCAATAGTATGATGGTACTCATGCGCTGTCGTATTGCGTAATGATGTTTTCGAAAAATCCTTCAAGAAGAACAGAGTCATCGAATTGTTTCCTTGAGCGACACCGCTGACACCACCATAACGTTTGGCACCATCGTGAGTATTTGGTGTCGTCGGGGAGACGAAGACGACGAGCTTCTCATCCCGTGGAAGTTGTTTCATCGAAGTCAGGAGACTGGACTTGATCTGTTTCATGATGCGCTGATGATGCTTTTTTAGATATGTATTCATCTGTCTTAAGTCTTCGATGTTCTCAGATGGATGCTCTAAAAGTGAAGAATCAAAATTAGCTTGAAGCTGTTCTTTTTTGATGATCTTATTTTTAGCTCCCAATACATATTTTTTAAATAGTTCCTCATTGTCCTCTGGATGTTTCGAAACCGCTTGAATGTAATCGTCATACGCCTTATACAAAGGAACGATTTGAATCTTTTGTTTCTCATGCGTAAACGTAATGTCATACGTCTTTGGTTTTTCGGCAGCGGGAGAACAACTGGCAAGTAAAAGGGTGGCGCTAAGAAGATAAATCGATTTCATGAAAATACCTCCTGTTTAATTATCCATATATTTACTTTCTCTAAAGAATATCATTTTCCTACTACGTCAAATGAACTTATGAATCCGGTTTCATGCTTCGACGCACAGCAGTAACAAAATCCGTAGACCGTAGTTCCGCCAAACTTTCTGCGTAATTTTCAGAATATTCTCCAGATAAACTCCTAGCACGAGGTCTCAAACGTATGGTATTCTTTCGAACGAAGTACTTCATCTGCTTAGGGAGCGGATGAAGTCGGAAATCATCAGTGGGGGTTTATTATGTCTAAAACTGTTCCAACATCATTTATCATCGTCATCGGCATGATGCTCTTCGCCTTGTTCTTCGGGGCAGGAAATCTCATCTTTCCGCCGATGCTCGGACAGCTCGCAGGGGAACATGTCTGGGTTGCCAATGCCGGATTCCTTGTCACCGGTGTCGGTCTACCGTTGCTTGCGATTCTCGCATTCGCGTTTTCAGGGGAACGCGATCTACAAGCGATGGCGTCACGTGTTCATCCTGCTTTCGGAATCGGGTTCTCGGTCATCCTCTATCTTGCGATCGGACCATTCTTCGCGATTCCACGTGCCGGAACGGTCTCGTATGAGATCGGAATCAAGCCGTTCTTCAGTGAATCGACGAGCCATTTGCCGTTACTGATCTTCACGATTTTGTTTTACACGATTGCTTGTCTATTGTCCTTAAACCCAACAAAGATCGTCGATGTCGTCGGGAAGGTACTGACACCGATTAAAATCACGTTCATCGGTCTGTTGATTGTCGTTGCCGTCTTGCATCCAATCGGAAGTTTTCAGAATCCTTTGAAGACATATCAGACGAATGCCTTCTTTAACGGTTTCCAAGAAGGATATATGACACTCGATGCGCTCGGTGCCTTCGTCTTCGGTATCATCATCATCGCAGCGATCAAGGAAAAAGGTGTCACTTCGAAGCGGCAGTTGCTGCTGATTTGTACGAAAGCCTCGTTGATTGCCGCAGCCTTGCTTGCAATCACATACTCGGCGCTTGCCTTCATGGGTGCTTCGAGTGTCTCGGAAATCGGACAACTGGCGAACGGAGCAGAGATCTTGTCGGCTGTGTCGGATCATTACTTCGGTGAGTATGGGGCGATTTTGCTTGGTCTGATGATCACAGTCGCTTGTATGACGACAAGTGTCGGCTTGATCACGGCGTGTGCCGCGTTTTTCTCGGCACTCGTGCCAAAAATCTCGTACGTCAAATGGACGATTGGTCTATCAGTCTTCAGCGCACTCGTCGCGAACATCGGTCTGAATCAATTACTCGCCGTCTCAAAACCAGTCTTGATGACGCTTTATCCACTCGCGATCTGTCTGATCTTCTTAACGTTCTTGCATCCACTCTTTAAAGGCAAACCAGCCGTTTATCAAGGGGCGCTGTGGATGACATTCGTTGTCAGCTTGTTTGATGGATTAAAGACAGCAGGGATTAACGTCTCAGCCGTCACGAAAGTGTTCGACGCGGTATTACCGTTTACTTCCGTCAGTCTCGGATGGGTCGTTCCAGCCATCATTGGTGGGGTGATCGGGGCAATCGTTGGTAAGAAAACAGCACAGACACGATCGTCGTCACGTGTGGCTTAAGTTGTCATGTATAAAGGAAAGCGGATTTTTGATCGTATGATCAAAGTCCGCTTTTTTTGTTCACTCGATTGTGGGTTTAAGCATAAGCGGAAACGGTAATTCCTCTACTGTATATCATTGACCATCGTGTCTCTTACAGAAAGGATGTTGAAACATGTCAGAACGTGTCTTCATTAGTCCCTCGAAGTATGTCCAAGGAAAGGATGTCATTGACCGGCTCGGTACATATGTGAGCCCGTTCGGTGAAAAAGCGCTCGTCATCGCGGACGATGTCGTCTGGAAAATCGTAAAGGAACGTGTCGAGCAGTCGCTGTCCGGCGAAAACGTCGGCATCGAGAAGGCAGAGTTTAGTGGTGAAGCCTCACGGCATGAAGTAAAACGAATCGCTGAGCAAGCAAAAGCGGCGGATGTTCGTTTCGTCATGGGGGTTGGGGGTGGAAAGACGCTCGACACAGCAAAAGCCGTCTCGGATGAGCTGAACGTGTCCGTCGTCATCGTACCGACCCTTGCTTCGACCGATGCACCGACGAGTGCTCTGTCCGTCATCTATTCCGACGAAGGGATTTTCGAAAGTTATCGTTTCTATAAGAAGAATCCCGATCTTGTTCTCGTCGATACGAAACTGATTGCCCAAGCGCCGGCGCGTTTCTTTTCGTCCGGAATTGCCGATGCTCTCGCGACATGGGTCGAAGTCCGAAGTGTCGTCGCCTTTGGTGGACAGACGATGGCAGGAGGACGACCGACGATTGCGGCACAAGCGATTGCCAAACGTTGCGAGGAAGTCTTGTTCGAGCACGGGCGTCTGGCGTATGAATCCGTTCAGGCACAGGTCGTCACCCCAGCACTCGAAGCCGTCGTCGAAGCGAATACCCTGTTAAGTGGGCTCGGCTTTGAAAGTGGGGGACTAGCAGCGGCGCATGCGATTCATAATGGCTTTACGGCACTTGACGGTGAGATTCACCACCTGACGCATGGAGAAAAGGTCGCCTTTGGTACACTTGTCCAGTTGGCGCTCGAAGAACATCCACAAGAAGAAATCGAACGCTATATCGCGCTTTACATGGATCTTGGTTTACCGGTGACACTCGAGGACGTCAAGCTAAAGGATGCGTCGCGAGAAGATATCGTCAAAGTCGGAGAAGCAGCAACTGCTGAAGGTGAGACGATCCACAGCGGATTCAACGTTACGGCGGACGAAGTCGCTGATGCGATCATCGCAGCCGATCGCTATTCAAAAGCGTATCAAGCAAAACGAAAACAATAAGAAAAAATACCCCTTGCCGAGACGGCGAGGGGTATTTTCATTTTACAGATAATCGAGTGGATTGACACTGCTACCGGCAGAAGTTGCGCTGTAGACGTACGATCCTTTATGGAGTTCAAAATGTAAATGTGTTCCGAAAGCGTTACCTGTCTCGCCAACTGTTCCGATTTTTTGACCTTGCGTGACGGTTTGACCGACCGAGACCGAGCGGCTATTCATATGTGCATACAGACTGATGAACGGCGATCCGTTGATCGTATGTGAAACCATGACATAGTTGCCGTACGCGCCTTTGAGCTGAGACGTAATGACTTTACCGCTTGCTGTCGCATAGACTGGTGTACCTTTTGCTGCACCATAATCGATCCCGTTATGGAATGTGTAACCATAAGCACCACTAGAAGGTCCATAACCTTGTGTGATCGGACCACTCGTTGGCGTCGCGAAGTTCTTTGATGTCGACGTTGACGCTTTTGATGCGCCACTGCTATTCGTCAGTGTCAAAACAGCGTATTTCGAGACATAGTCCGCATGAACGAATCGTTTATCTCCACCGTATAAGAATTTGATCCAATCGCCTGTACGACCGAGGTAGCGGAACGTTTCGCCTTTATCGACACTTCCGACGACTGTACTGCTCGTCGAACTGCTGCTACGAACACGAAGGTTGTCGACATTGACTTTAATCTTATAGATACGTGTTACAGAATATTTTTTAACATATGTAGAAGAAACATAGACTTTTTTTGAACCGTACAGAATTTTCGTCCAGTTGCCTGTCCGTCCGAGATACTTATATGTATCACCTTTTTCAAAGCTCGTGATCGTACCGTATGATGTCGAAGGACCCGTTCGAGCACGCAAACCGTCCTCCATGACTTTCACCTTATAGAACGTCGTTGCAGCATCCGCACGTGGGATGGCAAACGAAGCAACACTTGCCACAGCGATCGCTGTCGCTGAGACACCTTTCCACAAACCATGCATGATTCATTCCTCCTGAGTATGTAATCTGTGTGACCAAACCGTTATGTAAATTTCATAGATGAGTATAACATTTACGAAAATGTTTAATTGTTACATTCACATTTCGATATTATTTCAATAAATTATATTAAAAAGACTTAATTTTATCTATTTACCAATTGTTGATGAATTCCTTTGACAAGATTGGATGGAATTGGATAATATGAAATGCCATATGAATAACAAAAAAGGTACCCCAATGAGGTACCTTGAAATGCTTATAAGAAAGCGAGTGGGTTGACACTGCTTGCTGCAGAAGAACCGCTGTAGACGTAGTTTCCGCGGTGGATCTCGAAGTGTAAGTGAGACCCAAACGAGTTACCTGTACTGCCGACTGCACCGATCGTTGCGCCTTTCGGGATCGATTGACCGACGAAGACAGAGCGTTTGCTTAAGTGAGCGTATACCGTTGTGTACGAAATACCGTGCACTTTATGTTTGACCATGACATGGTTTCCATATGCTCCCTGATATGACGACTTGATGACTTTTCCGGCAGCGGCTGCTTTAACTGGTGTTCCAGTAGGTGCTCCGAAGTCGATACCGTTATGGAACGTGTAGCCGAAGATGCCGCTAGTTTTTCCATAACCTTGTGTTACTGGACCGCTTGTCGGACGCGAGAAGCCATTTGATGAAGTCGAGAATGAGGCTTTCTTCGCTGTATGACCAGAAACGCGATATTTTTTCACATAACCTGAGTAGACGTAACGCTTATGTCCTTTATGAAGAATTTTTGTCCAGTTTCCGCGATGACCCAAGTATTTGAAAGTCTGTCCCGAATTGACGCCGTCGACGATCCGGTATTTAAGAGATGGGCCAGTGCGAACGCGGAGTCCGTCTGCTTTGATTTTTACTTTGTACGTAGATTTCGTAGCTGCGTCAACCTTACCTGTACCCGTAGCTGCAAAACCTGAAACAACGAGCGCGCTCATTGCAAGTGTCGTGATTGTTCTTTTCATGAATGTTCCTCCTTGATGTAAATCGAGATCTTGTCGGAAATGACATGTATATAGAATGTGTGTGGTGTAAAGTGTGGTGAATTGAAGTAGATGATGCTGTCGTCATTTGACTAACGAGAGTATAGCATTGAAAAGTCAGACGTTTGTATTTCAATTCGATTGCTTAGATATATTCTAATAACAAATGTTGTAACATTGAATACATATTCAATCTCAGAATCCCTTAAAATCAAGATGAATCCGTGTTACAACGAGATGAATTTGATGACAAAACGCAATCGTGGGAAATGATGAGAAAGTATGGGAGTCTAATAAAAAGAGAGTAGGTAATGAGATGGATTTGACGTTTGCAGTAAATCAAAAAAAGCTTAACATTCGCGCAGTGGCGCTGTTGATTCAAGATGAACATCTCTTGATTCATCGGCAAGGAGAAGATGATTTTTGGTCATTACCGGGAGGACGGGTACAATTTGGTGAAAGTGGTGCCAAAGCGATTGAACGTGAATTATTAGAAGAATTAGGACAGTCAATCGAGCCACCGGTCTTCCGTTTCCTGCATGAAAATTTCTTTAATTACGCAGACCATCAGTTTCATGAACTGGGGATGTTTTATGAAGTAACATGTCGAGAACCACTACCACTTTCAACGGAAGACTTTTACGGTCCTGAAGGTGAAGAATTGACGTACCGGTTCGTTCCATTCGATAAACTGGATCAATATACATTGTATCCAAGCGAATTATCAAAAATGCTTCAAACCAATGTATTTCCACCGCTATTGACGAATGACATCTGACTTTTTCAGAAAAACGTTTATAGATGTATCGCAAGGGAATGGTTAATCAGGTAGTTCATTCCACAATGATAAGGGAGCTGATCGTTCATGAGAGAAGAGCAGTTCGAAGCGATGCATCAAGAAGCACGAGGGCAGACGCAGGAACAACAACCCGGTGTCGAGTACGCCATGAAACCGGAACCGATCTACGATGATCCGGATTATGTCGGTTCAGGAAAACTGACGGGAAAGGTTGCACTGATCACAGGTGGAGACAGTGGAATCGGTCGAGCCGTTGCTGTCGCTTATGCGAAAGAAGGGGCAAACGTCGCAATCGTATACCTAAATGAGGGAAAAGACGCAGAAAAGACGAAATCGTTGATTGAAGGCTACGGGGTCAAAGCCTTAAAAATCGCGAAAGATGTCAGTCAACCGGAAAATGCGCAAGCGATCATCGATACCGTCATTGCAGAATTCGGTCAATTGAACATTCTCGTTAACAATGCCGGAAAACAATTCCCGCAAGATGATTTCCTTGCGATCACACCAGATCAATTGAAGGAAACATTCGAGACGAATGTCTTTTCGATGTTCTATTTGATTCAGGCTGCGCTTCCACATTTGCATAAAGAAGATGCAATCATCAATACATCATCGGTGACAGCGTATCGTGGAGCACCGTCGCTGATCGACTACTCAGCGACGAAAGGCGCTATTACGACATTGACGCGCTCGCTTGCTTCAAGCTTGATCGAGAAAGGAATTCGCGTTAATGCCGTCGCACCGGGACCGATTTGGACGCCTCTCATTCCAGCGACGTTCTCGAAGGAGAAAGTCGAGTCGCATGGGGAAGACACGTTAATGAAGCGTCGGGGACAACCGTCAGAAAATGCACCGGCTTATGTCTATTTGGCTTCTCGTGATTCGAGTTACATCACGGGTCAGACGATTCATATCAACGGCGGCGATTACATCACGTCTTAAGGGGGAAAACATGATGAAGAAAAATCCGAATGAAGTGCCTGAACGTGAACCGGATCATCAACCGGACGAAGTTCCGCAAGCACCACCGAGCGAGGTACCAGATACACCACAGGAAGATCCTGTCCGTCAACCGGAACCGGATACGTTCCCGGAACCAACTGAGATTCCCGATACACCGCAGGAAGATCCAAATCCCTATTAATAAGCTGACCGTAGTCACCATCCAAGAATCGGATGGTGACTTTTTCGTGATGAAGAAGACAAACCAGCTTGACAGACAAACTGTATGATGAGTATGATACAGAAGAGAAGTGTATTAATGTTTTAATACATTGAACAGGAAAGGGAGGTCTACCGATGCAGTTCGACCAAAGAAGTCCGGTGTACCTGCAGGTCGTCCGTTGGTTCAAACAACGAATCGCGACCGAGGAATTGCAAAGCGGGCAAGAGATCCCGTCCCGCCGCGAAATCGCCGCACAGCTCGGAATCAATCCGAATACCGCACAAAAAGCATACAAAGAGATGGAGGAGCAGCAATTGATTACGACAGAACGGAATGTCCCGAGTAAGATTACACGCGATCCACAAGTCGTCCAAAAAGTACGTGCTGAGATGCTTGAAGAAGCAGTCTCTGAATTCATCGATGCCGTCAAGGCGATTCAAATTCCACTTGATGAGGTCGTCTCGAAAGTTGAGACCGTCTATCAGGAAACGGAACGGAGGAAGGTCGATGCTTGAAGTCCATGGCTTACAAAAGAAGTACGGAAAAAAACCAGTCCTTCAAGGCGTCTCGTTTTCCGTTCCAATGGATCAATTGACATGTCTGATCGGTTTGAACGGTGAGGGGAAATCGACGATCCTGAAGGCAATCGCAGGACTTGTTCCAGTCAACGCAGGAACGGTTCTCGTCGATGGCGAGATCAACCGAAATAAGGTCGCCTTCGTTCCAGATATTCAGACGATGCCCGGCTACATGACGGTCGGTGACGCGCTGACATATATGGCGGATTATTATTCCGATTGGAACCAGGAGACTGCGAATGAATTGATGCGAATTTTCCAGCTACTTTCAACAGATAAGATTACCGACTTATCAAAAGGAAACCAGGCGAAGGTCAGCTTAATTCTTGAATTTGCTCTCGATCGTCCGTACTTATTACTCGACGAACCGTTCGCCGGAATTGATTTGTTTACGAAAGAACAGATTGCAGGATTATTCTCAAGCCACTTCATGGAAGGGCGCGGTATCCTGATGACGACACACGAAATTCAGGAAATCGAGCATTTGATCGACCGGGTCGTCTTCTTACAGGACGGTCGAATCATCGATGAACATGAGACAGAAGAGATGCGAGAACTGTACGGGAAGTCGGTTCAGGACCGGATGCGGGAGGTCTATCAGCGATGAAACAATACATACAATTGACGAATGAAGAGATTAAGCGGAGTTTTAAGCTTTATGTGATCGTCGTGCTTGCAATGGTAGCAATTGAGCTGGTGTCGGTCGTTGCGCAAGTGATGCTTCATGAGCAAAATATCAAGAATTTCATGGAAAATAATCGTGCAACATTATCAGAGGCACTTCAACAAATCGGAAAGCTAGATTATGCAGATACGACATCTTTTTTCGTATTTATGACTTTGATAGGAATTGTATTCGTTGTGATTTACGCATTTCAAATTTGGTATCGTGATTGGCTTGGGGAAACAAAATACATCTATCGACTATTAATGCTTCCAGGGCGAAGATATAGCATTTTCTTTTCAAAATTAACTGCTGTATTTCTGGTCATGGTTAGCTTTATTGGTTTGCAATGGTGTTTTCTTAAGGCTGGATCTTATTTATTTGATTGGTCAATCCAAGCGGAGTATCAAAAAAGTTCTAATACGAATATATTCAGTAGTTCATTGGAAGAATTTTATACGACGAATTTAACTAATATGATTTTTATCATCCTTATTTCTACAATGATTGTCTGCTTAATCTTTTTGCTCGTTTTGTTGGAGCGGTCACATCGAAAAGTAAAAGGATTGATTCGAGTCGCGATTGAAACGACAATTTTTGTATCGTATGCGTTCGTCTGTATTTATTTTTTGGATCAAACACATTTATTACTAAGTTCAGAAAAAGACGCTTTATTCATCGGATTTGTCTTTGTCTACATGATTTATGCTTGTTGGAGAAGTTTGCGACTTCTGAAATGGAAAATCTCGGTCTAAAGGGGATAATATGCGGTCATATAAATATTTCATTGGTTTTATACTAATCAGTGTCGTATCACTAGCTTTTTATGTAGGATACGTCTTAAATTTAGAAAAACCTGAATTAGTAGTTGAAACAAAGAGCGGTAGCCCGAAGCAAAGCACTCTTCAAAATCTACAAATCAACTTAATCGATGTAGTGCGTCAACCAACAGACTTCTCAGTCTCGATTAAAGATGGACAAGTCTCTGAATCAAAATCATCTTATCTAAATAATATGTATCTCGACCGTGTTTATATAAATGATGAAGCACCACGGTCATTTAAACAGTTCATGCAAGAGGAAACGTATACTCTCATGCAAGATTCCGTAACTTACGGATTAAAAGGTCGAGAAGACGGTAGTTGGGAGTTGCAATACTGGGATCTTAAAACTAAAAAATTGACTACAAAACAATTGAGCACTCCCTCAGAAGTTAATAATAAAAAGTACGCCTACTCACCCTTTCAACGAACAGAAGATCTACTTTATGTGGAGCGCAATTCGATGGATGAGCAGACCCAAAGAAGCTTTATTTATGTCATTGACTTAAAAAATAATAGCGTACGTAAACAACAACTACCAATCAAATTAAAGAGGAATGAATACATTGAGTCGTTCTATAAAGGACAACTACTTTTTTCTCAAACATATTTTCCTAAGAATAACCCCGATACTGAACAGCAGCGTCTGCTTATGACAGACGGAAAAAAGACGAAACGATTAAAACAACTGGAAGGAGAAGATTTTAACACTCGAATTTTAAATGAAGGCAAATTAATCGTGACGATAAATGAAAATGATGAGACACAGTTAAGCTGGAATACGTTCGATATGGAGTCGGAAAAATATACAGTACATCAAGTTCCACTTCCTGATCGTAAAAAATTCCCGGATGGAGGTGGATTCCCGGTCTCTATTTTGGAAAATGGACGCATTTATTTTTCTTATCAGCTAAAAAATGATGATTACAGAGTATTGGTTTTCAATCCGACATCAGCAAATATTGAATATGAAGGAAACATTACGAATAAAAATCCAAAGATTAAGTTATCACTAAGTGATATGCGATTGAAGTAAGTTATAGAAATTTCATTCAATCACTGAAACCTTCCGTTTTCTTCCAACGTATAAAGACTATACAAGGGGGGAACTCACATGCAATTCTTGATTTTTGTCATCTTCGCAGGTGCTCTGTATTGGTTCTACTACAATTTCTTACTAGGATACCGTAAGAAAAATATCACGCTGACGTTTGACGATCGGTTTTATTCACTCGACGAACATGTCGCAGCCATCGAACAAAAGCTTGCAACGGATGGACGTTCAGCGCGTTATCTCGGTGACCGTCGCTTTGAAGTCGATGGCAAACCTTATCTGTTCCTCGAGCGGACAGTCCCAGTCGGCGGGGTTCCGACACAGCAGACGATTCTCGAGCAACAAAAAAAATAACTCTCCCGCGTTTGGGAGAGTTTTTTCGTTAGACCGGAATCCGGTCGAGGGGATGTGGTTGTTGCGACGAACGATACCAGCGCATGATCCAGTGATCAATACCGATTTGATACGCGTAGCGTCCTGCAGCAAGTAAGACGATTGAGGCTGCTAAGAACAACGGGTTTAACGCAATCGTTCCAGCAAGTAAGTAATTGAGATTCATGATGCTCCCGACGACCAGTGCAGGAACCGTCAATAGACTGAGAATAAACAAGATCCCGACGACGAGTTCTGCGAACGGAATCAAGACGTTGATCAGCCCGACGTTTGGTAAGGCGAGTTGCTCGATCCACGTCGCGTACCACGAACTGACGAGTGCGTCTTCGCCTATCGCTTTCGTTAGCGCCCCTTCAAGAAACGGTTTTGCATCAAAGCCATTGATGTACTTGCCGATCCCGGCGATGAACCACTGAATTCCAAGCCAGAGCCGGATGATCGTCAATAAACTGATGCCGATGATGTGTAATGCTTTCACTTTCAGACACTCCTCTACTACAACATAGTCCCCATCATACTGAAAAATCAGCAGTAAGATGGGGACTATCATCATAACGTCATCGAACCGTCATCGACCTGTTACAAAAAAGGATAAGGTAGCCGTTCATGACCGCTGATCGAGACGATGACTGATTGCAGTTAATAAAGCAGCGACAAGCGCAACAAGCCCACCGACCAGTGCCGTGTTCATCATCGGACCGTTCGCATAAACGATGCCACCGAGTGCCGAACCGAAGGCAATCCCGACATTACTCGCAACCGGCATCAAGGAAGCGGCGAGTCCTTTTGCTTCCGGATTGAACTTTTCGGCGAGGTCAATCAAGTAGATTTGTGTCGAAGTCGTTAGTAGAATCGACATCAATGACATCAAGGCGATGTTAAACAGACCAAGTGAAAGGGATACTGTCGTGAAATATAATGCAGCAAGGACGATTGCTTGCACGACGAAGACGAACCGTAAGCGTCCCATCGGATTTTTACTAGCAATCTTGCCGGCAAGGATGTTACTGAAGATCGAGACGACACCATAAGCGAGCAGGATCGGACTAATCCATGTCTTCGCGATGCCGAGTTCCGTTTGCAGGATCGGCACGAGGTACGTGTAGACGACGTAAGTTGCTCCGAAGCCGAACGACGGAATGAAGAAGGCAATCAGGATCCGTGGATTAGCGAGCAATCCAAGCTGCTCCTTGATTGAACCGGAGCCCGTCGATTGCTGGACGGGAACGATCTTCCACACAGCGTGGACCGCAATCATTCCCATGACTGTCGTCAGCCAAAACGTGGCTGCGAAGCCAGCGTGTTGACCGATGAACGTACCGATCGGAACACCAAGTACGTTCGCGAGTGTAAAACCACCAAAAATGAACGAAACGGCGACACCGCGCTTCGCGACAGGTACGCCATCGCTTGCGACGACCATTGCGAGCGAGATCAAGACACCGGTCAGGATGGCTGTCAGGTTGCGGGTGGCGAGCAATACTTCGTAACTTGGAGCAAAACTACTGGCAAGGTTCAGTAAGACCCAAACGAGTAACAGACGTAGAATCAGGCGACGCCGTTCCAAGTGACCGGTCAGCGACATGACAATCGGTGTACCAATCGCAAAGGAGATGGCAAATGCCGAGACGAGCGTACCGGCTGTTGCGATCGTGATATTAAGAGCTGAGGAGATTTCAGCGAGGATCCCGACGATGACGAATTCGCTTGTTCCGAGAACGAACGTCAGGAGCGACAACGTGGCGATCAACAGCCAATCGCGTCGACTTAAACGAGTAGTAGGTGACATGGATGATTCCTCAATTCTGGCGCTTGCGCGCGAAACTATGAGTAACAGGATAGCATGAAACGATTTCGTCGGGTATCGCAAAGCGAGAATTCGGGAAAAGAACCATTATTCGAAATAGCGTGTGAATTTCCAGGCTTGCTATTTTTTGCGTATACTACAGTAGAAGACTACTGACAAAGGAGTGGAAACGATGCAAGCGACAGTGACATGGAACAAACAGATGGGGTTTAGTGGACAGACGGAATCAGGGCATCATCTTGCGATGGATGCAGCACCGGAGAACGGTGGCGAAAATCAAGCACCACGACCGACTGAACTGCTGCTACATGCCGTTGCCGGCTGTACTGGAATCGACATCGTCTCGATTTTAGAGAAGATGCGCTTGACGATCACTCATTTCGAAATGGATATCGAAGGGGAACGGGCAGAGGATCATCCGCGGCGCTTTACGTCGATCTCGATTCATTACCGGCTTGAAGGTGATCTCCCGGAAGATAAGGTCCGTCGTGCCATCTCGTTATCAAAAGATAAATACTGTTCGGTCTCGCAATCCTTGAACGCTGAGATTTCCGTCTATTATTCCATCAATGGTGTCCGGAGCGAGGATCCTTTGTGAAGAAAGTAGTACTGATCGGTTGCCTGTTGCTTGCAGGGTGTGCGCAGGAGACGACGGAACCAACGAAACCATCACAACCAGCAACGAAGCAACCGACGGAGGCGAAGAAATCAAAGCCTGAGCCGACAAAGGAAGAACGACAACAAGCACGATTAAAGCAGCAACTTGAAGCGATGTCGACGTCAGAAAAGATCGATCAATTGCTCTATATCGGAGTTGCCGGCACGGAACTTTCAGCAGCTGACCGGAAATTGTTGCAGACGCATGCGATCGGTGGGGTCTTACTGCTTGGTGGGAATATTACGTCAGAAGATCAACTCTTGACGTTCACGCGTGCCATTCAAGAAACGAACCAAAAACCGTATGCCTTCGTCGGGGTTGATGAAGAGGGCGGACGGGTCAGCCGGGTACCGGATCAACGATTACGTCTCCCGACGAGTCAACGGATGGCGCAAGGTGCAGATGCTGCAAAAATGGAAGATGTCGGACGTACGCTCGGTCACCTGTCACGATTTTATGGGTTCAACATGGACTTCGCACCGGTCCTTGACGTCAATAGCAATCCGAACAATCCAATCATCGGCGACCGTGCGTTAAGTGCTGATCCGAAGACCGTCGCGACTCTCGGTACGGCCCTGATGCATGGGATGCAAGAGACGGGAACGATTCCGGTCGTCAAACATTTTCCCGGTCACGGCAATACGAGTGTCGATTCCCATGTCGGTTTGCCGAAAGTGACAGCATCAAAGGAAGAACTGAAGCGAACGGAACTGTTACCGTTCCAAGAAGCGATTCAAGAGGGCGCCGAGATGGTGATGGTCGCCCATATTCTCTATCCCGCGTATGACGATCAAAATCCATCTTCGCTCTCGAAGCCGATCTTGACTGACCTCTTGCGTCAACAACTCGGATTCAAGGGTGTCATCATCACGGATGACCTTGTCATGGGGGCGATCACGAAACGATATGGTCTCGCGGAAGCGGCACGCCAGGCACTTGTCAATGGAGCTGATATGGCGATGTTTTCGGAAGCAGGTGCCTATCCGAAGGTCCACACCGAAGTGATGCAAGCCGTTAAAGAAAAAACGCTGACGCCTGCGATGCTCGATGCTAAAGTGATGCGGATCTTAAAGCTGAAGCAGACCTATGCCGACAGCCAGAAGCAACAGCGACCGACGAAATCGGAGCTTATTCAGCAAGTGGAAGCGCTCAACTAGGACTAGCGAAGTAAAGCAACTCATGCTAGACTAATGGGGCAAGCCAATTAAACACGAAAAGACACTAGGGGAGTCTCCCAGCAGACTGAGACGGAAGTATCCGGACCCTTTGAACCTGATCTAGTTCGTACTAGCGGAGGGAAGTGGCTCGAAACCTTAGATATCCTTAGCGCTTTAGCGCATTTTCGGACCACTCCCTTCAACATCGGGAGTGGTCCTTTTTCGTATCGAAAGGAAGAACATGATGCGTTTACATCTGATTTCGACGGGATCCATCAATCCACGCGATGGAGTGGAAACCTTTCAATCGCTTCAACCATATACGGATCAGCTTCATCTTCGAGAACCGAATTTGTCGGCAGCAGAATTGCTAGAACTGATTGACGCGCTCCTTGCGAAAGGGTATTCGCCTAATCAATTAACCGTTCATGACCGGGTCGACGTCGCCCATGTCGCTGGTATCGGTGTGCAGTTGACTCGACGATCCTTACGCGTCGGCGATGTAAGGCGTCACTTTCCGAATCTTATCATCGGGAAATCCGTCCACTCTCTGGCAGAAGCACTTGCAGCGGAAGCGGAAGGAGCCGATCGATTGCTGTACGGTCATATTTATCCGACAGCGTCGAAACCAAACGTGCCACCGCGAGGGATCGATGCCTTGAAGCAAGTTGTCACTTTCACGACGAAACCAGTCATCGCAATCGGCGGGATCACTCCTGATCGCATTCCTGAGATCGCAGTGACCGGTGCAAGCGGAATCGCCGTCTTATCCGGTATTCTCGGTCAAGCGGACCCGCATGCTGCCATTCAGCGTTATCAGGGGGTACGGGTATGACGGATCACATCATCATCGGTTGTGGAGTCATCGGTTTGACGCTTGCTTACAGTCTCGCTTGTCAGAACGAATCCGTTCTTGTCCTTGATCGCGGAACATGCGGACAAGGGACGAGTCGGGCGGCTGCCGGAATGCTTGCGACGGACATCGAGCTGAGAGAAGAATTGCATACACTTGCCGCGCGAAGTCGCCGTCTGTATCCGTTACTTGCGCGACGCCTCACGCGCGAGACCGGGATCGATTGTGGCTACCGGGAACAACCATTTTTATTGAAACGAAATGGGCAAGAATACTTATTTCCATCGGTCGGTCAAATCGATCCGCGACGACTAACGACTGCATTGATGCATGCCTTACGAAATCGTGGGATACCAATCGAAGAACAGGTGGACGTCACGCGAATCGAGGAGAGTAATGATTTCATTAGGGTTGAGTCGAACACGGGAACGTGGACGGGACGAACGGTGACGGTTGCTGCCGGACGCGGGTCCCAAGCCTTGCTCGATACAGCTGGTATTTCGATAGCGACGCACGGTGTCAAAGGGGAATGTCTGGCGGTCCGTCTCGCGGGTCAGCCGTTACGCTCGATCCTGTTTGATGACGACGTCTACCTCGTACCGAAAGCGGACGGACGGATATTGATCGGTGCGACCGAACTACCGCACGACGAGACGATCGGTGTTAGTGTCGCAGGAGTCACGTCACTGCTTCAAGCAGCAGAGCGTCTCTATCCACCGATCCGTGATGCTGTCATCGAAGAAGTCTGGTCAGGCGTACGACCACAAACAGAGTTCGGCTTGCCATATATCGGAGTCGCCGATTCATCCCGTCGGATCTTTATAGCGACGGGGCATCATCGGCATGGCATATTACTCGCACCGGCGACAGCGGAAGTTTTGGCAAACACATTACGGTTGATCCTAAAGGAGGAAGTCCGATGAATATTACGATTAACGGCAACGACCACACCATTGAACAGATTGAGACGATTGAGGACATGCTCACGCAACTTGGCTTAGGGGAAAAACTCGTCATCGTCGAACAGAACCGACAGATCATCGACCGCGGAGCTTACGATCAAACGGTCGTTCGGAACAATGACACATTCGAAATCGTTCATTTCGTAGGAGGAGGATAAAGATGTTGAAAATTGGAGAAAAGACATTCGAATCACGGTTATTACTTGGAACGGGGAAATATACGGATGCTACGGTACAGCAGGAGGCCATCGATGCGTCCGCTTCACAAATCTTGACGTTCGCTGTCCGGCGGCTCGATCTCTTCGACAAACAACAATCGAATTTCTTGGAGTCGCTTGATTTAACGAAGTACGATTTACTACCGAACACGGCTGGTGCGAAGACAGCGGAAGAAGCTGTCCGGCTAGCAAAGCTTGCGCGGGCATCCGGTATGTGCGACATGGTCAAGGTTGAAGTGATTGGGTGCGATAAGACATTACTACCTGACCCAATCGAGACGTTACGGGCTTCTGAAGAGTTACTCAAAGATGGGTTCATCGTCTTACCGTATACATCGGACGACGTCGTCCTTGCACGACGACTCGAGGAACTCGGCTGTCATGCCATCATGCCGGCTGCGTCACCGATCGGGTCTGGGCAAGGCATCCTCAATCCGCTCCACCTAAAGTTCATCATCGAGCAGACGACGGTGCCTGTCATCGTCGACGCTGGCATCGGTTCTCCAACTGACGTTGCCTATGCAATGGAACTGGGAGCGGATGGTGTCTTATTGAACTCCGCTGTCGCCCATGCCCAGGATCCAGTCAAGATGGCGCACGCGATGCGACTAGCCGTCGAAGCAGGGCGCTTCGGCTACGAAGCGGGAAGAATCGAGAAGAAACAGTATGCAGTCGCGAGTAGTCCAACGAGTGGATTGATTCGATGACACGTTATTCACGTCAAACTCGATTTCGACCGATTGGAGAAGCTGGACAAGCACGCTTCGCAACAGCAAAGGTACTGATCATCGGGATGGGGGCACTCGGAACAGCATCGGCAGAACAACTCGTTCGCGCTGGTGTCGGCGTCGTCCGAATCGTCGACCGCGATTATGTCGAGTGGAGTAATCTACAACGGCAACAACTCTATACGGAGGATGATGCACGGCACAGCATACCGAAGGCGATTGCTGCAAAAGCGCGACTTGAAGCGATTAATTCGACGGTGACGATCGAAGCACATGTATTAGATGTCGACCGGGCAGCGCTGACGTGGCTTCTCGATGATATTGATCTCATCATCGATGCGACGGATCATTTCGATATTCGTTTACTGATGAACGATATGGCATTGTTGCGCTCGATTCCGTGGATTTACGGCGGCTGCATCGGCAGTTACGGGATTACTTTCACTGTTCGCCCGGGAGAAACGCCATGTCTGCAGTGTCTGCTCGATCAATTACCACGTGATCAGGAGACGTGTGATACGGCGGGAATCATCGGTCCAGCTGTTCAGATGGTCGCCTCTCTACAAGTGACGGAAGCGTTGAAGTGGTTGAGCGGGAAGACGGACGCGTTGCGGACACGTCTGCTTGCCTTTGACGTGTGGTCGAATACATTCCAACAAATCAACGTCCAGTCACTGAAGCAAACAGAGTGCCCCTCGTGCGGCATCGAGCCGTCTTATCCTTATTTATCGAATCAAACGGTGCGTTTCACGGCACTGTGCGGTCGCGATGCCGTTCAAATCCGTGGAGACGGGCAGCGGGATCTCGAACAATTAAAACAACGCCTCCAGCTGGTTGCGTCGATTTCCGCCCATAATCCATACTTGCTGGCGTTTACGACGGATGAGCATCGAATGGTCGCCTTTCGAGATGGTCGTGTCTTGATTCATGGCGAGGCGGATCTCGTTAAAGCAAAACGACTGTATCACGCCTATTTCGGATAAACGTTCATAAAACAGTAAAACTAATTTTAAAAATATATGTTTTAAATGTTTAAAAAACAGGTAAATAAGACTTCAGACATAAATCGGTCTACAGGTTTTGAACGTGAAGAGGAGTGATTCAGATGAAACAAGAATTCGATCCGATGAAGGATCAAGCACAGACGGAAGAAACACAGGCGGTTGTCCAGCAAGCCAACTGGAATCCGGACCGGTACCGGACGAACTTGAACCCATTCTATCTGTCACCTTGTAGTGTCGAACGTAGAGAAGATTTGCATCAGGATGCATCGAAGATTCTCGAAGTCGAGACGTCGTCGCCCCTCCAACAACTTTTTGAACACAATCAAGCAACGCATACATCCGGACCAACGGGCAAAAAATTTAAGACAGGCATCGTCGTCGGTGTCGGTGCGATCATCGGCGGATCAGTTTCTGTGATTCGTTCCGTCCAACGTTTTAGAAAGCAACGGACGAAGTAATACGCTCGTTGTGAAAGCGCAAAAAGCAGGAGGCATTCGCCTCCTGCTTTTTGTGTTCCAAACGGATGTTCGTCGCAGAACGAACGCTCGCATGCTACACTTAAGCTACTATATTTAAAAAGTGAGTGTGATGAAGATGAAATGGATACATACTGCCGATTGGCATCTCGGTAAAATCGTTCATGGCGAGTCGATGCTCGGGAACCAACGGGCGGTCCTGAGCGAGTTTTTGACACTCGTCGATCGCGAACAACCGGATGCAATCGTCATTGCGGGTGACTTATACGACCGTGCCGTCCCGCCGACAGAAGCCGTTGAACTACTCGATGAGACGCTCGCTGCTCTGATTCTTGACCGGGACATACCGGTCATTGCGATCAGCGGAAATCATGATTCAGCCGAACGGTTAAGTTTCGGAACGACGTTACTCCAACGGGCGGGTCTACACCTTGTTGGAAAATTGACGCCGGTCATCAAGCCGGTCGCGATCAAGGGAGTATCATTTTACCCGGTGCCATTTGCCGATCCTGCGACCGTCCGGTATGTGCACAATGATGAAACGATTAAGACGCATGATGACGCAATGCGGACGATCCTTGCCGGATGTGTCCCAGACGGACCGAGTGTTCTCGTCGGTCATGCCTTTGTCATCGGTGGACTCGAGACAGATTCGGAGCGGCAATTATCCGTCGGAACGGCAGGGCAAGTTAGTGCGAGCCAGTTTGCACCGTTTACCTATACAGCACTCGGTCATTTGCACAACCCGCTTGCAATTCAATCCGAGACGGTCCGATACAGCGGATCGCTCTTGAAATATTCGTTTTCAGAAGCACATCACGTCAAAGGCGTCGATGTGTTGACGTTGAACGATACTGGTACGTTCGATCGTCGATTCGAACCGCTTGCACCAAAACGTGATTTGCGAGAACTGACTGGTAGTCTCGATGAATTGACGGATCCTGCGTTCGTTGCGACGCAAGTCACGGATGATTATTTAAAAATCAACCTGACGGACGGCGAAGCCTTGATGGATCCGATGGGCAAGCTGAAAAAAATCTATCCGAACATCCTGCACCTCGAGCGAATCGGATTCGTCCGCGAGAGTACGCGGGCGGTCAAAGCATCGCGTGAGCAGGTCAAGGATGCTTCTGTTGCGGATCTGTTCAGTGAATTTTATGAAGCAGTTCGTGAGAAGAAGCCGACGGAAGCGATGCGAGCCGTCTTGAAGGAGGAAGCGACATGCGCCCAGAACGACTGACATTACGCGCCTTTGGTCCGTTTGCTGGTGAAGAGACGATTGATTTCACGGCACTTGCTGGACGGACGATGTTCGTCATTTCCGGGAATACAGGGGCTGGGAAAACGACGATTTTTGATGCATTGACGTTCGCCCTGTATGGTGAGACGTCCGGTGGTGAGCGGGAAATGAGTGAGTTGCGAAGTCATTTTGCCGTACCTGAACAAAAGACGGAAGTCGAACTGGAGTTTACGCTCAAAGGGGAACGGTATCGCATCATCCGGCAACCGAGTCAACCGCATCCGGTCAATAAAACCGGCTATTCGCATGAAGCAGAGTTCGCTCGGTTCGACGGCGTGGCGTGGAAACCACTTGCCATCAAGATTCCGGAAATCAAGCAACGGGTTCAAGAGTTGATTCAGCTCGACTATAAACAGTTTTCACAAATTCTCCTGTTGCCACAAAACAAGTTCCGCGAACTGTTGATGGCAGAGTCAAAAGATAAATTGCAGATTCTCAAACAACTGTTCAAGACGGAACATTATGGTGAGTTCCAACAACGCTTGCACCGACAAGCGCTCGATCTTGCGGCACGCATCAAGGAAACGAAGACGAAACAATGGGCCAAGCTTGAGGAGTTACCCCTGCAAGCAAACTGGAGTGAATTAACGGAAGCGGACATCCGGTTACGAATGGAAGCGTTGACGACGGAACGGGATGAGTGGTTGACAGCGGCTCAAGAAGCGGAGCAACAAACACGTACGATCGTCGAGAGCAAAACGACACGGTTGCAACAGGGCGAACAACTCGAAGCAGCTTTCCAAGAGCAAGAGCAACTTCAACGGACGGAGCAGTTGTTGCTTGAACGATCATCCGACATTAAGCGGATGCAAGAAGAAGCAACGGCTGCCGAACGTGCTCAAATCGTCGCACCATTTTTTGATCAATGGCAACAAGATCAAGAACAGCTAACACGACTTAAACGGCAACAGCAAGAAACCGAACAGCACGTCACGCGCTTGACAGAGCGGCAAGGCACCGTTCAAGACAAAGTAAATCGATTACTGGCGGAAGAACCGCAGATTGAACAACTGAGTCGTCGTCTTGAGAAAATTCAAGAAGAATGCGAACGGTTGGAAGCGGAGACCCTCTTACGGCAACAACAGCAACAACTGACAGAACGCTTAAAGCAACTTGATCCGGAACCGTTCAGGAAACAACTCGAACAAACGCGGACGGAGCGAAAGACCGTTCAGGAACAGCTACGGCCAGTGCAGAACGTCGGAGCAGAACGCTTACAGGCGCAAGAACGACGCTTCACCCTGCAACAGTTGGCGACGAAGTTCGCAGAGTATGACAAGTTGGAAGCAGAGCGACAACAGTTGATCGTCCGCGGTACAAGCGTCCGGGATCAAAAAGAGGCGGCAGCGCGTGCGTATGAAGTAGCTCGTAAAAGTGAACGGGAACAACTGGCTGCTGAACTTGCCAAGGGATTGACGGACGGGCTGGCTTGTCCTGTCTGTGGCAGCACGTCGCATCCGCAACATGCTGTCGCCGTCGCACAGGAACTATCGGTCGATGTAGCACAACAACGGTTCTTAGAAGCACAACAAGCGCATCAAGAGTTACAAGCCTCGTACCGGACGGTTGCAGAGCGTCTGCAACAACTGACGATCGAGATTCAAAAAACGAGTGAAAACGAGTCAACTCATGCGGAAGTTTTAGCACAGCTTCGGGAAGTCGAACAGACGGAAGTCCGATTAGCGTCAGCACAGACGGAAAAAGAACGTCTTGAAACATGTCTTCAACAACTCGAACAATCGCTAGAGCAACTACAGTTGAAGATTGATAGGGTGGTAAAAGACCAAACTGTCATCGAATCGGAATTGGCACACTTGACTGGTCGCCTGAGTCAATCTGGAGAATTCGTAAAATCGTTATCAGCACTTCGTGAAGAACAACAACAGGCAGAAACACGCATCGAGCAGTTCGAGCAAGATAAACAGCGCCAGTTACGTGAAAAGGAACAGCTCGATCGTGACTTGGCGGAACACCAAGGTCGATTCCGTCAATTGACTGAGGCATCTGCTGAACAAAGCGACCGATTAACGAAACGCGAAAAGGAATTACAAGCAGTCTTGGCAGAAGAAGCGTTTCCGACGATTGAAGCCTTCCGCGATGCGAGACGGTCACGAGAAGACATTCGCCTCCTCCATGAACGGCTGGAACAAGACCGCCTAGAGCGGCAGGAATTGAAGCTGAAACAGGAACAAGCTCGCTTGAAGACGGAAGGTCAAGTGCGCCCGGATCTTGAACTGTTGCGGATGGACTTGAAGACGGCGTCGCTCGAACTGACGGAACGGACCGATCGACGTGTCGGGCTCGAGAAGGAAAGGGCACATATTGATCAGTTGATAACGGCTTGGGAAAGCTTGCAACGCCAGATTGAGGACGAGGATGCGAGATACGGAGTCATCGGCGAACTCGCTCGCGTTGGTGTCGGCGAGAACGCACAACGAATGACATTCGAAACGTACGTTCAGACGGCTTACTTCGATGAAATATTGTTCGCCGCAAACCGACATCTGCATGAGATGACATCGGGTCGTTTTCAGCTCGAGCGAAAAACGGAGGCAGGAAAAGGACTCAAAAAATACGGACTTGATTTAAATGTCTTTGACGCTTACACGTCGCAAACACGTCACGTCAAGACGTTGTCCGGTGGTGAAAGCTTCAAGGCGTCCCTTGCACTTGCGCTTGGACTATCGGAAGTCGTGCAAGAAGCAAGTGGAGGAGTGTCGCTTGAAACGATGTTTATCGATGAAGGATTTGGAACACTTGATCCGGAATCGCTTGAACAAGCGATCGAGACGTTGCTTTCAATTCAAGCGAGCGGCCGTATGGTCGGAATCATCAGTCATGTGCAGGAGCTGAAGTCACGTGTTGATGCGAAAATCGAGGTCAAGCAAGGAAAAACGGGGTCGACGATAGCATTAGTCGTCGAGTAAGGAGATCAGAACGATGGAAACACGAAACATGGTCACGAAATCACAAATCAAAGAAGCGTTACGCGAATTAGGTGTGACGTCCGGTATGAAACTGTTCGTCCATACGTCACTCAAACAAATTGGCTGGATTCCTGGTGGGGTACAAGCATTGATCGAAGCCTTGCAGGAGGTCGTCACGACGGAAGGGTTGATCATGATGCCGGCGCAAAGTACGGATAATTCAGATCCGAAGAACTGGAGCCAACCGGCTGTACCTGAAGAATGGTGGGAAACGATCCGTCGGGAGATGCCGGCATATGACCCGGCAAAAACGGTCACACGTGGTATCGGTCGTGTACCGGAAGTCTTTCGAACGTATCCAGGTGTAGTCCGAAGCGAGCATCCGATGTGGTCGGTGACCGCATGGGGGAAGGATGCGGCGACATTCGTTGCCGATCATACACTGGAAAACGGTTTCGGTCCTGGCTCACCAATTGAACGCTTTATTGAAGCGGACGGTCAAATTCTCCATATCGGTTCGCCGTGGGATACGACGACCGTCTGGCATTATGCCGAATACGGACTGAATCGCCCGGACGTCGAGGACGGTTGTAAAGTCAGAGAAGGAACGACGGAACGGTTCATCCATTACCGACACCGTCAAGTCGATAGTGATGCATTTGGTCCGATCGGGGAAGCGCTCGAAGGGTCGGACTTCGTGACGTCCGGTTTGATTGGGCAAGCGAAATCACACCGCATCGATGCCAAAGCCTCGATCCCGGTCGTCATGTTGCAATTAAAAGCACTCGATCAATGGTTATTTTGAAACTTTTTCGGGAAGCTTTCGTAATACAAAGCAGAATCATAAAAAGGAGTGAATGCAATGGCTTCACGTTTTAAAGTTAACCCGGCATTGCGTCGTGGGTTCGATACAGCACGTGTCGGAGAACGACCGATGACGAAAAGTGGGACGATGAGTAAGATTTTCTTACTGCTCGCTCTCGTCACGGCAGCAGCTGGAGGAAGTTGGTTCTTCCTCGCAGAAAACCAAGGGTTGTTGTTCCCAGCCTTGATTGGTGGACTAGTCATCGGTCTAATTCTTGCCTTGGTCATCACATTCAAACCGGCGACGGCACCGGTTCTTTCACCGGTCTATGCGATCGTTGAAGGGGTGGCAGTCGGAGCGTTATCGCTCATGTTCGAAAGCATGTATCCAGGAATCGTCGGGAAGGCAGTCGTTGCGACATTCGTCGTTGCATTTGCGATGTGGTTCGTCTACTCGACTGGCATGATTAAAGTGACGCAACGTTTCCGTTCTGCGGTAACAGCAGCGATTCTCTCGATCTTCGTCTTGTATGCAGTCAACTTGATTCTCTCGTTATTTGGTGTCGACCTCCCATTCATGACAGGTAGCTCGCCGCTTGCGATCGGTGTACAGTTCGTCATCGTCATCGTCGCGTCCTTGTCACTTGTGATGGACTTCGATTTCATCTCGCAACAAGTTCGTGCCGGTGCGCCGAAGTCGATGGAATGGGTCGCAGCATTCGGATTGATCGTGACGATCATCTGGCTCTATATCGAATTACTCGATCTCTTGTATCGCCTTGCAGCACGAGATTAAAAGCAACAGACGACGGATTCTCCGTCGTCTGTTTTTTTGTCGCAAGCAGGGATAATTGTATGAAATGAGAATTAATAGAATGGTGAAACGAGAAGGGGGATCTCGTATGAAAGAACGTATCGTTATTGGAGCCGGACCGTACCACAACAATCCCGGTTGGTATCATACACAGGAAGATGAGCTGAATCTACTCAATCGATCCGATTGGGAACGATTGTGTTCGAACGACACGTTGCAAGCGATTCTTGCGGAACATGTCTGGGAGCACTTGACGTTCGAAGAAGGAATTGACGCGGCACGTCATTGTTATACATATCTTGCGCCAGGGGGATACGTTCGTTGTGCAGTGCCGGACGGTAATTTTCGAGATGAGGCATACCAAGCAATCGTTCAAGTCGGTGGCCCCGGTCCTGCTGACCATCCGGCGGCGAGTCATAAAATCGTCTATACATATGAAACGTTACAGCAAGTATTTAAAGAAGCTGGATTTCAAGTGCGCCTTCTAGAATATTTCGATCAGAACGGATTGTTTCATCAAGCAGATTGGAACGGAGATGACGGCATCATTTTCCGCTCGAAACGATACGATCCCCGAAATGCAGAACAGATGAAATTTCCTTCGTTGATACTTGATGCACATAAATGAATACATAGTTGGAAAAGACCATCTGAACTTCGCTGTCAGATGGTCTTTTTGATCATATTCCGTGCTCGCTTTTTAGTTGATCGACGTATTGTTTTGCTTCGAGCAAAGACGATCCGAGCGTCTCTCGAACGCGTTTGACAGCTTCAACCGTCTTTCCTTCATGAAGCAACTGAACCAGTTCGACTTGTAACGCTGCTTCTTCTAGTGACACCTCATTCAGACCGAGGTGCTCTTCGATCCGTTGTAGCTTCTTCAGAATCGTTTGTTGGCGGCGTTTCGCTTCGTCTGCTTTTTGAGATAAGGACATCCAGATGAAGAATAAGACGATTAGTGGTGCGAACGTGACGACAGAATCCATGGAGAACACCTTCCTTTGTTTTACCGTACCATAGGATAGTCACCATAACAAATAGTGGAAAATGAGGTGGAAATTGATTATGCTGATATAGTGGAAAAGAAAGGGTTAATATGGAAAGGAGATAAATCTAGTGGACAATGTGTTAGTGACATTTTTGCCATTCTTGATTCAAGTTGGACTGCTCATGGTGCTGTTCTTCTTCGGAACGTTCGGTTTGTTCTTCTTCGTCAAACGAAATTCATATCACAATAGCCGGTACTACCGACTGACACGCGAGCCGTTTTTACGGATTGTTCGTGATAAAGGAAAATGGGGCGAGTACTTGACGACACGTCAACTCGATCAAGTGTCCGGATACGGCACGTATGTCTTTAATACATACTTACCACGTGCGCGTGGAGAAGGAACGACGGAAATCGATGTGACGTTCATTCATGAAAGTGGCATCTATGTACTCGAATCGAAAAACTACAGCGGGTGGATTTTCGGACGCGAGCAGGACCGTCAGTGGACGCAGCAGTTCCAGAATCGCTTCAAACAACGGTTTTATAATCCGATCAAACAAAATGAAGGGCATCTTAAAAGCATGCAACGCTTCTTGGAAGGAACGGATCCTGCACTCTTTCACTCCTTGATCGTCTTCAGCGAGCGCTGTGAACTGAAAAAGATCACCGTCGATTC